>JBNMND010000007.1:0-37502 GCA_051274975.1 Planctomycetota bacterium | reverse complement strand
TGGCGGGTTGGACGGGCACCAAGAACCACCTGCTGATCAATGTGCTCGACAACGTTCGCAACGTTGTGCAAGTCGCGACGCACAAGGACGGCAAATGGGCTCTCGAAGCCCTTCCTGGCCTACCCAAGTTCGGCACGATCTACGCGTCGCCGGTCGATGACGAAGAAGGCGACGCCTTCTGGTTGACGATCACCGACTACCTGACGCCGACCAGCTTGTGGATGGGTTCGATTGGCGGCGGTCCCGCCAAGAAGCTCAAGAGCCTGCCTTCGTTCTTCGACACCGACGGCCTGGTCGTTGAACAACGCGAAGCGACATCGAAGGACGGCACACGCATTCCTTACTTCCTGGTCATGCGTGAATCGGCGACCCGCGACGGCAAGAACCCGACGCTGCTCTACGGCTATGGCGGCTTCGAAATCTCGCTGACGCCGAACTACAGCGCAACCGTCGGCGCGAGTTGGCTAGAGCAAGGCGGCGTCTTCGTGGTCGCCAACATCCGCGGCGGCGGCGAGTTTGGTCCGCGCTGGCACCAAGCGGCGTTGAAGGAGAACCGCAACAAGAGCTACGAAGACTTCGCAGCGGTCGCGCGCCACTTGATCGACTCGCAAATCACTTCACCGCGACACCTCGGCATCCAAGGCGGCAGCAACGGCGGCTTGTTGATGGGTAACATGACGACGATGTATCCGGACCTGTTCCGTTCGGTCGTCTGTCAGGTGCCGCTGCTCGACATGCTGCGCTACCACAAACTGCTCGCCGGGGCTTCGTGGGTTGGTGAGTACGGCGACCCTGAGCAACCTGTCGAAGCCGAATGGCTGCGGCGCTACTCGCCGTACCACAACGTCAGAAAGGACGCGACCTATCCGAAGGTGTTGTTCACGACGTCGACGCGCGACGACCGCGTGCACCCCGGCCACGCCCGGAAGATGATGGCGCGCATGCTCGAACTGGGTCACGACGTTCTCTACTACGAGAACATCGAAGGTGGTCACGGCGGCGCCGCGGACAACACGCAAGCGGCGTTCATGTCGGCGCTGGCGTATGCGTTCTTGTGGGAAACGCTGCCGTAGCGACCGCATAACGGGATGCGATGCGGTTGCTTGCCGCGATCTTTGCGACCTGCCTTTCCGCGTGACGGGCCGCTAGTTGCGGCGCCTAGGTAGGGCCCGCCCGCTACGTCAATGCAAAGCCCTGGCACGCATCGCCGGCTCAGAGACCGCCGGCTTGTTCCTGCCGTTCCTGCAAGACGAGATCGAGTGTGCCCGCAAGGGCGTGCGGGCTCTATTGGCACAACTGCGCGAAGAACAAGAGCAGCGCAACTTCCGGGCACGCGTCGGCAAGGTCGAACTAACGCCGGCGGCTGCTGCCGCGAAGCTCATCGGGCAAGCCATGCCGAGCGAAGCCAAATCACAACTGCTGCTGGCGATCCGTTCGCTGGCACTGCGGAACACGCCAGAGTCGCTGCCTTACCTGATCGACTGGACCAAGGACAAAGACACCGACATCCAGGCCGCCGCGAAGCAGGCAATCGCGGACAGACATCAAAAGGGCGCCACAATGGAAACGCCGAAGAAGAAGTAGTCGGCGCGAGCAACGGGTTAGCGCTAGCTTGGGTGGCGTGCAACCCGCAATGGTCATAGGGATCGTCGTCGTCGGCATCGCGCTGGTCGCGACGGTCGCCTACATGTCCTGGCTCGCCGAGAAGAAGCGGCAGGAAGCGCTCGCCGGACTGGCCCAAGAACTCGGCTTGCAGTTCGACCCCGGCCTCGACCACGGCCACGACGACGAATACGCGCAGTTCGAGATCTTCCGCCGCGGCCACTCGCGCGTCGCGCGCAACACGCTGCACGGTTCGATCACGTTGTTTGATAGGAGCTGCCACCTCGTCGCCGGCGACTACCGTTACAAGGTCACCAGTGGCCACGGCAAGAACCGCTCGACGCGGACCTACAAGTTCAGCTACCTGATCGTGCACCCGCCGTGGGACACGCCGCCCTTGTTGATCCGGCCAGAAGGTGTGTTCGACAAGATCAAGGGCGTATTCGGGTTCGACGACATCGACTTTGAGTCAGCCGAGTTCAGCCGCAAGTTCTACGTCAAGTCGGACGACAAGCGCTTCGCCTACGACGTGCTGCACCCGCGCATGATGGAGTTCCTGTTGGCGACGCGACCTCCGATGATCGACATCGAAGATGGCGCGATATGCCTCAGTGACGGCAGCCGGCGCTGGGATCCCGAACAGTTCAAAGCGCAGATCAAGTTCCTCGGTGAGTTCTGCGAACAGTGGCCGCGTCACCTCCTGAAGGATCTCAATAGCTGATGGAACCGGTCCTCATTATCGTCGGCGTCGGCATCGTCATTCCATTGATCTGGTGGATCGTCACCTACAATCGCTTCATTCGATTGAAGCACACGGTCAAGGAGAGCTGGGCCGACATCGACATCGAGTTGAAGCGCCGTTACGACCTGATCCCGAACCTAGTCGAGACGGTTAAGGGCTACGCCAAACACGAGAGTGAAACGCTCGAACGCGTCGTCGGACTACGCAATCAAGCGATGGGCAACCACGGAACGGCTGAGAGCCAAGGTCGGGACGAGAACGCGCTACAGCTCGGCATGAAGACGCTGTTCGCCGTCGCCGAGGGCTACCCCGAGCTAAAGGCCGACGCTAACTTCCGCGTGCTACAAGAAGAGCTGGCGAACACCGAAGATCGCATCGCCGCATCGCGCCGCTTCTTTAACGGCAACGTGCGCGAGATGCGTGACCTGCGCGAAGCGTTCCCGACCAGCATCGTCGGTTCTGTCGCAGGCATTGAGATGCCGACGTTCTTCGAGCTCGACGACGACAAGGAACGCAGCGTGCCGCACGTGCAAGTCTGACGAGTTCGAGAAAGTCGCGCAACAATACGCGCCGCCGATCCACGAGTAGGTGGCCCGCAGTCTCCACACGACAAGCTACTTCAGTTCGTGGTCCGCATGGCCGCGATACCACGCCAGCCCGCGCTCCCCCACGCGGGACAGACCTTTCCTCCCAGGAGGAGGAAAAGTGGCGGAGAGGGGGGGATTCGAACCCCCGTAGAACTTACGCCCTAACCGGTTTTCGAAACCGGGCCATTCAGCCACTCTGGCACCTCTCCGCGAGGGTCACAACACCTGGGGGCGCTGCAACGAATGAGGCGAGGATCGTGCAGATCGGCGGCCGCATTTCAACAGCCAAGTCCTGGCACCTGGGATCCTTGCAGCAAGACGCCTGCGTTACCGAGGCAACACAGGCCATGGGCAATGACGATTCAGACCACCGTGGAAAGGTGCAGATGGCGGCGGCTCAACGCTTCTTGCGGAAGAAGGAACGCAGTAGTTCGGCGCTCTCGTCCGCCTGGACGCCCTCTAGCACCTCGCAACGATGATTCAGCCGAACATCCTCGAGTATATTGCCCAGCGATCGCACCGCCCCAAACTTGGGATCCCGCGCCCCAAACACGACCCGGCGCACCCGGGTGTGAAGGATCGCGCCAGCGCACAAAAAGCACGGCTCTAGCGTGCAGTAGAGCTCGGCATCAGGGAGACGCTTCACCCCCATCTTGGCCAGCGCCGCTTGTAGGGCTTCCATTTCGGCATGCGCCAAAGGCGAGCGAAGCTCCTCCACACGGTTGCGGCCAACGCCGACAACCTCGCCATCGATCACAACAATCGCGCCGACCGGCACCTCGTCGCTGGCGGCTGCTTCGCGCGCAAGTTCGAGGCAACGCGCAATCCAGCGTTCGTCTTCGCTTGTCGGGGACGTCATTGGCATCTATCGTCGTCAGTCCACTGCAGCGAGGAACATTGAGCAAGCGAGACTTTTTATCCACGTCCGGAATGACCCGGCACGAACTTGACGACCTTCTCGATCTCGCCACGCGCGTCAAGGGCAAGCGCCCTGGACAGGTGCTTGGCGGCAAGACACTTGGGTTGTTGTTTTTCCAGCCGAGTCTGCGCACTCGGGTGTCGTTCGAAGTCGGCATGGTGCAGTTGGGCGGCCACTGCATCAACCTGTCGAGCGACGACCTTTACGAACTCGAACCGCAAGAGCAGGCCATCATGGATGGCCGCGCCGAGGAGCACGTCAAGGACGCGGCACGCACGCTGTCGCGCTACGTCGATGCGCTCGGGGTTCGCGCTGCGGCTCGCACGGGCACGTGGGAACGCGATCGCCAAGAACTGTTGCTGCGCAGCTACGCCGAACACGCATCGGTTCCGGTCATCAACCTGGAGACATCGTTCGAGCATCCGTGCCAAGCACTCGCTGATGTGCTGACGATGCGGGAGAACCTGGTATCGCTGAAGAACCGCAAGCTGACGCTGCAATGGTGCAACCACCCCGAGCCCAAGTCGCTCGGCCCGACGCACTCGGTGCTGCAGCTGGCCGCGTTGATGGGCATGGACATCACGCTCGCCCACCCACTCGGCTTCGAAGTCGATGACGAAGTGCTCGAGCGCAGCAAGATCGCGGCGACCGACGCCGGCGGATCCGTTCGCGTCAGCAATGACCACCACGAAGCCGCCAAGGGTGCCGAAGTGCTCTACGCGCGCTCCTGGGGTTGCACGAAGTATTGGGACGACCCGGAACGTGAGGCGATGGTTAAGCGATCGCTGCAAGACTGGCGTGTCGACGAGCCATTGATGGCGACCACGAACAATGCGTTGCTGATGCACCCGCTGCCCGTGCGCCGCAACGTTGCCGCGACCGACGCCGTGCTCGATGGCGATCGCTCGCGCATTTACGATCAGGCTGCCAACCGCGCGCACGTGCAGAAGGCGTTGCTGATGCAGTTGCTGAAGTAGTGCGCTGGTGCTAGTGGCAACTAGGAGTCTGCGCCACGGGAGAGCAAACCGCCATGCACGCACCCTTCACACCATGTCGGCCCGCCAAATCCTCGCCGAATCCACCGATTCGACTGCGTTTCGGCGAACCAACCCGGTGCGAAAGTCACGCACCTGGTCGATTCGCCTCCCGTGACGCAGACTCCTAGCGCGCGAAGCCGTCGCTTTGCGCAACGGCCGCAAGGCCTTCGGCGAGCGATACGCGAGCCTCGAAACCGAGGCTGTGCTTCGCGCCCTCCCCATCTGCGACCCAACCAACGCCTGCGATCTCTCGCACCTTGTCGCGATTGAAGTAGCCAGGTTTGTTGCGCAGCCTAGCCACCAAGTCGGCTGCCGATGCGGCGAGTGCGGCGATCGCCATGGGTGTAGGGACAAGTCGCGCGCGGCGACCACACGCTTCGGCGATCGCCCGCATCAACTGATGCGTGTCCGTTCGTTCCGGCCCGTCCAACGGCAAGATCGCACCGGGTGGCCGCTTGGTCAGAGCCAACCACGCTGCCTCGGCAACATCGTCGGCATGGATCACCGACAACGGCCGCGACTTGATCGGCATCGCCGTGATAGGAGCCAACGCCTGCCGGAACAGCAGCTGCGTCGCGCCATCGCCGGGCCCGTAGACGACCGGCGGCCTCAAAATCGTGTAAGGCAAGCCACTGCTGACCACACAAAGTTCGCCGCGCCGCTTGCTCTCACCGTAGCTCGAGACCGGTCGGCAGCGATCGGCCGATTCGGCTGTACCATGCCCATCGACCGACGGACCGGCCGCCGCCAACGAAGACACGTGGACAAAATGAGCTTCGGGGGCCGCTGCCACGACCGCATCGACCAGAAGCTGGGTGCCGTGCACATTGACAACGTCGAAGCCTCGCCGATCATAGGATTTCAACGAGCCCGCCAAGTGTATGACGACGGCCGCGCCGTCAGCCGCAGTGCGTAGCTGCGGACCGCAATTCCTTTGACTAAGGTCCCCTTCGACCAAACTCTCACGCGGCAGGCCACCACGTTCTGCACGATCCACATCCCGAACCAGGCATCGCAATCGACCTGGATCCCAGCCGTTTGCCAATAACCGCCTCACCAGCACGCCACCTAGAAACCCCGTCGCACCGGTCACGAAGACCAGACCAGGCGGAATCATTCGAAGCTCTGGATTAGAGTCGGACATTCTGAAGAGGCAGCGCGTAGGACAAAGCTTTTGTCTGCTCGCCCGCGGCAATCTACCATCCTGTCAGAGTTTGGACATCTTCGAAAAGTGTGAGGGTATCAGCCGTGCCATGGAGCTTCAGGCTCAGGGCATCTACCCCTACTTCATTCCCCTAGAGGGAAGTGAAGGGACGGAAGTCGAGATCGGCGGCAAATCGCTGATCATGATCGGTAGCAACAACTACCTCGGCCTCACCCACCACCCGGCAGTGCGCAAAGCGGCGGTCGATGCGATCACGCGGTATGGCACCTCCTGCTCAGGCTCGCGGTTCCTCAACGGCACGCTCGCGCTGCACGAAGAACTCGAAGCGCGACTGGCGAAGTTCATGGGCCAAGAAGCCGCCACCTGCTTCTCGACCGGCTTCCAAGCGAACCTCGGTGCGATCTCCGCGATCTGTGGCAAGGGCGATGTCATCCTTTGCGATCGCGAGAACCACGCGTCGATCATCGACGGCTGCCGCCTGAGCTTTGCCGACACGCGCAAGTTCCGACACAGCAACATGGAGGACCTCGAGAGGCAACTACAGCTCGCGCAAGATCAGAAGCGCGCCGTGTTGATTGTTGTCGATGGTCTCTACTCGATGATGGGCGACCTCGCACCGCTGCAAGACATCCGCGCCCTCGCAGACCTTTATGGCGCGCGCTTAATGGTCGACGAAGCGCACGGCATAGGCGTTCTTGGTGAGAACGGTCGCGGCGCCGCTGAGTATTGTGGCATCCATCCGGACTTGGTGATGGGCACGTTCTCCAAGAGCTTCGCCAGCCTCGGTGGCTTCATCGCTGGACCGGCAAAGGTCATCCACCACATCAAGCACAACAGTCGGTCGCTGATGTTCTCGGCCTCGATCACGCCGTCGTCAGCTGCTGCAGCACTGGCGGCACTCAACCTGATTGAAACGCGACCGGACATGCGCCAGCGTGTGCTGCAAATCGCGCATCGGGTTCGCACTGGACTCCGTGCAATGGGCTTCCGCACCGCTGGTACGATGGCCAGCCCGATCGTTCCGGTGATCGTTGGCGATCAGGTGCGCGCGATGAAGTTGTGGAACACGCTGTTTGAGTGCGGGTTGTTCACTAACGCAGTAACGCAACCTGCGGTACCGCTCGGTTCTGACCTTATCCGCACGTCCTACATCGCCAGCCACTCGGATGAACAGATCACGCAGGTGCTCGAACGCTTCGCGATGGCTGGCAAGCTCATCGGTCTGATCGCGAACGCACCACAGGACGACGCATCGCGCGTTGCGCCGGGCTGATTCCAGGCACCCGGCGCTGCGAGCTGCAGACCAACCCCGTCAGCCGCCCACCAACGCGATGTATTTCTCCGAAGAAAGCGCACTCGAACATGCACGAGAGCTGGTCCAAGCATCCGACGACGAATCGTCTGCCCCCATCTGTCGTCACCTAGCGGACCAGATTCGCGAGGTCCGAACGCAGTTCGACTCGCCAGCCATTGCGCACGAGCACGCCAAAGCCCTAGTCAACATCACCGTGCTCTCGGCTGCCCGCACCGTCACCCGACCAGTCATTAAGGAACTCCGGTCGATCCAGGCGACTTACGACACTTCTGACATCGCGCTGCAGCACGCGGCGGCACTACGCAACGCCACGGCGGACGAAGACCGCGCAACGGCTTGCCTAGCGTTGGTCCGCGATATCGAAGCCATTCGTGTTCATCACGACTCGGATGAGTTGGCCCTCACTCATGTCCATGCCTTGGTCAACCTCAGCGGCAGCGACGCCAGTGCCGAGATTTGCCGGCAAGCGACCAACGAGATCAACTCGATCCGCATCGAGCGAGACACCAGCGCCATCGCCCGACAGCACATTCGCGCTTTGCGGAACGCCACCGCGATCGAACCAAGTGCCGCAACATGTAGACAACTCACGGTACAGATTGATGCGATTCGCACGTTGCACGATTCGTCTGACAGCGCGCTCGAACACGCCATCGCGTTGTTCAACACGGCGGCAATCGAAACTAGCGCGTCGGTGTGCCGGGAACTCGCCGATGAGATTCAAACGATTCGCGACGTGCACGACTCGTCGGACATCGCACTCGAGCACGCAACAACACTGTTCAACGTCAGCGTTTCCGAAACGACCCCCGCCGCGCGCCACCAAATCGCCGAGGAAATCGGCGCGATTCGAACCACATACGATTCCGCCGAGATAGCCCTCAGACACGTCAAGGCGTTGAGCAACGTAACGTCCGTCGACCCAGACCTCACCGCGTGTGCGCTAGTGGTGCACCGAATCCGAACGATCCGCACTCAACATGACTCGGCCGACATCGCGCTCGCGCACGCTAGGGCATTGTTCAACTTGGCAACGACCGACCCGAGCTGGGAGGCGTGCCAACGCCAAGCCGACGAGATTCACTTCCTGCGTTCGCAGCACGATTCTCCGGCCATTGCCCTGCTACATGCGAAAACGCTAACCACAGTCGCCCAAGCAGAATGCCCATCAGAACACTGCCAACGCGTTGCATTCAAGATTGCCGAGATTCGCACTACGCACGACTCCGAGTCCGCCGCGCTCATGCACGCCATTGCGCTGAGCAGGGCAACCGTTAGACAACCGGACGCAGCCACCCTGCAACGAATCACCGAAGAGGTCAGAACGATCGACGAGCAATTCGATTCGGCCGACATCGCGCGGCAACACGTCATCGCCCTACACAACGCAACGTTCGTTGAGAACGTGCCCGGAAGCTGCCGACGAATAGCCGAGCGAATTCATACCATCCGGCGGCGTCACGATTCCGACGCGAACGCATTTTGCCATGCAAGCGCACTACGCAACGCTGCGGCAGACGAACGAGATCTAGGCCAGCGCCGAAAGCTAGCCGACCAAATCGGAGACATTCGAAAGGTCCATGATCGCGATGACATCGCCTTTGAGCACGCGTTAGCCCTATACGGAGCAAGCTGCCTAGTGAAGGACGTCCACGTCAGCCAACAGCTTGTCGACCAGATCGCCAGCATTCGAAGCCGCTTCGACTCCGCCGCGATCGCCTTTCAGCAAGCGAGGATTCTCTTCAACGCCACAACCATCGAGAGCGACGCGGCCACGCGCCAACAACTCATCAACGAACTCCACTGCCTTCGCACCCAGCAAGACTCGCCAGCAATCGCCTACGAACACGTCAAGGCATTGGTGAACGCAGTGATCGACGAACCTCTTCCTCTAGTTCGTCAACAACTGGTGGCTCAGATGCGAACCATCCGAGCGAGTCACGACAGCAACGAAATTGCGCTGCAACTAGCGAAGGCATTGTACTACGCCGGCGTCGACGAACCTGATCTCGCGATCCGCCAGCAACTCGCCGAGCAGATCCAAGACGTCGTCAAGTCACACGATGATCCCGAGATTGCAGGCTACCTGGGCCAAGCGTTGCACAACGCGAAGCCGTCATGACGCGTTGACGCGCTGCGCGCTGACGCGATCGCGATTTCTGTATGTCTGGTGGCCCACGTCCGACCGGAGACTGGTGCGAACAGAACCGATGACTTCGACTTGGTCGACTCGCTGGCCTTCTCCAGGTCACCGCGCGTCGCAACGTCGCAATTCTGACCGCGAAGTTCATGTGGTGCGTTTGTGGAGAACCGCCGCACGTGGTTCGACACAACACGCAACCGACGCCCCAACACGCACGTGCAGCGGATCGCGGTATGTGGAAACATCTTTCGACACAGCGCACACGCGCAGGGGAAACGTCGGCTTCGCTGGCAACCTGTGGCAGCTTGCAGGCCCGACTCGTAACGTGCCCACTCGATGTCCGAAGCGCCCCCATTCGTCCACCTGCATGTGCGTTCGCACTACAGCTTGCTGTCGGCACCTGAGAAGGTTGGACCACTCGTAGAAGCGGCGAAGGCTGACGGGCAAACGGCGCTGGCGTTGACCGACAACGGCAACATGTTTGGCGCCGTTGACCTGTTTAAGCGGTGCAAGAAGGCGGGCATCAAGCCGATCATCGGCCAGACGACCTACTACGCAGGTCGCACCAACAAGGAGACTGCCGGTGCCGACAACCCAACGTTCGACCTGACGCTCCTGGCTGCCAACAACGTCGGCCTCGAGAACCTGAAAAAGATGTCGGGCAAGGCCTACCTCGAAGGCTTCAGCTACCGACCACGGGTCGACTACGAACTGATCCAGGAGCACAAGGAAGGCATCATCTGCCTGTCGGGCACGTTGACCTCGCAGATCGCGATGTCGATCCAGCAGAATGACTGGGAAGGTGCCAAGTCTGCCGCGCTGCGCATGCGCGACCTGTTCGGGCCGGAGAACTTCTTCCTCGAGGTCGCGCACACCGGCAACGAAGCGCAGCGCAAGGTGACACTCGGCATGCGCAAGCTCGGCGCCGAGCTCGACATTCCGTGCGTCGCGACCAACGACGTCTACTACCTCAAGCAAGAAGACTGGCTGGCGCAGGACATCATGTTCTGCATCCGCAGCGGCAAGAGTGTTGCCGACCAATCGCGCTTCCGCATGGGCTCGAAGGAGCTCTACCTGAAGTCGCGGGCCGAGATGGCGAGGGCGTTTAAGGACTGGCCCGAAGCGCTAGAGAACACAGTCAAGATCGCCGAACGATGCAACATCGACATTGAGTTCGGTGTCTACCACGTTCCGGTGTATCAAGCGGACGATGGTTCGTCGCCGGACGATTTCTTCGCCAAGCTCTGCCACGACGGGGCCATCGATCGCTACGGCGAGATCACCAAGGAAATCCAGGACCGGCTCGACTACGAAGTCGACATCATCAAGAAGCTAGGCTTCGTCAGCTACTTCCTGATCACGTGGGACTTCATCGCCAAAGCGAGGGAGATGGGCATCCCGGTTGGACCAGGTCGTGGTTCGGCCGCGGGCTCGATCGTCTCCTACTGCCTGCGCATCACGGACGTTTGTCCGCTGAAGTATGAGCTGCTGTTCGAACGCTTCCTGAATCCGGCCCGCGCGTCGATGCCGGATATCGACATCGACTTCTGCGGCAACCGGCGCGAAGAAGTCATCGAGTATGTGCGGCAGAAGTACGGCAATGACTGCGTCTGCCAGATCATAACGTTCGGAACGATGGCCAGTCGCGGTGTGCTGCGCGATGTCGGCCGAGTGCTCGACTTCCCGGTCGCCGACATCGACAAGCTGTGCAAGAAGGTGCCGTCCGGGCCCGGTGCCTCCCTCGTCGCGGCACTCGAGACCGATACCGAGCTACAGGAGATCCGCGACAGTTCGCCGCAGTACAAACGCTTGTTCGAACTAGCCGTCAAGCTCGAAGGGTCTGCGCGTCACTCGTCGATCCACGCAGCCGGCGTCGTCATCTCCGACAAGCCGCTGCGAGAGTACGTGCCGCTTGCGAAGAGCGGCGACGACATCGTCACGCAGTGGCAGATGACCGAACTCGAGGAAGTCGGCCTGCTCAAGATGGACTTCCTGGGCCTGAAGACGCTGACCATCCTGCAGGAAGGTGCGCGTCTAGTGAAGGAAGTGCACGGCGTCGACATCGACCTAGACAACTTGCCGCTCGACGACGAACCGACCTACCAGTTGATGACGCGCGGCGAGACGCAAGGTGTCTTCCAGCTCGAGTCGAGCGGCATGCGCGAGTTGCTGACGCGGCTGAAGCCTGACAACTTCGAAGACGTCATCGCTGTGCTCGCCCTGTATCGACCGGGTCCATTGGGCTCCGGCATGGTCGACATGTATGTGCGCCGCAAGCACGGCGAAGAGAAGACGGTGCTGCCGCATGAAGACACCAGGAAGATCTTGGAGCCGACCTACGGCGTCATTGTCTACCAGGAGCAGGTCATGCAGATCTCCGGCTTGATCGGGGGCTTCTCGATGTCCGAGGCGGACAACCTGCGCAAGGCCATGGGCAAGAAGAAGCCCGAGGTCATGCTCAAGTTCAAAGACATGTTCATCAACGGCGCCGAAGCCCAGAACTACAACGGGAAGTTCGCCAAGGAACTGTTCGAGACGATGGAGTACTTCGCTGGTTACGGCTTTAACAAGTCGCACTCGACGGCGTATGCGTTGGTCACCTACCAGACTGCGTGGCTGAAGGCGCACTACCCAACGGAGTTCATCGCTGCGAACCTCACGACGGAGTCCGGCAACAGCGAGAAGATCAAAGAGTTCGTCGATGACATCCGGCGCGCGGACATGAAGATCCTGCCGCCTTCGGTCAACCACTCGATGCGCTACTTCGGCGTCGAGGACGGCGCGATTCGTTATGGCCTCGGGGCGATCAAGGGCGTCGGCACGCGCGTCGCGGATGCGATTGCCGAGAACCGTGTCGAGAACGGCCCCTACAACAACCTCGACGACTTCTGTGAGCGTCTCGACACCACGGTGCTGAACAAGACGGCGCTGGTGTCGCTGGTTCAGTCAGGCGGCTTCGACGACATGGGGCGCACGCGTGCCGGCAACGCCGCGCAGATCGAAAAGGCAGTTCGAGCAGCGGCGACCGCTCGTGAAGACCGCCGCCGTGGCCAAGCAATGCTGTTTGCTCCCCCACCAGTCGAGACGAACCCCGATGAAGAGAACGGCATTCCCGAGTGGCCGGAGCACGACCGCCTGACGCGAGAGAAAGAGTCACTCGGCTTCTACTTGTCCGGCCACCCGTTCGAAAAGCGCGGTGCGTTCTTACGTCGCATCGCTGGCAACACCACCGCTTCGGTCGCGCAACTGCAGCCCAGCGAGAACATCCGCATCGCCGGCATGATTAGCGGTGTTCGCATCTTGCAGATCAAGCAGGGCAAGAACGCGGGCAAGAAGATGGCCAAGTTCATGCTCGAGGATTTGGACGGCATGGTGCCGGTCACGTGCTTCGCGCGTGGCTTCGAAACGCTGAAGGACCACATCGTCGAAGACGAGATCGTGTTCCTGACCGGCCGTCAGGACAAGGGCAGTGAAGAACCGGCACTGCTGCTCGATGCGCTCGACCCAGCCAGCGTCGTGGTTCGCCGCGAGGTGTCCGGCATCGTGCTACACCTCGACGCCAGCATGTCGACGGATGTGTTCTTGGCGCGAGTCATGGCCGTCGCCCACGAGCACAGCGGCAACCACCAGCTCAACCTCGATGTCGAAGACGAAGGCAACTGCTTCCGGATTCGTGCAGACGGTGGGGTGACCGTCAGCGACGAGCTGATCGACTCGTTCGCGGTGTTGGTCGGCCCAGACAACATGTCGTTCACGCGCATGTAGCATCGCGTTGGCGACGCGTCGTCGACTGGTGCGACCACGCAGATTAAGAGCGCTGGCGGGGCGAGCGCGGCACGTGGGCGACGCAGGCGCAGTCTCCAGGCAACAGTCCGCGGAACGTAGGCGAAGCGTGCGCAGGCATGTGGGCGAGCCTGCGTTGCGAGGCGTGCGGTCGCAATCTGCGGGCTAGGCTTGGGCGCGATTGGCGCCATGCGCACAAACTCACCCACGACGCTCTATTACGCTAGAGCTGTGGCGCGCCCAGTTTCCGTACAAGCATCTCCCGGATAGGTGATGCTGTGTGCCCTGATGCGCTAGGGCGAGGTGCGGATCGCACGCGAGCGACGACAAGCGCCGCGGACCGAACAACCGTCTTAAACGACGGCGTCTTCGGTTTCCGACTCGTCGACCTCGGCTTCGGCGTCTTCCGCGGCCTTGATCTGACGCTCAAGCACATCGTTATCAACGAGCTCGAAGAGCGCCTTGGTGCTGCCATCACCGATGCGGTGATCGGCAAGCCGCAGTACGCGGATGTAACCGCCGGGGCGATTCGCGAAGCGCGGGCCGATCTCGTCGAACAGCTTCTTCACGGCGGTCTTGTCTTGCAGGACCGAAGCAGCCTGACGGATGCGGTGCAAACGCGTCGCTGGGTCATCCTTCTTGGCGAGGGTGATCAGCTTTTCGACGAAGCCACGCATCGCCTTGGCCTTGGCCAGGGTGGTGGTGACGCGCTCGTGCGTGATGACAGCAACCGCGAAGTTCATGCGTAGCGCCTTGCGGTGCGAACTGCTGCGGTTGAGGTGTTTGCCTGCGACCTTGTGTCTCATAACTATATTCCTTAGCTGCCTAACACCCGCTGCCTATGCGACAGCGCCATGCGACAGCGATTATGGGCTTACTTGCCAGCTTACTTGTATTCGTCGACAGCCATACCGAGCGAAAGGCCCAGCGCTGCCAGCTTGCTCTTGACCTCTTTGAGGGAGGTCTTGCCGAAGTTCCGAACCTTGAGTAGCTCAGGCTCGGTCATCACAACGAGATCGCGCATAAGGGCGACGTTCTCACTGTCCAGACAGTTCTTCGAGCGAACCGACAGCTCGAGCATGTCGATGCTCTTGTTAAGCAGGTCGATCATCTCGCGACGGCGTGCGCCCTCGTCCCCTTCCGGAGCCAGAACCCCACCTTCAACGGCGAGGTCTTCCTTCATTTCGAAGTACTGGACGAACGGGTTCAGGTGTTTGCGGTAGATCTTGCTCGCTTCGACAAGACCCAGCTCCGGCGACACGGTGGCGTCGGTCCAGATCTCAAGAACGAGGCGGTCGTAGTCGGTCGATTTACCAACACGCGTGTTTTCGATCGCGTAGCGAACGCGGTGCACCGGGCTGAAGATCGAGTCGACCGGGATCGTGCCGATCTCCTGGTCGTCTTGAACGTTCTCTTCCGCAGTGACGTAGCCACGGCCCTTGCGAACCTGCATCTCACAGAAGAAGCGAACATCTTCGGTGAGCGTGCAGATCTTGAGCTCGGGGTTGGCGATCTCAACGTTGCTGTCACCTTCGATCGACTCGGCGAGCACTTCGCCCTTCTCGTTAACGTCAAGGCGCAGCGTGGTCGGTGCATCGGTGTGCAACTTGACGCGCAGCTTCTTGATGTTCAGAACGATCTGAGTGACGTCTTCGAGCACGCCCTGGATCGTCGAGAACTCGTGAACGACGCCATCGATGCGAACCCACGTAACTGCGGTGCCCTCAAGCGACGACAACAAAACGCGACGCAGGCCATTGCCAATCGTCGTGCCGAAACCCTTCTCAAAGGGCTCGACCACGAAGCGGCCGTACTGCGGCGTGGCGCTTTCGCGCTCCAACCGGACTTGCGACGGCAACTCGAAGTTACGCCAACGAATACGCATATCTATCTTTCCTGGTAGCAGGCAGCTCGTAATGAGCGGGGATTGCTAGGACTACGTGGAAGTGTGAGATTACTTAGAGCAGAGCTCTACGGCTACTTGGAGCAGAGCTCGACGATGAGCTGCTCGTTGAGTTCGACGCTGACATCTTCGCGCTTAGGCAGCTGGATGACGCGTCCCTTATGGTCGGCTGGCGTTGCTTCGAGCCAGGTCGGCAGTGGCCGGCCCTTATTCATCTCGATGGCGTCGCCCGCCTTCTTGGTGATCTTCTCCTTACCCGTGACAGCGATCTCGTCGCCGGCGCGGACCAGGTAGCTAGGGATGTCCAGACGACGACCGTTCACCTTGATGTGACCGTGGGCGACCATCTGACGCGCATCGAAGCGCGAGAAGGCCAAGCCGAGGCTCAGGAGAACGTTATCGAGCCGGCGCTCCATCAGGATCAACAGGTTCTCACCGGTGTTGCCCTTCTGACGCTTCGCGATGTCGAAGTAGTGTTGGAACTGACGCTCAAGCACACCATAGATGCGCTTGCACTTCTGCTTCTCACGCAGCTGGGTGCCGTAGTCCGTGCCCTTCTTGGGACGGACGTGCTGGCCCGGCGGATAGTTGCGGCGGTTAACCGCGCACTTCTCAGAGAAGCATCGCTGCCCCTTCAGGAAGAGCTTGACGCCTTCGCGGCGGCAAAGCTTGCAGACATTGGTGTCGTTACGTGCCATTACAGTTGTTCTTGTCTGAACTGTTCGTGCGGGAACTGTTCTTGCTCGGAAGTGTTCGCAGTTGAGTCGAGGCTGATTAGACGCGGCGACGCTTACGCGGCCGGCAACCATTGTGAGGCAGTGGCGTGCAGTCCTCGATGGACTTGACGTCAATGCCAGAGTTCGCGAGCGCGCGGATGGCGGACTCACGACCCGAACCCGGGCCACGCACCAAGACTTCCATCTCGTGCACGCCCATCTTCTTGCACTTGTCGGCGACCTTTTCGGCAGCGCGCTGCGCCGCGAACGGCGTGCTCTTGCGCGAGCCCTTGTAGCCAATCGTGCCAGCCGAGTCCCAAGCAATGACTTGCCCAGCTACGTCGACGACGGTGATCATCGTGTTGTTGAATGACGCCTTAACATGCGCGACGGCTTTGCCGACGTTCTTGCGCATCTTGGTCTTCTTCTTATCTACTGGTGCCATTCTACTTCCTCAGGATCTTCTTGTTGGCGACCGTCTTGCGCGGGCCCTTACGGGTGCGTGCATTACAGCGGGTGCGTTGCCCATGAACGGGCAAGCCACGACGATGACGGAGGCCGCGGTAGCAGTAGATCTCCTTCAGTCGCGCAATGTTCTGCATGTTGAAACGACGCAGAGCACCTTCGACGACGAAGTGTTGCTCCAAGTAAGCCGCGATAGTCGCGACCTCATCGTCTTTGAGGTCCTTCGCACGAACTGATCCCTTGATGGACAGTTCGGCTAGGGCCTTGCGGGCCGTGTGTTGGCCTACGCCATAGAGGTACTGAAGCGCAGTTTCGATGCGCTTTTCGTTCGGGATATCGACGCCGAGCAGTCTGGGCATAATAGTTCCTATTTACCCTGGCGCTGCTTGTGGCGCGGGTTCTCGCAAATTACGCGCACGATCCCGCGGCGCTTGACGACCTTGCACTTGTCGCACATACGACGGACGCTGGCTCTGACCTTCACAACAGTTCTCGTTTGCTAGGGAGGGTTTGGTTTCGTGCTGGAATCACTGTGCGAGCAACTTGCAGATGCGAGCTTTCCCGGGATCGAAGGGCGATACGTCAACAAGGACTGGGTCTCCGGGTAAGAGGCGCGAAAGCGCCATCCGGAGGTCCTTGGCTACGTGAGCCACGACCGGTCGGCCATCATTCATCTGCAGCCGGAACAACCCGTTGTTCAGTGACTCGAGCACCTTTGCACCTTGAAGCGTTGCTTCAGGCCTTGCTCGTTCGCGTTGGGTATCGCTACCCGCAGCATCACTGTTCGAAGGCTGTCCTTGGCCTGTCATTGCATATGCGTCAGCAACTCCTGAAAAACGACATCGGGAGATCGATTCGCATCGACCTCCTTCAAAACACCACGGTCGCCGTAGTACGCCAACAGAGGCGTCGTTTGCGACCGATACACTTCCAGACGCTTGCCGATTGCTGCTTCGCAATCGTCCGAGCGCTGGGTCAATTCACCACCACACTGATCACAAACCCCTTCCTTGGAAGTTGGCTTGTGCTCGACGTGCCAAATGGCACCACATTTCGAGCAAGTCCGACGACCGGTCAGACGTCCCATGAGGACTTCTTCGGGGACGGCGAACGAGATCACGTGAGTCAGGGCGTTGTCACCAGACAGGTTGGTGTCTAGTGCTTCGGCCTGCGGGAGTGTACGGGGGAAGCCATCCAGGATCCAGCCGCTGGATGCCAGTAGGCCAGATTCACCGCCACCAATGCGGGCTTTGACCATGTTAATGATCAACTGATCTGGGACCAGTTTGCCGGCATCCATGAATCCCTTGGCCTCGACACCCAGCTCGCTGCCCGACTTCACTTCTTCGCGCAGCAGATCGCCGGTCGAAAGGTGGGTCAGATCAGATCCTTCGGCCACACGCTTAGCCTGAGTACCCTTGCCAGCGCCAGGGGCGCCAAGGAATACACATCGAGCTTGCGAGGAGGAGGCCATGAGATCGGTCGGTAGGGCGGGGACGAGGTAAGTTGATTTAACGGGGAGGCTTATGAGATACTGAGCTACTGAGCTACTGCGGTGGCGTGTTCGAACGACGACCCCAACCACTGGTGGCGTTGGCGGCCTGGCCGGAACCAGCGCTGCCGCCACCTTCCGTCATGGCGCCTTCGTAGTTCCGCATGACCAGCAGGCCTTGGATCTTCTCGACCATGTCGAGGGCCACGCCGACGACGATAAGGATCGACGTGCCGGACATGAAGTAGATCAGCACCATGCTGGTCGAGCTACCCGTGCTGCCGATCAACGACGGCATGACCGCAATGACGGCCAGGAACGTCGAACCAGCCAGCGTGATGCGAACCATCGTCTGCTCGAGGAACAGCGCGGTCGGCTTGCCGGGTCGGATACCGGGGATGAACGAGCCACCCTCTTGCAGGTTCTTCGCGATCTCGTTCGGCTGGAACATCATCGACGTCCAGAAGAAGGCGAAGAAGTAGATCAGTGCGGCGAACGTCGTCACGAACCAGAAGCCGTTCTGGGCCCCGAACGACTGCTCGAGGAACGTCACGCCAAAGGCGGTGCCGAGCATCGCCGGGATCATCAGCAGGGCCGAGCCGAAGATGATTGGCATGACGCCAGCCTGGTTGACCTTGAAGGGCAGGTAGGTCTTCTGACCACCGTAGACTTCGCGGCCGCGGGCTTGCTTCGCTTGCTGGATCGGGATGCGGCGCTGCGCCTTCGTCATGAAGACGACAGCGATCACTGTGACACCCCAGGCGCCGATGAACATCAACAGGCTTTGCCAGATGCCGGTGTCAACACCAGCGCCTTGGAACATGGTCCCCAAGGCAGGGCCCAGGTTGGAGATGATGCCCGCCATGATGATCAGCGAGATACCGTTGCCGATGCCGTTCTCGGTGATCTGCTCACCAAGCCACATGATGAACATCGTGCCCGCGGTCAGCGAGACCATGACGACAATCGTGTAGACACCGAACCACTGGTCGATGCCCTTGTGCAAGAGCGGGTTATCGGTGCCGCTGAGCGAGCCGCCGATGACGAACCACGACTGCACCAAGCAGATCGCGACCGTCGCCAGACGTGTGTATTGGTTGATCTTGCGTTGGCCGCTAGCGCCTTCCTTGGCGATCTTCTCAAGCGCTGGCACCGCCTTCGACAACAGACTGAAGATGATGCTCGCCGAGATGTACGGCATGACGCCGAGCGAGAACAGCGTAGCGCTTTGAAGCGAGCCACCGGTCAGCACATTCATCATGCCGAACAGGCGGCCGAAGCCTTCCTGACTCTCCCCCATGCCAGCCAACATCGCTTGGGCATTGACGCCTGGAAGCGGGATGAAGAAGCCGATGCGGTAGATCAACAGCAGCCCCAACGTGATCAGGATTTTACTCCGGATCTCGGGCACCTTGAACAGGTTGGTGATCGACACGTTCATGCTGGGTTTAGGCGGTCTCGAGCAGTTGAGGACAAGAAGGCAGAATCACTTCGGCCAAATGGCGAGCCACGAAGGGCCCAAGCGAGCAATAAGACGAACTCAGACGTTCGCCTAGGCTGGAGAGCCCTCGGTTGTCTCGGCGGCTGCAAACTTGGCCTTGCCATTACCGCGACGGATACGGGCCTTACCAGGTGTGCGCTTGCTGCCATCCTTTGCGATGAACTTCGGACGCATGACGCGCTTCGCGATCAGTTCGACGGTGCCACCGGCAGCCTCGATCTTCTCGCGCGCCGTAGCGGTGAGACCATCGACCTTGACCGTGATGGCCTTGGTGATGGCGCCATCGCCGAGGACCTTGAACAGCTTCGAGTGCTTGGCTTGCGACGTCAGACCCTTGGCGAGAACCGCCGCCAGGTCCACCGTTGCACCAACATCGAAGACCTCGAGATCGCTCACGTTCACAACCGTGTAGACCTTCTCGAAGTTCTTGTTGTTGAAGCCGCGCTTCGGCAAACGACGGTAAAGCGGCATCTGGCCACCTTCCCAACCGATACGGCTTGACCAACCGGAGCGCGAGCGCGCACCATTGTGACCCCGGCCAGCGGTCTTGCCAGTGCCAGAACCGGGGCCGCGGCCAACGCGCTTACGCGTCGGACGAGCCAGACCTAGAGTTTTTGCTTCGGCGAGATTCATTCGAGTTCAACTCCTCGCAGCTTGACCGTGTCTTCGCGGCTGCGCAGCATGTCGAGCGCGACCATCGTGGCCTTCACCACGTTGAGCGCATTCGTTGAGCCATAGACTTTGGTCAGGATGTCGGTAATGCCGGCGCGCTCGAGAACCTTGCGCACCGCCTTGCCGGCGATGATGCCCGTTCCCGGCGCGGCCGGGATCAAGCGCACCGTCGACGAGCAATACTTGCCATCGACTGCGTGCGGGATCGTCGTGCCTTCACGAACGACGCGCATGATCTGCTTGCGTGCATCCTTGACGGCCTTCTCGATCGCCATCGGAACTTCACGGCCCTTGCCGTAGCCAATGCCGACCAAACCGTCGCGGTTGCCAACAACCGTCAACGCACTGAACGAGAATCGACGACCACCCTTGACCACCGCTGCGGAGCGGTTGATCGCCACGACGTCGTCTTCGACGTCAGCGGCCAAGGCCTCGTTGATCGGGATAAGTTTAAATGTGCCCTTAGACATGTCGTGCCTTCTTAGAACTCCAGTCCGGCTTCGCGGGCGCCTTCGGCAAGAGCCTTGATGCGACCGTGGTATTTGTAGGCGCCGCGATCAAACGCAGCCTGAGTAACGCCAGCCTTCATGGCACGCTCGCCAACCAAGGTGCCAATCTTCTTGGCGACGTCGGTCTTGTTCATTCCTTCGATCGAGCCCTTGACGTCCTTCTCAAGCGACGAGGCCGAAGCCAGCGTACGACCTTGAAGGTCATCGATGAGCTGAACCGAAATGTTCGTCAGGCTACGGCAAACGGACAGACGCGGACGGTCTGACACGTTGCGCAGACGCTTGCGCAGCGACGTTGCTTTGCCCCGGCGAGCTTTGTGAGTTTTCTTAGTCGAAGTCATTTTGCTATTCCGGGTTACTAGCCACCAGAGCCGAAGGCCTTACCAGCCTTGCGCTTGATGACTTCGTCTTCGTATTTAATGCCCTTGCCCTTGTAAGGCTCCGGCTTGCGCAACTTGCGAATCTCAGCGGCGACCTGGCCCACTTGCTGGTTGTCGACCCCTGAGATGGTGATGTTCGTGAGTGTTGGGCACTCAACGGTCACCGTGTCCGGGACGTCAAACTTCTTCGGCATGTTAAAGCCGAGCTTGAGGATCAGGGTCTTGCCCTTGATGTCGACTTCAAAGCCAACGCCGTTCACTTCAAGCTTCTTTACGTAGCCGTCGGTGACGCCGGTGATGGCGTTGCTGAGCAAGGACCGCATCGTGCCGCGCATAGCATGCGCGAATCGCGAGTCCTCGTTCGTGTCGACCGTCAAGGTCGTGCCGTCGAGATTCAGTTTGATTTCGGAACGAACGGGAAGCGTGCGCTCACCCTTCGGTCCCTTAACGGAGACCGAGTCGGCAGCGACGTTAACCGTCACTGAGCTCGGTACTTCGATGGGTAGTTTGCCAATCTTGGACATTGGATATCTCCGTTAGTCAATCGTGCAGAGCACTTCGCCACCGACCTTGCGTGCCCGACACTCACGGTCGGAAAGCACACCTTGGTTGGTGGAAACCACGGCGATACCAAGGCCTCCACGGACCTTCGGCAACTCCAGGCAAGAACGATAGCGTCGGCAACCAGGCTTGCTGAAACGGGCAAGTGACGTAATCACTCGCTCGCCATCAGGCCCGAGGCGAAACTCTATATTCACTGCGGAGCGAGGCCCCGTTACAGCGACTTCGTAGCGGTCAATGAAGCCTTCGCGCTTCATGGTATCCAGAATGGCTACCTTCAGACGACTACCTGGCACAACGCAGTTGTTTGCACCGCTCATAAGAGCGTTGCGCATACGCGTCAGCATGTCAGCGATCGGATCGGTCATCATGGCTAAGAATCTCCTACCACGAGGCCTTTCGCACACCAGGGATCTCTCCCTGCAGTGCGAGTGTACGGAAACAGCAACGGCAGATGCCGAACTTGCGGTAGTAAGCCCTGGGGCGTCCGCACAGCTGACAGCGGTTGTACCCCCGAGTTGAAAACTTCGGTTTGCGCTGCTGCTTTACCTTTAAGCACTTCTTGGCCATATCAGTATGCGTTCGGTTGGTTCATAGGGAATGCCACTATTTCTTGTCCGCCTCTTTCTGGAAGGGCATTCCGAGTTGCGTGAGCAACGCGAAGCCTTCCTTGTCGGTCGGGGCATCGGTGACAAACGTGATGTCCATGCCTTGCACGAACTCGACCTTGTCGAGCTGAATCTCCGGGAAGACACTCTGCTCGGAAAGGCCCATGGTGTAATTGCCGTGGCCGTCGAACTTCTTCGGCAGGCCTCGGAAGTCGCGGATGCGAGGGATCGCCAGGCTGATCAAGCGATCAAGGAACTCCCACATGCGCTTGCCGCGCAAGGTGACAGCAACCCCAACGGCGTAGCCGATGCGCAGGCGGAAGCCTGACACAGCAACTCGAGCCTTACGGATCAGAGGCTTTTGGCCGCAGATGGCGGTCAAGTCCTTGACCGCGGCATCCATGCGGTTCTTGTTCTCAACCGCTTGGCCAACACCCATGTTGATGACGATCTTCTCTAGGCGAGGGACCATCATTGGGTTGGGGTATTTGAATTCCGAAGTCAGCGCAGCAATGACCTTTTCGCGGTATTGCTGCTGACGACGCGGCAGGGTGCGCGCTTCGCCTTCGGGTGTTTCTGTCGTGGTAGTCATGGAATGGCTTTGGCTTCAGCTCGGTTAGTCGAACTTGGTTCCACAGCGAACGCCGACACGCACTTTCTTGCCGTCGACGACTTCTGTCTTGGTGCGAGTGCCCTTGCCCAGCTTCTCACTGAACAACAACACATTGCTGACATCGATCGGGTGCTCGAACTGCACTCGACCGCCCTTGGGGTTCTGTTGTGAAGGCTTCTGGTGCTTCCAACGAAGGTTGACTGCTGCAACTACCACGCGGCGGTTGATGGCGTCGACACTGAGCACTTCACGTGCCTCGTCGGACTTGTATTGACCAGTGGTGACGACAATCTTGTCGCCCTTCTTGACGTGCAACGACGCGCGTTGCGGCTTTGGCTTGTTGGCGAGCATCAGACGACCTCCTCGGCGAGCGAGACAATCTTCATGAAGTTGCGGTCGCGGAGCTCACGGGCGACTGCACCGAAGATGCGAGTGCCTCGTGGGTTGTTGTCCTTGTCGATCACAACGAGCGCGTTGCGATCAAACTTGATGTAGGACCCATCCTTGCGACGGACGCCGTAGGCCGTACGAACGATCACGCCCTTGACCACTTCGTGCTCTTTGACTTCACCGGCAGGCAGCGCCTTCTTGATGACGGCGACAATCACGTCACCGACGGACGCGAAGCGTCGCTTGCTGCCTCCGAGGACCTTCAAACACATGGCGCGCTTGGCGCCGGTGTTGTCGGCCACGTCGAGCATGGACATTTCTTGGATCATTTGAGTCTCCTAACCTGTTGGTCGGGATCAGTGTGCGGTTGCAGTGTGCGGTTGCAGTGTGCGGCTGCTGCAGAGTTGAAAGGCGTCTAGAAGCGATCTAGACGGATGCCTTCTGCACGATGCGAAGCAGACGCCAGCGCTTGAGCTTGCTCATTGGTCGGGTCTGCGTGATTTCAACGATGTCACCAACGCTGGCCTCAGTCTTCTCGTCGTGTGCGTAGAGCTTGGAGCGCTTCGACACGAACTTCTCGTAGAGCGGGTGGCGGACCTTACGGTTGACCTGCACAACGATCGTCAACTCCATCTTGCAGGACATGACCATGCCGCGCATCACCTTGCGTTGGCGGCGAGCCGGCGCGTCGGTGCTTGGGGTGCTTTGCTGTTCAGTACTCATTAGTTCTTGTCTCCAGCAGTTGCTGCAGCGGCGGCTTGACGGTCGCGATCACCGAGGATGGTCATGATGCGTGCGATCGTGCGACGCACGTTGCGGACGCGCCCCGCGCTGGAGCCTTCGCCCGCACCGCGAAAACGCAGCTCGAACTGTTCTTTGCGCAACTCGGACAGCTTGACCTTTAGGTCGGCTGAGTCCTGCCCGCGAATCTCTTCAATGGCCTTGTTCATCGTGTATCCCGTTAAGGAAGGTATTTGCTAAGCCAGCTGTGTTAGCTCGGACGGCGACGGACCAAACGGACCTTCACCGGCAATTTGTGAGCGACGCGGTTGAAGGCGCGCTTCGCGACATCCTCCGTTACACCGTCGAGCTCGAATAGGATTGTGCCCGGCTTGACGACAGCCGCCCAGTAGTCGACATCGCCCTTACCTGAACCCTGACGGGTCTCCGCCGGCTTCTTGGAAACCGACTTGTGCGGAAAGATGCGGATAAAGACTTTGCCTTCCGGCGCATTACGACCACAGGCAACACGGCCCGCTTCGATCACGCGCGCCGATACCCATCCTGGCTCGAGCGACTGCAACCCGAACTCGCCGAACGCGACTTCGTTGCCGCGACAAGCTTCTCCGCGGATGCGGCCGCGCATCTGCTTGCGCCATTTGGTCCTCTTGGGCATCAACATGGTAGGGCTCCGTATGCTTTGGCTTTATGTGTTTGCTAATTGTCTAGACGCTGATCGACTAGACCGTTGGGCGCTCGACAGTGTTCGGGCGCACGGGAAGCAGACCTTGGGTCGTTTCCCCGGGGCCATACTCACCCTTGAAGATCCAGACCTTGCAGCCGAGCACACCCGACTTTGTCTTCGCCAGGGCGAAGCCGTAGTCGATCTGGGCGCGAAGCGTGCTACACGGGACACGGCCCTTGCGGACGTTGCCGACGCGCGACATCTCAGCACCTTGCAGGCGACCAGCGACGCGAATCTTCACGCCCTTGGCACCGGCTGCCATCGTTGCGTCAGCGACCTTCTTGAGGGCACGACGGTAGTTAATGCGCTTGCCCAGTTGCTCGGCGACAGCCTCAGCAACAAGCACGGCTTCGACTTCCGGACGGTGGACTTCGATGATCTTCATCCGCACCGGCTTGCTGGTCAGCTTCTCGAGCGCCTGACGGAACTCGTCCACCTTGGTGCCCTTCTTGCCGATCAGAACGCCGGGACGTGCGGTATGCACGAACACGGTGACTAGCTCGCCTGCCCGCTCGATCTCAACCTTCGGGATAGCAGCGAACTGCCATTCCTTCTTGATGAACTTGCGGATGCGCTGGTCTTCGATCAGATTCTGCGCGAAGTCACGCTTGTTAGCGTACCAACGCGAGCGCCATTGCTCGGTGACCGCGATGCGGAAGCCGGTTGGATGTACTTTCTGGCCCATGGTTATTCCTCAGTCCCAGTGGTCTCAACGACTTCCGTAACCGCCGCGGCGCCTTCGATCGGAGTTGCTTCCGGGTCAGCGACGTGAACGTGTATGTGGCAGGTACGACGCTTGAACGGCATCGCACGGCCTTGGGGACCAGGGCGCATACGCTTGCCGCCGGGGAGCGGCGGACCGTCTTGCGCGAAGATCTTCGAGATGACCAGCCGGTTCGGACGAACCGACGGGTTTTGAAGTGCGTTGGCGATTGCCGAAGCCAGGACCTTGTAGATCGCCTTGCCAGCGCGATGCCGGTCGTGACGCAACTGGTCGAGTGCCTCGTTGGCCGTAAGGCCACGAACCAGCGCCAGAACACGCCGGGCCTTGTTGACCCCCATTCGTGCACGGCGGTGCACTGCTCGCGTTTCGAAGCTCATCGGTCTTTCTTCTGGTGGCCACGGAAGGTTCGCGTCGGCGCGAACTCACCCAGACGATGGCCGACCATATCCTCGGTCACGTAGACCTTGAGGAAGGCGCGGCCGTTGTGAACGTTGAACGTGTGTCCAACGAACTCCGGCAAGATCACGCTTGCGCGCGACCACGTTTGAATCGGGATCTTGGTGCCCTTCAAGTTCTGACCGCCAACCTTTTTGATAAGGCTGGGATGGACGAACGGGCCCTTGTGAGTACTGCGGCTCATATCGATGTCCTAGCGTTACTTCTAGCGTTAGCTACCACTGCCCACAGCGACGTGCTTGCCTGGCGAGCGACGACGCAAGATGTATTGATTACTGCGAGCCTTGCCCTTGCGGGTGCGACCGCCCTTGGCCAAAACTCCGGTCGGCGAAACGGGGTGACGACCACCACCAGTTCGACCTTCACCACCACCCATCGGGTGAGCAACCGGGTTCATCGACGTGCCGCGGTTATGCGGACGACGACCCATGTGACGCTTGCGACCGGCCTTGCCAATGGTCACGTTTTGCCAGTCCTTGTTGCCGATCTCGCCAATCGTGGCGCGACACGTCACCGGAACCTTGCGGGTCTCACCGGACGGGAGCACGATCGTGGCGTGACTACCCTCGCGCGCCATCAGGCGGCACGAGTTGCCAGCGGAACGAGCGAGTTGACCACCCTTTCCGGGCTGCAACTCGACGTTGTGAACCTGCAAGCTGAGCGGGATCGACTCAAGCGGCATGCAGTTACCGACTTCCGGCTCGCACTGCTGCCCAGACATGACCTTGTCGCCAACCTTCAGACCCTTCGGGGCGAGGATATAGCGCTTCTCGCCATCGGCGTAGAAGAGCAAGGCAATGTCGGCGGTGCGATTGGGATCGTATTCGATCGCATTGACCGTCCCCGGGACGCCGTCCTTGTTGCGACGGAAGTCGACCTTGCGGTAGATCTTCTTGGCACCACCACCACGGAAGCGGCTGGTGATGTGACCGTGCGCGTTGCGCCCGGCCTTCTTAGGCAAACGCTCAGTCAGCGACTTCTCAGGGCGGGCGCCCTTGGTCAGGTGACTGAAGTCGAGCACGGACGCGTTACGGCGACCTGCTGACGTTGGTTTGTAGACTTTGACTGGCATCTTTTAGTTCCTGTAGGCGGCTGACGCCCGGTTGATATCAGGTAGCAGTTGATATCAGTTAGTTGACGTCAATCGTGTCGCCCGCTTTGAGCGTAACGACAGCCTTCTTCCAAGCCGGGATGTGACCCGGACGACCAAAGACGCGACGGCGCTTGGCCGGCATCGTCACGATGTTGACCGCCTCAACCTTGACCGAGAACAGCGTCTCGATGGCCTTGCGGACCTCGACCTTGTTGGACTCCTTCGAGACCTCAAAGCTGAACTTATTACCGGTCTCCTGTGCGCCACTGGACTTCTCAGTCACGAGCGGGCGGCGGATAACGTCGTAGAATTGCTCTGCGTTGGCCATGACTAGGACTCCTCGCCCGGGTTCTTGACAGACTTAGCGAAGCGCTTCTCGAGCGAGTCGTAAGCTGCAGGGGTCAGCACCAGGTAGCGGCGCAGCAGCACCTGCCGAGCATTGAGGTCGTCGAGGCAAGCCACATCGACCAGCGGCACGTTGCGCAGGGACTTGTAAACAGTCTTGTCGGCTCCGTCGGTCACAACGGTGACACTGCGACCCATGTCGAGCTGCGACAGAATCGCAACCGCGGACTTGGTGCTAGGCGCATCCGTCGGCCAACCGTCAGCAATGCCAACTTCGCCATCACGGAACTTGGTAAAGATTGCGTTGCGCAGAGCTACTCGTCGAGCCTTCTTTGGCATCGAGTAGCTGAGGTCGCGTGGCTGCGGCGGATGGATACGACCACCACCACGCCAGATCGGCGACTTGGTCGTGCCCATGCGAGCGCGGCCAGTGTGCTTCTGCGGGTAAAGCTTCTTGTTACCACCGCGGACCTGCGAACGAGTCTTGGCTCGCACGGTGCCCTGACGCTTGTTCGCCTCATACATGACGACGGCGTCCTTGAGCGTACGCCCAAGAACCTTCGCGCCGAAGGTAGCCGCGTCAACGTCTTTCGTTGCGACCGACCCACCCTTGTATACTTTGACTTCGACCATGATTGGTTTGTTTGAGCTCTTGGTTCGCTTCACCGACAGCTAGGCCGGCAACGCGTGAGATCAGTAACTTTTGAGATCAGCAGGCCTTAATGCGAATGTCCACGCCGGCTGGCATGTTCAACTTACTCAGGGCGTCAACCGTCTTGGTTGTCGGCTCCGAGATGTAGATGATGCGCTTGTGCGTGCGCACCTCGAACTGCTCGCGACTCTTCTTATCGACGTGCGGCGAACGCAAGACCGTGTAGCGCTCGATACGGGTCGGCAGCGGCACTGGGCCAGCCACGCGGGCACCGGTACGCTTGCTCGTCTCAACGATGTCGAGTGACGCCTGGTCGAGGGCCTCGTGATCGTAGGCCTCCATCCGGATTTGGATTCGCTCTTGCATAACAGTCGGGTCCAACTATCCGCCTGAGAAATGACTCAGACTGGTGTCGGGTAAGGGTTTAAGGCAGATCGGCAGTGTTGCGTGACTGGCGGCCGAAGCCTTCAGTCGCTCGCAATCCAGTGTGCGGCAAGGGGTTACACTCGAAAGTGTGCTCCCTGGGGCACAGGTGGGCAGACATGCTAGCGATCGTGAAAAGGACGGTCAACCTTGCCACCCCACTATTTGCTCAATCTGGGCGACTTTGTCGCGGAAGATGGGCGTCTCGAACGCAATCAGGCGCATGGAGCGAATCCATCTGGCCGGATCACGACCTGCCCCAGTCCCTTGGTAATCGAACGCAGGCGGGTCACATAGCCGATCATCCTAGCCAGTGGCGCCCGTCCGGTCAGCCGAGCCCCCATGCGACCGGAGGCCAAGTTGCCCACCTCGCCGCCGCGCGACCCGAGATCCGCGAGCACGGCAGCGGAACTTGCTGCAGGGGCAAGCACTTCGAACGAAACCCACGGTTCCAACTCAACCAACCCTGCACGGGAAATCGCGTCATCAAGTGCTTTGGCCGCCGCCTGCTCCACCAGCGCCTCCGCCTCAGCATCGCCGCCCACCGAGAGCAGGCGCAACCGCACCCCGTGCAGCGCGCCGACCCGAGAGCCCGTGAGCAGGCGGGCACGGAGGCCGGCCTCGGCCACGGCGACCATGGCTCCTTCAGCCTCCACCACCAAGGTTGCGGGATCGCCGCCCGCGACCGGCTCGACGGCCACTTCGCAGCGCGCGATCTGTTCGACACCAGCAATCAGCGCGTGGGCCTCGGCGGAACCAACCGCCGCCAGGGTCAGCGATTCGCGGCGGTCGACCCAAGGCTTGGAGACCCGAAACGTGACATCGGCTCTCGCGCGCGCCATGTCGGCCACGATCTCGAGATGCAACTCCCCCATGCCTCGCACGACAATACGGTCGTATTCGCGCGCCACCCGCAGAGTCGGATCATCAATCGCAAGGTCGCGCACCGCGGCATAAACCGCGCCAACATGCTCAGCGCGCTCAGGCTCGAAGGTGACCGCCAACACGGGGGCAGGGAACTTCGGCGAAGACAGCACCGCCGGCTGCACGGGGTCACAGACGGTATCGCCGGTGCGCCAGCCTAGGTCACCCGGCACGACCACAATCTCGCCTGGACCCGCGCTCGCGATGACGTCATGACGGTCTGCACGCATGGACCACAATTCAGGCACCACTACCGGAGCTGATTGCTGACGCTGCCCACGAATCAATTCCGCCCCGGCCACGACCCGACCCCGCACGACCCGCACGTAGTTCCAGACCTGGTCGAAGTGCTGAACCTTAAATACGAGGCCGCAGAACGCACCGGCACCATCGCCAGCGCCACTAACGTTCCAAATGCCGCGGGCCGGCAGATCGGCGACACCCGGGAAAAACGCGACCACGGCATCGAGCAGCCAGTCGACGCCACGATTGTAGAGGGCCGCGCCGGCCAGCACTGGCACCAACTCCCCCGCCAGGAACGCACCGCGCAACGCCGCTCGCAAGCTATCCGGTGCCACGGCGTCGCCCGCGACCACAGCCGCCATGACTTCGTCATCGTGATCGGCGGCGACCTCGATCAGCCGCTCGTGCGCTGCACGCAGATCCGCTTGGAGCTTGGGAACCAACGCCTGATCTGGCTGCCCCTCAAACCACTGCACTGAACCGGTCAGCGCGTCGCCCAGGCCGGCGAATTGGCCGCCCCCGTCCAGCAACGGCACGACCAACTCGACCGCTGTGCAGTCGAGCTCTTCACCAATTTCGCGGAACACCGCTTCGTAATCAGCTCCGGGGCGGTCGAGCTTGTTGACGAACACCAGCTTCGGCAGGCCCGCCGAAACGGTTTGCTGCCATACCGCGCGGGTTTGCGATTCGACGCCGCGCACGGCATCGACCACCACCACCACGCCATCGATGACCCGCAGGCAGCGCTCCACTTCGGCCACGAAGTCGACGTGACCAGGCGTATCGACAACCTGCAGGATGTGCTTACCCCACGCGACGCGACTGGCGGCCGACGCGATCGAAATGCCGCGGGTTCGCTCGGCGGGCATGAAGTCCATCGACGCGGTGCCGTCGTCGACGCTGCCGACCCAGGTCTGCGCACCGGTATCGAATAGGATGCGCTCCGTCAGCGTGGTCTTCCCTGCATCGATGTGAGCCACGATGCCGAACGTGCGCAGCCGATCCATGGAGTGCACGACGTTAAGACCTATGGGCTTCGGACGCCATGGCCTGGCCCGATCACATGACCCGATCTGCTATGCGTTGGCGCGAGGTTGCGCGCCCTGCGTGATGCCGCGCATCTGCATTTTCAGGTCGTCTGGGTTGTCCGACGCACCCAAGGCATCTTCCAAGCTGATGTTGCCCGCCTGGAACAGGCGGATCAGCGACTGGTTGAACGTCATCGTGCCGTAGTAGCTGCCTTCGGCGAGCGCCTTCGGCAGCATGCGAGTCTCGCCTTGCTCAAGCAAATCGCGCACGGTCGGCGTGTTGATCAGCAACTCGACCGCTGGAACCATCGACGTGCCGTCCTTGTTCTTGACCAGACGCAGCGAACAAACACCAGCGAGGTTGAGTGCCAACTGCATGCGCACCAGTTCGTGTTGGTGCGGCGGGAAGAACGAGATGATGCGCTCGACGGTCTGCACTGCGTTGACGGTATGCAACGTTGAGAACACCAAGTGCCCGGTCTCGGCCGCGGAGATGGCCGCGGAAACCGTCTCGGCATCGCGCATTTCACCAATCAGAATCACGTCGGGCGACTGACGCAGCGACTGACGAAGCGCTTGCGGGAAACTGCTGACGTCGGTGCCGATCTCGCGCTGATTGATAATCGAACGCTTGTCCTCAAAACGGAACTCGACCGGGTCCTCAACCGTGACGATGTGCTTGTTCATCGTGCGGTTTACGTATTCGAGCATGGAAGCGAGCGTCGTCGACTTACCAGAGCCAGCGATTCCGGTCGCGAGCACCAGACCACGCTTCAACGAAGCCAGGCGCTTGAGCGGCTCAACCGGCAGGTTGAGATCCTTGAACGACGGGATCTCGCTCTTGATGGCGCGGAACACGAGGCCCTGCTCACCACACTGATGAAACGCATTGCAGCGGAAGCGGCCAACGCCGGGCAGAGAGACCGCGGTGTCGGTCGCGCCATGCTCGACAAACTCCTTCTGGCCGCGCTCATTGAGAATCTCGGAGACGTAGCTGCGGACCAACTCGGCCGGCAGCGGTTGATCGCCAAGGAATCGGATGACGCCGGCGACTCGCACGGCTGGACAACCGTTAGCCTTCAAGACCAGGTCGGAGGCGTTCTCCTTGACCATGATGCGAAGAAAGTCTCGCAGCTTAGGCATACGACTGGCTGGCGAGGCGGGCGGTGGCGTAGTTGGGGTCGACAAGTATAAGTCCTCGCCTCCCTTATCGACATCTGCGAGCAGCTCCCGAAGCCCCACCTAGAACCGTAGGAACAGCCCTACCGCTCGATCCAGCTCAGCTGTCGTCAAGTCCCGACAACACCGACCAGATGGCGTTGCTCAACTCTCGCAAGCCTTGCCCAGTCGCACTAGAAATTGGCATCACCGGCATCTGAGTAGCCGTTGCCAGCTGCTGCGCACGCTTGCGACACTCCTCATCTTCGACCTTGGTGGCGACGACAATGATCGGGCGACCGGCAAGATCGTCTGAGTAGCTCTGCACTTCTTGCTTGAGCATCTGGAAGGCCTTCTCAGGAACATCCAGCGGCAAGGCACTGCAATCGACGAGGTGCAACAGCAGCCTGGTGCGCTCGATGTGCTTGAGGAACTTGTCGCCAAGCCCCTTGCCTTCACTCGCGCCTTCAATCAACCCAGGAATGTCGGCGATCACGAAGGTCGACTCGCCCGGCCCCTGCGCAATACCGAGCGACGGCTCGAGCGTGGTGAACGGGTAGTCGGCGATCTTCGGACGCGCTTTGGTCAGGGTCGACAACAACGTCGACTTGCCGGCGTTCGGCAAACCAAGCAGACCGACGTCAGCAATCAGCTTGACGCTGAGGCGAACATTGCGAACCTCGCCTTCGCGGCCTTGCCCCGCCTTGCGCGGCGTTCGCGTGACGGAACTCGCGAAGTGCACGTTGCCGCGGCCGCCAAAGCCGCCGCGCACCAAGATCCACGGCTCGTCGGCATCGTTGAGGTCCTTGAGCACATTGCCGCGCTCGGCGTCGAGCACCTGGGTGCCAACCGGAACCTCAATCACCAAGTCGTCGGCGCCCTTGCCCGAACAGATCTTGGGACCGCCTTGCACTCCATTACCAGCGGCAATGACGCCGCGACCGGTCAGGTGGTAGAGCGTGTTGACGTGAGTCGTCGGCAGCAGGACAACATCGCCGCCGAAACCACCATCACCACCGTCCGGACCACCCTTGATGGTGTTCTTGTCTCGAAGAAACGAGATACAACCGTCGCCGCCTTTGCCAGCGCGCGCGGTAATGACCAATTCGTCGACGAACATCGTGAGTTACGGGAATCGTCGGCGGTCAATGGCCCGCCAAAGCTCCAAAATGAAGCGGCGCAAGCCTAAAATCAGGCTACACACCAGAGCAGACCACACAGCCGGACGTCGGCTAGTTGGTCGCCGGAACGTCGACGTGCACGCGGCCGTTCGACTGGAAGCGAACGACGCCTTCAGCGACGGAGAACAGGGTGTGATCCTTGCCCTTACGAACGTTGCGGCCTGGGTGAAACTTGGTGCCGACCTGACGGACGATGATCGAACCCGCGAGGACTGCCTGGCCACCGTAGCACTTGATGCCTCGGTATTGCGGGTTGCTGTCGCGGCCGTTCTGGGTCGAACCCACTCCCTTTTTATGTGCCATAGCTCTTGCTCAGTTATTCAGTTGCTGATGAGTCTTGCTGAAGATCTTCGGCGTTAGCCCCACTCGGGCTAAGCGTTGATCGCTTCAATCTGGACCATCGTGTATTGGGCGCGGAAACCGTTGCGCTTACGGCTGTTCTTCCGGCGGCGGAAGTGGCCGATGATGACCTTGGGGTCCTTCACGTTGCGCACGACCGTGGCCGAGACGCTGACGCCATCGACAAACGGGGTGCCGACGCGACCGGCGCTATCGCCTTCGCCGCCGACGACGCAGACCTTGTCGAAGGTGAGCGACTCACCTTCCGTGCTGCCGCGGCGCAGGTGAATCTTGATGCGGTCGCCGGCGGCGACTCGGTACTGCTGATTGCGATCGTCGAGAACGGCGTACATTGATCTGCTCGGGGTTGGAAGGGCGAAGGAGAGTAGCGGGGCACGAGCGAGAGTCAATAGGCTCCATCAAGCGAGATAGCGCCCGACGGCCCGGCTCGGGCTGCCGCCGTCGGCGGCGCCCCCATCGGATCGGCCCCTAGAGCAGTAATACTCATGGCTTGGGGCCCCGAAAGGAGTTTCGCCGGCGGGCACTCGACTGAGCCTAGGCTTTGACGCCCAGACCAGCCGGAATCGCGATGCGTGCTTCCTGACCATCCCCGGTGAGGAATCGGTAGTGCACAACATCGATCGGGTAGCTCTGTTCTGGGCGGAACACGATCGTCTTACCGACCGCATCCTCCACTTCGAGCACCGCACGGCGCTTGTAGTTAACCAGGTAGTCCGAAACAGCCGGCGCCACGAACACCTGCAGCATCGAGTAACCCTTGAGGTTGACCAGAGCGCGCGCTTCGCGAAGCACCGACAGGGCCTTCGACTGCACCGTGCGCGACCAACCGGCGCCCTTGCAGTGCGGGCACTGCATGAACACCGTGCGCTTCAGGCCGGGACCAACGCGCTGGCGCGTGATCTCCATCATGCCGAACGGCGAGATGCGGCCGACCTTGATACGCGCGCGATCGCCACGCAGCGACTCAATCATCTTGCGCTCCACGTTGCGGCGGTGCTTCTCAAGCGACATATCGATGAAGTCGATGATGATCAGGCCGCCAAGGTCGCGCAGGCGCAACTGGCGAACGATCTCGGTGATCGACTCGAGGTTGGTGCGATACGCCGTCTCGTCGGAACCGTGACTACCGGCCTTGAACTTGCCGGAGTTGACGTCGATGGCAACCAGCGCCTCGGCCTGGTCGATAACGATCGACGCACCGTTCGAAAGGTTGACTTGCGGCTCGTAGAGCTCTTCGACGTCCTTCTCGATGCCGAACGAATGGAACAACGGCGTCGTCACCGAGTGACGCTTGATGCGATCGGCCATGACCGGCATCAACTTCTCGGCGAAGTCGCGGATGCGCATGTAGACGTCTTCGCTATCGACAACGACGTCCGCGATGTCCGGCGTGAACTGGTCACGCATCGCCTTCAACACCAGATCGGACTCTTGGTAGAGCAGCGCCGGCGCCTTGGTCACCTTCAATCGCTGGGCAACCATCTCCCAGATCTTCTTCAGGTAGTCGCGGTCGCGCTGCACATCCTCGAGGCTCTTGTCGATGCCCGCGGTGCGCACGATGAAGCCAATGCCTCCGCTGCCGGTCTCATCGAGTTCCTTGACGACTCGCTTCAAACGGCGCCGTTCGCGGCCATCCTCGATCTTTCGCGAAACCCCGCACTTCGGCAGGCTCGGCATCAAGACGAGGCAACGACCGGGCAACGACACGTAGGTCGTCAGCGTCGGCCCCTTGGTGCCAATGCCTTCCTTGGTGATCTGAACGACGACTTCCTGCCCCCTCTTTAGGAGCTGGTCAATCGTCGGGCGGTTGCTACGCGGCACGCGCCGATCGTTGGTCGCGCGATTGCCGCCACCACCAGTAGCACCACTAGCGCTAGGACTAGCGCTAGCGCCTTCGCGGTCACCCTCGCGGCCACCCTCGCGGCCACCACTGCGGCGCGAACGCTTCTTGCGACTGCCCGTACGGGCTTCGCCATCGACTTCCTGCTGATCCTGGGGGGCAGCTTCGGCGTCACCGCCCTCGGCCACCTCGCCTTCGGAGCCTTCTGGACGATCGCCGTCGACACGGTCCGCCGACTTGCGGGAACGGGAGCGACGTGAACGTGAACGACGACGACGCGGTGAGCCTTCGCCTTCTGCGCCCTCCTCACCCTCGCCGCTGCTCGCATCGCTACTGCCGGCGTCACCATTACTGGTTGCGGAGTTACTGGCTGCGGAGTCACTGCCTGCGGAGTTACTGGCGTCGGCGTTGCCGGCATTGCTACCCGCATCGTCGCCGCGGTCGTCACCGGGTGCCGAAGAAGCATCTTCGACGCTCGCGCCGGCACCTTCATCAGCACCACCGCCCGCTTCGTCGCGGGGGTCCGCGGCAGCCATCGCCATCGGACGCTCGTCGTCGAGACCGTGGCCAAAGCCACCGTGATGGTCGTCGTCCTGATCGTCGTCAACCGGATCCGGCTCTACAACCTGAACGTCGTCGACGGCTTCAATAGCCGGCTCGCCATCCGCATGATCATCGTCATCGTGATGCTCGGCATCATCGTCGGCGGCATCATCGTCGGCAGCATCATCGTCGGCAGCATCACCGTCGGCGTGCTCTTCTTTCTCGGGGTGATCGTCGGCTTGGCTCTCGGCCTGCGCGGCGGCGTCGTGCTGGGCACTATCGTCACCCGACACTTCGCCTTCAGCCTGAGCTTCGGGGTCAGCGGAAGCTTCCCCCTCGCCGGCGGCGGTATCACCGACCGACGGATCACTGCCTGCAGCGCTGGCCTCTGCAGCGTCAACGGCCGCGGCCGCCTTACGCGGCTTGCGGTCGCCACGCTTCGGACCCGGCTTCTTCGATTCAGCAGCCGACGGCCCAGAAGCCGCCGCCTTAGCACCCGACGCTTCAACACCCGACTTCGCCTCAACGGCATCGTCGTCATGATCGTCATCGCCGTCGTCCGACAGCGCTTGCTGCATGGACTCCGGGACATCGTCGACGTCGACGCGGGCACGGCCTTCGATCACATCTTCGAGTCGGAACTCGGGGCGACCGTACGCGGGCAGCACATCACTGACGTGCAGGAACCCGTTGGTTCGACCTCCAAACGCCACAAACGCCGCCCCGATAGACGGTTCGATGTTGACGACTTTGCCTTTGTAGATGTTACCGAGATACGCCTCTCGGTTGGCCAACTCGACGTGCAGCTCCTGCAACACGCCATCTTCCACCACTGCGATCCGGCTTTCTTCCGGATCGATGGCGTTGATGAGCATCCTCTTCACGGGGAACCTTTGCTTGATGATCGCCGATCCATGCGGCGACCCCCTGTCTATTCCGGCGCTCGACTAGGCTTGTGTGGCGGGTCGTGCTGCTTAGAAAGCGGCGAGACCTCACGCCAGGGCCCCTTGCACGGGCGGTTTGGCCCGTGGTTGGTGTCGGCGGGAACTGCGAACAGGGTAGGAAACGGAAATCCACACCGAGTCGGATTTGGCGCAAACCCTGGTGACAAATCCACTTGAAACGCAGCGAATGCTGCGTTTGGTGGTCTTGCCGGAGGTGCGTCGGAGCGACGGGCATGGGGTAGTTCAAGGGTTCCATGCGGCGGATCGTTCCGACCAGCCAGCCATGGACACGCTGTCTCACGAGAGATAGCGGCTGGAATGGTAGCCGGGGGTGGTGGCGCGCTCAACGATTGTGCGGCACACAGTTAAGCGAATGCTGGGTGTTCGCGGGGGTGCGGCGGTGCTGCCGGGGAGCGCCGGGGCTTGGTGTGCCTGGGGCGGGGCTCCGATTGGTGGAGCGCCAATGGGATCTCTACCGGGAGGGGAGATCGGGGTGCACCGGAGGGAGGTGGTGCTTGGTGCAAGGTGCTTGGTGCCAGGTTGGACTGGCGGTGCCGGAATCGCTGCGCGAATCCGGCGGTCGTGGGCCAGCATCGCTGCGCGATGCCGGCTTGCCGGAATCGCTTCGCGAATCCGGCTTACTTCCCAAAGATGGCTTCTCGGGTCTGGGCCAGGTTCGAACGGTGGTCGCGCATACGCTCTTCGAGGATGCGCTGCATCGAGTCCGTCATGTCTTCCGCACTGCGGATGATCTGCGGGGTGATGAACACCAGCAGCGTCGACATGGTCTCTTGCCGGGTCGTGTTCTTGAACAAGTAGCCGAGCACCGGGATGTCGCCGAGCAACGGTAGCTTGGTCGTCGTCTCCGACTCGGTCTTGCTCTTCAGGCCACCGAGCACGGCGGTTTCGCCACTGCGCAGCAGGACCGTCGTCGACAGCGTGCTCGAAGCGACGCGCGGCAGAGCAATCGTGCCAGCACCGGCGTCGGAGCCACCACCGACCTCAAAGATATCGAAGCCA
>JBNMND010000006.1:0-39037 GCA_051274975.1 Planctomycetota bacterium | reverse complement strand
AATGACTACGAACTAGCCGACCTGCTCGGCAACAACGAGTTCGCCAAGGAACTCACCGGTGGCCAACAGGCGACGATCTACTTGGCGCCGGGCGACTACCACCGGGTGCACTCGGCGTTCGCCGGCACAGTTCTCGAAGTGACCGCCATCAAGGGCACCCTGTTCCCGGTCAACCCACCTGCCGTGCGCTGCATCGACAACCTGTTTGTGCGCAACAGCCGCCACGTGTTTCGCTGCCGCATGGCGAACGGCACGTCAGCCGCCATCGTCATGGTCGGTGCTTACAACGTCGGCGGCACAAAGGTTACCGTCTCGAATGGTGCCATCACGTGCGGCCAAGAAGTTGGCCAGTTTGGCTTCGGCTCGACGGTGGTGCTCGTAATCGGCAAGGGCGGCGGCAACTTGCTGCCAGCTGTTCCCGAGCAGCGAGTGATCATGGGCGAAGCGGCCAGCCAGTAGCAGCGCCGCTACCGGCGGCGCATGCCATGCAAGCAGGCGCTAGACCATGCCAGCAGTGCGCAGCACCAAGCGCGCTTCATCACCGGCGCGGCCCTTGGTCCGGTTGGCCAGATACTGCAGCATTTCGGTCCCGAAGCGACGCTCCGCACCAACGGCTTGCGTGAAGTAGGTCGCGACGCGCAGCAGCATCTCCGGCTTGATCGCCGACTCGCGCTTAAGGCGATCGAACAACGGGAAGCCGGCACGAATGAGCACCGAGAAGAAGCCCATCGTCGAGTTGCCAGGAGTGCCAGCCCCCTCGACTTCGTCAGCCGATGCGAGCAGCTTGATCAGCGCGATCTGGTAGTGCACCTCGTCATCGCTGTAGTCGCTGGCACCGATCTTGGCCAGCATGTGCAGGGCCTCGGAGGTGCGTTGCGCGCGGCGCATGCGAATCGCCTTGTCGATGAAGAACGGCGTGATCTTGGTGCCGCCAGCAAGCAACACCAGGTCGAGCAGCATGTCGCCGAGTCGCGAGTTGGTCGCGAGCAGCTTGACAACCTTCTCACCGGCCGCCTTCTGCATCTTCGGCGTGATGTGGCTCGCAAGTCGCGCCAGGATGGCCCCAGCCTTCTGCGACATGTCGAGGTTCTTGGTCGACTGCATCAACTTGAGCAGCGGCTCCACGGCTTGCTTATTGTTCGACAAGCCCTCGATGGCGGCTTCACGGAAGCGCTCATCGTCGTGATCGAGCAGCTTAACGAAGCTCTTCGCGAGCTCCGCGCCACCGGCCGAGCGCAGCATGCGAATCGCGAACAACCGCTGCTCCGGCTGACGCGATGCCAGCAGACGCTTGAGCCCTGGTGCCAGACCTGTCGGAAGTTCGGGCAAGCCGACGAGCACTTCGCGAATCGCGTCGTGCACACCCTTTTGCGTCGCATCCTCTAGCGATGCCATCATCGCCTTGGTCTGGGTGGCAGTCAGCTCGGTGCCGCGCAGGGCACGGAACGCCGCCGAACGAATCAGTGACGGCGAGTCGGCTTCGATGTATTTCAGGAACAGCGCCTTCGAGCCTTCCGCATCGACCACGGCGAGCACACCCAACAGACGGGCGACAGTGTTGGAGGGAACGGTGGTCGCAACCGACTCGTCGAGACGCTCTTCCAGCGACTCACGCAGCAGCTTCTTCCTCGCCGTCGTCATCTGGGCGTTGCCGCTTTCGAGCATCGTCGCGGCAGCCTCCATCAAGTCGCTGGTTAGCAGGGCATCCACGACGACAGGGATCGAAGCATCGCTGAGCTTCCGACCGAGCACCGTCAAGATTCGTCCGCGCTGTTCGCCGATCGCTTGCGGGTAGATGTCGGCGAGCACGCCGTGCGCCTCGGTGCCGATTTCGCCCAACAGGTGCGCTGCGTGATCAGACAGGACCTCATGCTCGACAACGGCTTCCGCCATCTTCGCTAGCGCTGCCGCGTTGGCAATCTTGGCCAGCGCGTCGAGACAAAACCGGCCCAGCAAGGGGGAGCGATCCACGCCGTTGCTAAGCGCATCGATCGCTGCGGATTCCTTGGGACGTAGCTCGCCAAGAACCTGAGCAGCAGCGACTTGCAACTCAGGCTTTCCTTCTTGGAGGAGGCCTACAATCGACTTTATCGTGTCATTCATGCCACTGGACTTGGATACGCGCCACCGCCATAAGGCGAATGACCGGGCGGCGAGAGCGCCGTCACGATCAGGCTTCGGGAACAGATTATGGCAGAGGAACGCCAATCCTGCCACTGCCACCCTGGCGCACAATGGGACGGGGCCGCATTCTGGCAGTCAAGAGAACACAAACCCCGCGATGAGAACGGATTATCGGTAGGCTAACGGCTGTGCGAATCCTCTTCTTGACGCCATTTCTACCAGACCCAGCGGCCAGTCACGGCGGCGGCAGCTATTTGGGCGCCCTGGCGGAGGGGTTGAAGGAGAAGGCGGAGCTGGGGCTCGTGAGTCTGCGGCACGCCAACGAAGGTCTTGGTCCAGACACTACTTGGAGCTGGCAAGGCAGCGCCGACTACGCCGGCGCACCGCGCGGCATGACCCACCGCCTACGCATGCTGTGGCGCTGGCGCAACCGACCGTTGCTTGCCGCCAAATACTGGCAACCGGAATTCGTGGAGCACATCGAAACGGCACGACGCGAGTTCGCGCCGGACGTAGTGCTCGTCGAGTTGGCGCAGATGGCGCAGTACCTGCCGGCACTTCGCGGCCTGCCGACGGTGTTGACCGATCACGAAGCGGGCCGCCCGGCGAATGCTCACACCGGCCTCGGTGCCGCCGCAGATCGCCGCGACAGTCGCTTGTGGCGCAGCTACATCCAGAAGCACTACGCGCAAGCCACGGTCATCCAGGCGGTCACTCAGGAAGACGCCGACGCGCTCGCACAGCAAACCGGACGAGAAGTCTTGGTGCGGCCACCGACGCTGCACATTCCAGACACCGCGTGCCAACCGGGCGCCGCCGCGAAGGCCGCGCTGTTCCTCGGCGACTACCGCCACAGCCCAAATCCCGAGGCGGCCACACGCCTGGCGACGGAAGTCTGGCCACTTGTGCGCAAAGCGCACCCCGATGCCGAACTGCTATTGGCAGGCCCCCACGAAGCACCGATCCGCAGCCTCAACGAGCTTCCCGGCGTGCGCGTGATCGGGTTCGTGCCGGACCTCGCCGAGCTGTTGGGCCGCGTGCGCGTCGTGCTTGCACCGCTGTGGTCCGGCGGCGGCTTCCGGGTCAAGAACGCCACTGCGTTGGCGCATGGTGTCCCCGTGGTCACCAACGAGCTAGGTAGCCGTGGCTGCTTGGCCGACGATCCCGCGTGCTTGGTTGCCGAAACCGCCGACGAACTCGCGAACGCCACAATGCGGCACCTCGACTCGGTGGACTTCGCCAGCGCTGCCGGCACCAAGGCGCGCAATTGGGCGCGCGCGCAGTATGCGCCAGCTGCGGTCGCGCAACTGCAGCTCGATCGCCTTCAGCAGTTGCTGGGCTAAACTAGCTCGCTAAACGAGCTCGTTTGACGAGCTCGCTAAACGAGCTCGTTTACTAGCTCCTCGCGGCCGGGACGTCCGGGGTCGCGGTGTGCGTCAGCTTCTTAGCCACTTGCTTCGGCTTCTTGCGCAGGCGGAACTTGCGCATCGTCTCCTGAAGGAACGACTCCATCTTCGAAGTCTCCTTGCCGCGGATGAAGTTCCACATGATGCGGAACACGCGCGTCGGGTGGAACAGGAAGCTGTTGAAGTAGAAGTTCGCAACGACCTTGTACTTCCACCGCGTCAGCTGCTTCGCTGTCAGTGCGTCGCAGAACTTGCGGTCCTCAGTGAGGAACTTGTTGTGCACGTAGATCGGCAGCTTCAGGAAGGCGTCGGTGTATTCGATCTTGCCTTCGCCTTCGAGCTGGCGCGTGATCTCGGTGTTCGGCAACGGGAAGAAGAAGCCGGCTGAGACATCGTCGATGCCTGCGCGACCGAGGCGACCGGCCAGCTTGACCGAGGCCTTCATGTCGATGGCTTCGTCGGTCGGATACGCGAGCACGAAGAACGCGCCGACGTTGAGACCTGCCTTGACCGATGCCCGCACCGCGCGGAACAGCTTCTTGTCGGTCAGCATCTTCTTCATGTGCTTGCGCGTGCGCTCACTGCCCGACTCAGGCGCGAAGTTGAGCGAACGGCAACCACTGCGAACCAGCAGTGCAGCGACTTCTTCGTCGATAATCTCACTGCGCGTGCCAGCCGGTAGCTGCCACGTCATCTTGAGGCCGCGTTCTTCAACCTCTCTACAGAAGTCGACCACCCAGTCACGCTTGAGAATGGCGGTCAGGTCTTGGAACGGGAAGTTCCTCGCACCGAAGTTATTGTAGTAGTGCTCGATCTCGTCGAGCACGTCCTTGGGGGAGCGCGCATACCAGCGCGTCGTCCACATGTTTGGCGAACTACAGTAGGTGCATTGGTACGGGCAACCACGCGTCGCCAGAATCGGAACCGTCTTGCCGTAGTAAATGCCACTGACCAAACGGTTGGCCGAGTAGGCCTCAATGTCGAACAGCTCCCACGCTGGCCACGGGATCTCGTCGACGTTCTTGATGCGGTCGCGACGGTCGTTCTTTTGGAACTCGCCCTCGGCGCTTCTGTAGGCGATGCCGGGAATGACGGTGTGGTCGAGTCCGAGCTCGAGGGCGCGGAATATCGCGACCGCCGTTTCTTCACCTTCGCCGATGACCAGGAAATCGATCGGAGCCTGCTCCATCGACAACTCCGGAACGGCCGTGAAGTGCTCTCCGCCACAGACAAGGGGGGTATCCGGGAACGCCACCTTCAGCTTATGGATCAGCTCGCGCACGATCGGCCAGCTGTAGCTCCACATGCTGGTCAGCCCAATGGCTTTGGTGTCCTTCGGGATGCGCTCAATGATCTCTTCGGGGGTCAACCCGAGTCGCCAGATGTCGCCATCCGGAATCATTTGCTCGGGCGCTTCGCCCAAGGCATCGATGACCAGCACGTCGTGCTTATCATCGCGCAGCACTGCCGCGATGTAGGCGAGACCGAGTGGTAGACTCGGCCGCAGGGCGGTGAGGCCGTTCTTATTGATGTAGACCGGCGGATGTAGGAGTGTGACCTTCATCTAGTTTGGCGAGGTTGTCCCGGGAGTGGGCCGGACAACTGTAGCACTTGGATCTAGCCCTGAACTGGGGCCGTTTCCATTCTCGTGGTATTAACTTCTCGGAAGCCATCGCAACTTAGCTGGTGGTGCGATCGCGGACCGTGTCCCAAGTCGAGCTTCATACAGCCGCTCGCCCAACCATCGGAATTGCGACTGTGCCCGAAACACCCTTGCCACCGAGCCAACCGCCATGCGCAGCCTCGTAGCCTCCCTGGCGATCCTCCTCCTGTTTGCGAACGACATTTCTGCGCAGCGTAGAGGCGGAGACATCAAGCCAGGTCCTTGGACAAAGTCCAAAATACCGGATGGATGGGTTGTCCACCGAACGCGCAACTACCAGATCCAATCGCAATGCGGTTCTGAAAAGGCGCAGCGACTCGGCAAGCACATGGAGGAAGCGCACAAGGCCTACCGCCGTAAGTTCCGCCCCGGCAAGGACGGCACCACGCAACAGGTCATCAAGCTGTTCAAGGACCGTCAGTCCTACTTGCAGTACGGCGCGCCGCCGAGCCGCGCCGCGTATTACAGCCGCGGCGAGCGTGAGATGATCTGCTACGACACCGGCAAATGGCGTGAGCAGCAGAAGCCCGCGAGCCCTACCACCGATAGCTTGCCGTCGATAGCTGGTCGGCATCGCCTGGATCGCCTTAGCGCGCTGATGAAGATGGACCTGCTCGACTGCGCCGCGCACGAAGGCTGGCACCAATACTTTTCGTGGCGGTCTCGCTAACCACGCCGCTGCCAGCGTGGCTCAACGAAGTCATCGCCGACGAATTCTTCGCAGCCGCGCCGAACGCATGCGCGTGAAGAACGTGAAGCGACCACGAAACAGCTCCTGCGCGCTCATTCCAGGGCATCGACGCGGCGTATCTGGCCTCCAGGTTCAAGGCCTGGATCGACAAACGCTCGATTCCTGACTCAGAAGAAGAAGACGAAGGCAGCGAAGGAGAGATCTCAGAGGCCCGCGCCGCTACAACGGCGACGCAACCCTCACGTATGAACCTCAATCAGGTCGCCCGCTTGATGTCGGGATTCGCTGGCTTCTTTACGCTGGCGCAACTGCCCCCCCTCGCCTCGGCACTGACCGAGAAGTCCAGTAGCACGCAATCACCGTGCACCGGGTTCGCCGTCAGCATGGCGGTAGGTTTCGTCGTCGCGACCCTCTTGTGGCTGATCGGCCGGCGGGACCGCACGCAGATCTTCCGCAAAGAGACGATCGCCGTCGCGGGCTTGTCATGGTTCTTAGCAGGCCTCTTGGGCGCCATCCCGTTTTGGGTGTCGGGGCTACTCGCCAACCCGATTGACGCGGTTTTCGAAGCGATGAGCGGCTTAACGACGTGCGGCGCCACGGTGTTGAACAGTGGCGACAACGTCAGGCCCGAAGACGTTGCACCAAGCCTACTGCTGTGGCGGGCGCTGCTGCAGTGGATCGGTGGTATCGGCATCGTGCTTGTCTTCGTTGCGTTGTTGCCGGCGATGGGTGTCACCGCAAAGAATCTGCTGGCGTCCGAGTCGATCGGCGTTGCAAGTGGCTCCTACCAACCGCGCGCCATCGAAAAGGCGCGCCACATCGCGACCATCTACATCGGCATGACGGCGCTATGCGCGGTGCTTCTGGTGCTGATCGGCGGCTTCGGCTGGTTCGACGCGATGTGCCACGCATTCACGACGCTGGCGACTGGAGGGTATTCGACCAGGTCATCGCTGTGGGAGTTCCACAGCCTTGGCGGTGAGATGGTGCTCACCGTGTTCATGTTCATCGGTGGCGCCAGCCTTGCCGTGCTCGCGACGCACTTCCGAACCGGCTTCCGCGGGATCGGAAAGCTACTGCAGTCCGCTGAGTTTCGCGTCTACACGGCATCGACAATTCTGCTGATCATCATCCTCACGATCTCACTGATGCGTGGCGGCCTCGATCTAGGCACCGCCTTACGACTCGCGTCATTCAACGGTGTCAGCGTGCTGACATCGACCGGCTATGCGACCGCAGACTGGCAGGCCTGGCCATCAACCGCGATGATTGCCTTGTTCGCCGCCATGTTCGTCGGCGGCTGCTCTGGTTCAACCGCCGGCGGCTTCAAACAGGTGCGCCTGCTCGTCATCTTGCGGCTGCTTGGCTACACGCTGCGTCAATTCGTGCGCCCCAAGAGCGTCGAGCGCATCAAACTTGATAACGAAGTTCTGCCCGCAGCCGTGATCTCTTCGATCATCGCAATCGTGCTGCTGTGGTTTGTGACAATTATCGTCGGAGCGGTCGTAATCAGCTTCGATGAGCACCTCAACTTCATGTCATCGCTAGCCGCCAGCGCGAGCATGGTTGGATCAACCGGACCAGCAATGACCATCGTGGATCCGTCCACAGCGGCGGACGTAATCCTCAACGGCGGTCAATCGACACCACTGGCCGGCACGGCCAACATTGGCCCGTTCGGCAGCTACGAAGAACTGCACGGCTGGACCAAGCTGGTCCTAGTAGTGCAAATGGTATTCGGCCGCTTGGAATTGCTGACCGTGCTAGCGCTGTTCTCGCCGAACTTCTGGCGCCGCTAGTTCGTCGCGCCGGCCCGACAGCCCACCTGCCCCACAACCGCGTTAGCGGTCGTTGAGGATGACCTTCTCGCGGCGCTTGAAGATGATGCGCACCGGCACTTCCTGGCAGTCGAAGCGATCGCGCAAACGCTGCTCGAGGTAGCGATTGTAGGGACCCTTAAAGAGCTTCGGATCGTTGACGAACACGATCACCGTCAACGGCTCCTTGCCAACCTGCGTGCCGTAGAACAGCTTCGGGATGTTGCCGCCAGATGGCATCAACTTCTCCTTGGCCTTCTGCAACTCATCGTTGAGCTGTGGTGTCGGCATGTCGCGAGTTGTCTGGTCGCGCAGCTCGAACAGCAAGTCGAGCATCTCGTGCACGTTGGTGCCTTCGAGCGCGGACAAGAACACGACGGGCGCGTGGTCGACACCAGGTAGCTGCTGCTTGATGTATTTGTCCCACTTTTCGATGTCGAACGGGCCGCCGTTCTCCTTCTCCGCGAGGTCGATTTTGTTGCCAACCAAGATCAACGGCTTGCTCTGCTCGACGCAGTATGCAGACAGTGCCTTGTCGACCTGGCTGATCTTGTCACGCACATCGAACATGTGCACACAGACGTGCGACCGGCGAACGCTCTCGGTGGCGCGCGAGTGGGCAAACAGCTCGATCGCGTGGCCGACACTAGCCTTCTTGCGCACGCCAGCCGTGTCGATGGCCAACAGCTTCCGGCCTTCGTGTACGAGCTCGACATCGACCGCGTCGCGCGTCGTGCCGGGTATATCACTGACGATGACGCGCTCTTCCTTGGCGAGACGATTGAGCATCGTCGACTTGCCAGAGTTGCGCTTGCCGATGATCGCGAACCGCAGCGCATCGCCTTCTTCGTCAACAGTCGCCGCGGCCATCGCCTCGGGCAACGCCTTGCCGATGCGCTCCATCAGGTCGTGAACGCCAAAGCCTTCTTTGGCGCTCATCACCGACGCTTCACCAAAGCCAAGGCGTTCCCATTGGCTGACTGCGATCTCGTCGTAGTACGACTCCATCTTGTTGGCAACCAGCAGCACCTTGTGCTGCAGCGGCCTCAGACGGTTGGCGACCATCTCATCGCCCGGTGCTCGGCCAAACTTGCCATCGACCAAGAACAGGATCAGGTCGGCGGTATCGATCGCGACATGGATCTGCGACTCGACGTGCTCCTTGAGCAGCACCTCGTCAACCAGGCCAAGGCCACCGGTATCGACGAGCTCGAACGCGTAATCCTCCGTTCGCACGATCACCGAGACCCGATCGCGGGTCACCCCGGCGGTCGGCTCGACAATGGATACACGTCGGCCCACCAGCCGATTCATCAGACTGGACTTGCCGACATTGGGTCGACCGACAATTGCTACGCGTGGAAGGCTCACTATGGGGCGAACACCATACGGATAACGGTGCCCTTACTCCAGATACCTATGCACTCAGCAGCAAGGTGTCTTCGTTTTCGGCAGCGCCAACCCCGTCCAGCTGCCGCACATAGACGTCATTTGTCCAATGTCATTGGGGAAGTCATTCAAGACAATCGCCGAAACTGCCGATAGCACGGGAGTCGGCGCCCAGGATTTGCTGGCAGGAGAAAACAAATGTTTGTTCATAACGGCCCCACGGCGTCATCTGGCGTCTCAAGCGCCACAGCCCCATTGATTCGCGTTGTCGACGACGAATCCTCGATCCAGGCGCTCTTTGAGCGCATTGGTCAGCTATGCGGCTTCGAAGTCGATTGTCACAGCACCGCAGAGTCCTTCTTGGGTGCCTTTGACGACGAGCGACCAGGCTGCCTGGTCATCGACCTCATGCTCCCCGATCGCTCCGGCATCGAAGTGCTGCAAGAAGTCACCAACCGCGGTTGCCAACTGCCAGTTGTCTTCATGAGCGGCATGGCACGCGTCTCGGAAGCCGTCCTGGCGCTCAAGCTCGGCAGCATCGACTTCGTTGAGAAGCCGTTTGATGTCCAGCATATCGCCGAAGTGCTGCGTCGCGCGGTCGACATCGACCTCAACCGACGACGCCAAAACGGCGACCAGAACAACTTGCTCAAGCGCTTCGAATCGCTCACGCGACGCGAAACGCAAGTGATGGACCAGATCGTGCAAGGCGCCGCGAACAAGGAAGTCGCTGCCAGTCTTGGACTCAGCCACAAGACCGTCGAAGTGCATCGCGCCAACGTGATGCGCAAGTCGCAGGCCGGGTCGCTTGCTGAGTTGGTGAGGCTGCATGTTGCAGCGCACATGCTCGAGCAGCCGCAGCAAGCCTAGTCACCGCTCGTTGTGCCTGGCAAGAGCGCGCTGCTCAGTAGATCAGCGCGGCCAGAACCTCTGTTCTAATGGAGCAGGGTAGCCAAGAGCCCTGCTCTAATAGAGCAGGGTAGCCAAGAGCCCTGCTCTAATAGAGCAGGGTAGCCAATCTGCGTCGGAAGGAGTCGAGCAGCTCGTCTTCCTCTCCGATGATGATGAAGCACAACAGCATGGCTCGCCGAGCCAAAGCCTTGTGGAAGTCCCGGTCCAATTCGACCGACTCCAGGATCGAAGTCATTGCGGGTTCATACTCGCGGGCGAGGAATTGCTGCTTCGCTTGCTGCAACTTCACCGCGGCCTCACCAGTGGCGCTGACCAACTCATCGGCAAACCAAGCCAAGCCGTCGGTAATGCGCTCACCCGCCGAGTAGTTGCTGTCCTCCTCGGGGATTCCTGACAGCGCGTCGGCCACCTCGGCGACATCCCCGGTCGCCGCCGCGATCCGCGCCCGCTCAAAGCGAGCCTCCGGAGTGTTGGGATCGACGGGAGTCTCTTCTTCCTCGACGGGAGCCGCCGCCTCAGGCTGCACGCCATTGCGGGCCAAGAACTCGACGATCTCGGATTCCGGAAGCACCCCCTGAAAGCCATCCGCCGGGCGCCCCTGTTGAACCAGCACACAGAAGGGAACGCCTTGCACACCGAAGGCTTCGGCCAGTTCTTGCTCCGCGTGGGTCTCGACTCTGCCGAGCACAAAGCCGCCATGGTAATCGGTTGCGAGCTTCTCCAGCACGGGGCTCAGCTGCTTACACGGCTCGCAATCCGCCCAAAAGTCGAGCAACACAGGGGTTTGCATCGAGCGCTCGACCACATCCTGCTGGAATGAGGCGACGGTGATGTTCTGCACATTGGATCCGGCCATGGCGCGTCTGTAGGTGGCAGAGGCCGCCACGTCAATGGAGGAACCGCAGGGATGTGGCTTGTCGTTACGCGGGCGCCACACAGAACGCTCAACTGAGGGCCAGAGACCTCGCGCCGAGGAGTGTGCACGGATTGGCCAACACCGGCACGCTAGTTGTCAATGGAAGGGTCCGACCCGAGGCCACGCACTACCAGGATGGGGTGCGTGAGAGAGAGGCGACCGTAGCCTCGGGTCGGCATCTTCCCCCCTTTGAGCCCACTGGCTGGCCCCGCGCGAGCCTGGCTAGGCTGCGGCGCCGACCGAACTAAGGATGGCGGTCACCAGCTCGAGGATGCCGAAGACCAGCACCGCGAAGCCGAGCTGCACCATCAGCGCCACCGCCGCGCCGCCGCGCGGCAAGCCAAACAGCCCGACCAAGCCAAACAGCGACAACGTGCTGTTGAGCAAGATCATCAGCACAATCGACAGATCGTTGACGGGCACCATCGCAACCTGGCCCAGGCCGGTCACCAGATACCATATGCCGAGCGCCATGCTGCGGCCGAGCTGTGACTTCTCGCCGCCGGCAACGCGCACGGACATGTGCACCATCAGGCCGAACCCAACGAGCAGCATGACGCCAAGGCTGATCCACTGGCTCGGCGCTGCGGGCGCCAACCAAGGATATGCCCGGTCGAGCTTGCCAATGCGGCGCTGTATATGAGAACTACGCTGATCAACCGGCACGGAGTCCAGGTTGCTCGGGTCGACAGGATCTGGTAGCGGCCCAGTCCACGTAATGCGGGGCTTGCTCGGCTTGCTCGGCTTGCTCGGCTTGCTCGGCTTGCTCGGCTTGCTCGGCTCGGCAGCGATGTCCTTGCTCGCTACCGAAGCCTGTTCGCCCAACGGTGCAGGAGCAGGATCCTGCGGTGCAGCAGCGGCCGTCTCTGCGGGCGTTGCCACGCCCTTACTAGGAATAGGTCTGGCGCCTTCCGAGCCTTCCCGAAGAGCCTGCGTCGCAGGGTCGTCCGGCTCCTGGAACTGGCAGCTGCGAATCAGCGACGCAGGAACCCTCAGAATCTTGTTGCCGACCTGGATCTCGAGCAGCTTCAAGTTCATGGACAGCACGCGCCCTTCCAGGCGACGTCCGTCCTCTAGCTGCACAGACGCCAACCGCTCCTGTGCCGCCACTGGCGCGAGCAGCGCAAACAGAAGCCCTCCTAAAGCCGCGAAACGAATCATGATCCATGCTTCGGCGAGCCTTGTCGGGAGCTTGAGACGGGGAATCCCGTCCTGAGGCAAGAAGCGGTGGCAACGGCCAGTGGCGACAAGATCGACCAGCTCCTACCCTTGCCAAGCCGAGAAATACTGGGCGCGAATCCGCGATACAGCGCTAAGCCGATGATGACCCGCAACCACCTGCCAGCTGCCTTCACCTTCCTTCTGTGCGCCACTGCGGCTGCGACGCTGGGCAACCAGTCGCTCGAAGCGCAGTCTCCTCGAGCGCAGTCTTCGGGAGCACCCAAGACACAGGACGCCCCAAAGACCGCCGAACAGAACGGCATCCCCAACCAAATGGCGTTGGCCTTGCGCGTCGAGAAGGCTCACGGCGGCGCCAGCAAGAAGATCTCTGCGTTCCGCAGCGTGATCGAGCTGGAGTTGACCGACCGCGCGAAGGCCAAGGGCGCATTGGTTGGCCTCGACGTCACGTTCCTCGAGTTTCAGGCCCCCAAACGCAAGCGGCCGACCACGCTACTTCGTTACGAGATCCGCAAGGCAGGAGACCCCATCGTGCGCGGCCAAGACAAGAACGGGCCGTGGCACCTCGAAAAGGGCAAGCCACGTGACCTCACGGCAGCCAGTAAGGAGCGCGACCTCAAGACCTTCAACGAGCACAAGAACCTCGCCAAGCAGCTGGTTCGCTTCGTGAAGCCGGCCGACGTAATTCGTTCGCTTACGAACTGCAGCCAGGTCGAGGAGTTTGAACTCAGGTGGACGCGGGGCAAGAACCTGCAAACGCTCAAGATCCACGGCAACATCGACAACTTCCCGATGATGCGCAACGCCGGCGAAGAAGCGCCGGCGCGACTGACGCTCTACGTCGACACGAAAACCGACCGCGTCGTCGCCGTCGACGTCACTCCGCTCATCAAAGGGGAGCCCGATTCCAGGCAAGGCGAACGCATCAAGCTTCAGCAGTTCCAAGTGCGCAACGGCCTCAACGTGCCACACAAACTTAGCTACCTTTGGCGCGACAAGAACGGCGATCTGCGCAGCCACGCCAAGGTCAACATCCTGCAACTCGATCTAGAACCGGGGCTGAAGAGAACGGACTTCGACCGCAAGTAGAGCTAGTGGTGTGATGCCGAAATTAGCCATCTTCTCCGCGGCCCTCAACGCCGCTCATTGCGTTGGGTTGTCCTCGACGTATCCATGAATAGGCCTGCGCCAAACCGCCTTGTGAGCGACGTCGATGACTCGCGCATAAGACGGCAACTGTCTGCATCACACCACTAGCAGAGTAACGCCAGCGGCCGGCACTCGCCGACGCTAGCAGCGCCGACGAAAGTAGCGTTCGAGCTCCGCCGAGCCAAACGTCAACACCGTCGGCCGACCATGCGGACAGTTGTGCGGGTGATCCAGCGTCGCCGCCACCCGCAGCAGCTCTTCGATCTCAGGGTCGGTCAAGCGATCACCGCTCATCACCGAGCCACGGCACGCCATCGAGTGGAAGCGTTCAGCAATGTGCTCGCCGATCGCACTCTTGCCGTCATCGGACTCACCCATCGCTAGCGCGCGCACGAGCTGCTTGGGATCTGTCTTTGCCAACACCGTTGGCATGCCCTGCACAGCCATCGCATTCGGGCCGAACGGCTCGATCAACAAGCCTTCGGCCGCGAGCTGCTCCTGCACCGATTCCAACCACGCCAACTCACCGGGCGTGACCTCGACGACTGCTGGCACCAACAATCGTTGGATCTGCACCTCGCGTTCGGCGTGTTGCTTCTTCAGCTGTTCGTAGACCACCCGTTCGTGCAGCGCGTGTTGATCGACAACCAGCAAGCCGTCATCGCCTTCAAGCAACAGGTACAGGTCCATGACCTGCAAGAAGCGGCCAGCAGCACGACGGAATGGGTTGGGACGTTCGGCGGCACTCGGAGCAGTTCCGGGTTGTGGTTCGCGCACAATCACCGGCTCAGCGGCAGACGACGGCGATCCATCGCCCGCGCCGCCCCGGCCGATGCTGGCGGCAGCGCCACCCGTTTCGAACAGCGACGGTGACGCCGTTGGGAACCCGGAACGAGCGCGCGGCATCTCCGGCCGGATCTGTATTCCGCCCTCGCTCGCCGACGCTTCGCCAAAGGTCATCGTGCGCGCCTGCAACGCCGACCGAACCGTCGAGTGCAGACTGCCAGCAACCTTGCGCGACTCGACGAAGCGCACTTCGGCCTTGCGCGGATGGATGTTCACGTCGACTTGGTCGGGCGGCAGGGCCAGGTGCAGCACGTAAACCGGGAACCGCCCACCCATCAAGTACTCGCGATACGCCTGACGCACAGAGTGGATCGCGCTCTTCTCGCTGGCTAGGCGGCCGTTGACGTAGGTCAACTCGAGCTTGCCATTGCGTCGCGCAAGGTCGGGTTCGCCAACTACACCTTCGATCTTGAGGCCATCGAACTCGCGGCTAACCGGCAAGAGACCACGACCTAAGTCGCGACCAAAGCACTGCTGCACGCGTTCGGCCAGGGTCACGTTGCGCGGCAGGCGCAGCAGTTCCTTGTCATCACTGACCAACGTGAAGTCGACGTCAAGTCGGGCGAGCGCGAGCTCCGCAACCAACTGCTGGATGCGGGCACGCTCGGCATGCGGCGCCTTCAAGAAGCGGCGACGCGCCGGCACGTTGAAGAACAGGTCGCGAATCTCGATGCGCGTGCCTGGCGGACTGCCGCACGGCTGCGGCTTGGTTTCGACGCCACCATCGCAGCGCATCTCCCAACCCTCTTCGCCATCGGGGCGACGACTCTGAATGCGCGCACGTGCAATCGCGCCGATCGAAGCCAACGCCTCGCCGCGAAAACCGAGACTGCCAATGTGCTCGAGGTCGTGCACTGTGGATAGCTTCGACGTCGCGTGACTTGCGAACGCCAACGGCAGGTCCTCAGGCAGGAAGCCATCGCCGTCGTCGATGACGGTCAACTCCTCGGCACCGCCACCACGGATCTCCACGCGGATGCGCGTGGCGCCCGCATCGAGCGAGTTCTCGATCAGTTCTTTGGCAACGGAAACCGGTCGCTCAACGACCTCGCCGGCCGCGATCTGGTTGACCACGGCAATCGGTAGCTTCTTGATCACAGTTCAAATTCCTCTGCGGTTTCGATCGGAGCACCATCAAACCACTGCGCCAGAAAGCGCTCGAGCAACACCTCGGCGTCCTCGCCAACCATGCGGCTCTTGCGCTGACATGCATGCAACGCCGTAACGCCGCGATTGAGCTTGTCGATTGTATTGCACTTCACCTGTTCCAAGAAGCGATCGGCGAATTGGAACACGCCCGCCTTCTTGGCAAGGTCTCGCATCGACGTGCCTCGATCGAGTAACAAGCGCCCTTCGTAGACCTTGCCGATCTCACGAAACAGCCAACTGCTGGTGAACGGCAGCAAGCCGCCGCTGTCCATCGTCTTGCCGTCCTGCTGCTTGACACCGCGCGCGAACATTGCCGTCAGCGAACGCTGCGCCGCTTGACGCTTGCCACTCAAGACCGCTTCGGCGAACTCAAATGGAGTCGACGCAAAGCTGACGGTCAGCTTGCCCACGAGGTCCTTGGGTGCCAGTGGTGAGCGCACGGTATCGGTGCCGAACTGGTCACGCAGTCGCTCTAGCTCGGCCAGTAGTTCGCCCGGCATCTTGCCGACCTGAGCAATCAACAGCAACGCGCTCTCCGCCTCGAGCGGCACCAAAAGCTTCTTGCTGACCTGCAGAACCCACTTGCACAACTCGCCGTCCATCGGACCGCGGTCGCGGTCGTAGGGAAGTTCGTAGAGGTCACGGAACTCGAACACCTGGCCTGAGGCCACCAGCTGCTTGACCAACGCTGCGGCGACCTTCTTGCGCTTGTCGACTTTGGCCGACTCAAGCAACAGGCCAGAACCAGCGGGAATCTTCTCGGCGAGAGCCGCAATGGAAGCCGAGTGCTTCTTCCACCAGTTGGCTCCGCGCCGGACCACGACGAATGAAGTCTTGGCGAACAGGCCGCCACCGCGCAGGTCTTGCAACTCAGGTGCGAGGTTGGCGCCAGCCGCGCCTGCATCCGCGTCGTCCTCATCGGCCGTAGCCTTGAGGTCGGCGCCGTCGACTTTGCGCAACTCGGCGTCCTTCGGTACGGCCTTGAGCAGACGTTCCATCGCCTTGCCGCGAAAGAAGTCGCTGTCGCCGGTAATCATGACGATCGACGGCAGTCCGGCACGCACGAGCTTGTCGAGCCGGCTCAGTTCGATGCTGGGGTTGGGAGCAGCCACAGCTCTACAGATACAGGTCGACGCAGCCCGCCGCGAACATCACAACGGCCAACGTGCCGTTGGCGGTAAAGAACGCCGCCTGGATGTGCGACAAATCGTTTGGGCGCAATAGTCGATGCTGCCAAATCAGCAGGCCAGCGGCGAGCACAACGCCCGCGAGATAGACCTTATGCAGCCCCACCATCCAGCCGAATGCCGCGAACCCAATCGGTGCCAACACGTGCAGCGAGCGGCTCACCCACATGGCAGAACGTCTGCCGAGCAAAACCGGCAACGACCGCAAGCCACGTTCGCGATCGAACTCATCATCTTGGCAGGCATACAGCACGTCGAAGCCAGCGACCCAGAGGGCCACCGAGGCCCCCAGAACCAGCGGCGCATAAAGCCGCGGACTGAAGGCACCATCGACGGCAAACCACGCAGCGACCGGCGAAACACCGAGAGCCACGCCAAGCCACAAGTGGCAAAGCGACGAGAAGCGCTTGGCGTAGCTGTAGCCCAAGAGCCAAGCCAGCGTCGGGATGCCGAGCCACAAGCAGGGCACAGACAGCAGCCAACAGATGACTAAGAAGACAGCGCCAGACGCAATCGTCAGCGACAACGCGCTGCGAGCCGAAACCACGCCGCTCGGGATCTCGCGATTCTGAGTGCGCGGGTTCTCGGCATCGAGATGACGATCGGCGTAGCGGTTGAAGGCCATCGCGGCTGTGCGCGCGCAGACGACGGCTAGCACGACCAAGACCACCAGCCGAGCCGACGGAGCGCCGTCAGCCGCAACCAACAATGACAACAACGCGAACGGCATCGCGAACACCGAGTGCGACAGTTTGACCAAGCCGGCGTAGGCCTGCGCGCGTTGCAAAATGGCGTTGCTCACACAACTTCCCCTTCGTCCCACGATGACTCGGCGTCGGGGGTCTGCCAACGTTGCACAAGTTGATGTTCGATACTGAGGCGATCGAGGATCTTGCCAACCACGAAGTCGACCAGATCGGCAATCGTCTGCGGCCGTTGGTAGAAGCCGGGCATCGCCGGCAACACAATGACGCCCATGCGAGCCAGCTTGAGCATGTTCTCAAGGTGCAACTCTGACAACGGCGTCTCGCGCGGCACGACAATCAACGGACGGCCTTCTTTGATTGCGACGTCGGCAGCGCGTTCGACCAAGTTGCTGGAGAAGCCGTGTGCGACGCGCGCCAGCGTTCCCATGCTGCACGGAACCACGATGGTCGCCGTCAGTCCAGCGCTGCCAGAGGCTGGAGTTGACTCGACCGCTTGCAGCGCGTGCACATGTAGGTTTGCACGCAGCGCCTCATCAAACAGTGACGCGAGGTCCGGCGACTCGAAGTCGACCGACTCACCTTCTTCGTGCTTGATTACGCGCAACGCCGCGCCCGTCGCGCACAAATGCACGGTGTGACCCAACGTCAACAGCACTTCGACGAAGCGGCGGCCGTAGCGACTGCCGCTACCGCCGGACCAGCACACGGCATAGCTGCGCCGTTCGGTGTCCGTATTGAGATCGGTGTCGCGTGTATCCATGAGGTCGGCGCTGCGGCCCCTCAGGGCCGCAGGTAGAAGTACATATTGTAGACGGTATGGGTGTAGACGCAGACGCCGTATCCGCGCGCCAACATCAATAGCCCGAGCAAAACACCCGCCATGGTGCGGAAGACGAAGCGGCCGCGATCAAATGGTTCTCCACAGAGGTGATGGAACCATGAGAACACGAGCGCACTGACAATGATGGCGAACGCACCAGCAACCCAACGCGGCATGCCCCAGCCGCGCACGGCGCGCATGCCGATCCACACCAACGCCGACATCAAGCCAAGCCGGAACACCAACTCCTCGAAGATCCCGGCCCCCATCGAACCGACCAGGTTGGCGACCATCGAGCTCGCTTGTGGCGTCGTCGACAACAGGCGGTTGGCCGACGAGGTCATCGCGGACGCGATCGGACCAAGCATGACACCATAGACGAGCCCTTCGAGCGCGATCACCGCGGCCACTCGCGACCACGGAACCTTGTGCGTGATCAACGAGCGGGCGGCCACCGCCGTCATCAACACGAACGCGGCGCTGACATAGAGATGGGCATTCACTCCGAACCGCCCAATCTGCTGCAGCAGCAGCAACTCGGCGCCGTTGCGTTCGTCGGGCGCAAGCTGCCATCGCATGATCATGTAGCACAGCCACAACGGCATCACCGCGAACAAGCCCATGGACGCTTCGCGTGACCAGTGGAAGTAGCCAGTCGGCCGTTCGACCTGGACTACGTCGTCTTCGTCAGGCTTGCGGGACTTCGGCACGGTAGATGGCGGCAATGCCACCGGTCAGCAAGCGCTGGCGAGGCGACTGCAAGCCGGCCTCCTGCATCAGCTCGAGGAACGCAGAACGCTCCGGAAAGGCCTGCACGGAGTCGTGCAGGTAACGATAAGCATCGTTCTTGGTGCCGCTGATCCACTTGCCGAGACGCGGCAGCACTTTACTGAAGTAGAAGCGGTAGAGAGACGCGAACACCGGGACGCGGGGTTTACAGAACTCGAGCACGACAACCCGCCCACCTGGACGAACGACCCTAGCCATCTCCCGCAGCGCAACCACCGGATCGGCAACGTTACGAATGCCGAAGGCGACGGTCGTGAAGTCAAAGCGATCGTCGCCGAACGGTAGGTTCATGGCGTCGGCAGCCAAGAAGTCGGCGCGCGGGCCATCTTTCGGCTGCTTCCTATGCGTATGGGCCAGCATCGGCGCACAGAAGTCGGCCCCCGTCATGGTCGCGCCAGCGCGCTGCAGTGCGAAGCACAGGTCGCCAGTGCCGGAGCAAACATCGAGGCCGCGTTCTTCCGCTTGCACGTCGACGATGCGCACAGTGCGCTTGCGCCACATGACATCGATGCCCATCGACAACGCACGGTTCGCGCGGTCGTAGCCGGGAGCTACTTCGGCGAACATCTGTTGGATGGTAGTTGCGTCGGGCATCGTCAGGCGGATTCTGCGCCAACCCGGCACCAAGCTCAACGATCGTCGGGAGAGCTTGGGGCAGGAACGATGAAAACACGCTCTTGCTGGCGTGGCTCCACGCACGCAACGTCCGGAACTGCCCCGGAATTCAAAACGCCCGTCGCTACCAAGTAGAGACGGGCGTTTTGTGCGACCCAACAGGCCGCCCAGCATGCTGCCGGGCAACCCTATTGCGATCGACCCTGCCGCGATCGACCCTGCCGGCGGCCTATTGGCGCCAGTAGTTCGCGACCACGCGCACGCCCGGCACAGAGATCGTCGCGATGCGAGTGCCCGTCGAGATCTCGAAGACATCAACGTTGCCGACATCGGAGAGCGCCACGAACAAGAGGCGCGGAGCGTTAGCAGGCACTGGTGCTCCGGCAATGTTCTTGATCACGTGCTTACCGGAGTGGAAGTAAGGCGTCGTCGAGAAGTTCGGCGCGAAAACTGTCGCCTGACCAGCGGCTCCACCAAAGTTGACCATGTCGTCGTAGCCCAAGTCGATGATCGAGTTACCGGACATCTGATCAATGAACGAACCAGGTGCTGGCGTGCCACCGATGCTTTGTACGACCGTCCACTCCTTCTGGCGGTAGGTCGGCGGCAAGATGAAGCCGCCCGAGCTCGGGTTCAACGGCAGAATACCAATCGGCGAGCTGGTCATCGACAGGCGCGAAACCTGGCCGAGACCCGACTCATCGGTGTGACCGATCAGAACACCACCCTGGCCCGAGTTGAAGTCGTACAACATCGACGAGGCGCGCGGGAACGAGACGTTCGTCACCAAGCCAATGATGTCGTTGAAGCCAATGCCGTTGACGCCGTCAGGACCCGACTCGTAAATCGCGACCGTGCCGTTCGAGTTCAGGATGTAGGCCATGTAGACACCCGAGAGGTTGCCAGTTGTGGCGTAACGCTCGGTGCAAATCACGTCGACTGGCCCGTTAAGGAAGCCACCCAACGTGCGCTTAACCGTGAAGTCCAGCGCGCTGATGATGGTTATCTGGTTGCCTTCGGTCGACACCGCAACGATGTCCTCACCATCCGGCTGCCATGCAATACCAGTCGGGCCGGTTTCGACGCGAGTCGAAGCGACGATCTGATGGAACGTCGAGCTCGTCGGGTCGATGTCGATGAACGCGACCGTCGAGCTGGCGAAGTTCGTGACCGCCAAGCGAGTCATGTTCGGCGACATCGCCATGCTGACCGGGTCCGACAGTTGGATCGTGTCCAGCACCGTGAAACGGTTGCTGTTTACGACGAGCACCTGACGGTTGTTACGATCGAGCACGTAGAGGAAGTGACCAACCTGCTGACGCGACGTGAACGGGCAGAACGGCGGCGGCGGCGGCGGCGAGGCCGGCGGCGGCTGCGGGCCAACGAACACACCCATGAAGGTCGTGCCGTAGATGCCCAGTTCGTTCTGAACCGAGGAGAACGGGTTGCCGACACCGAGTAGGTTCAGACCAACCGGGAGACAGGTCGCAGCAGGGCCACCGGTGACCAGCGCACCCGGGGGACCGAGCGACGACTTCACAGCCGGCTCTTCTCCGAAGATGGCGCGGTTCGGGTTTGGCGGCGGGAAGATCAGGCGCGGCGGATTCGGGATCGGCGGCTGGGCAATTGTGTTGCCCGACTGCACGAGACCGAGCGTCTCATTCATCTGGTTGGAACGGCTCGAGTTCCGGTTGATGTTCTCGTTGTTGTAGATCAGGTCGAGCGGCGCGCCGATGTGGATATCGGTGACGTCACTAACGATCGGATCTCTCAGCAAGCGCGTGCTGCCGTTGGTGTCTTGCGTGAGCGTAAGCACACCCGCACCACCTGCATCGAGGTTCGACGTGCCAGGGGCCATCGATGGGACGACGTTAGGAACACCGATGTTCGGGTTCAGCGGCCAGCGCGTGTTGTTGATGTCACCCGTGCCTTGGCCCATGCCATGAAGGTCGAGGACACTGACACCCGGCTCTGAACCACCGATGCCGAAGTAAACGACTTCCGGTGAAACCGGCGCGTTAACCAAGCCAGGTCCAACTCCCGTCGTGTAGGACGTCGACACTGGCGTGCCGATCAAGTCACCATTGAGACTCTTGATCGTCGTGCTCTGCACCGTGATGTCGACTTGCGACATACCGGGCAGGTTGTAAGCAGGACGCACGATGTAGTTCATCAAGTCGCCGTAGCTGACCGGGTCCGCGTAGTAGATGACCGGGAACGTCGAAGCCGACGAGGTCACCTGCAACGAGACACCACCAGTCGGCGGAGTGAACTGCGTTGCATTGAAGAACGACCCGACTTCACCCGGCTGCACTGGCTTGTTGAACTTGATCAGGATCGAGCCGGTCGGGTCGACGCCCGTCGAGCCGTTTCCGGGGTTGATCTCCGGCGAAGGCTTGGTGTAGCCGAGCACTTCCGGTGGGTCCGAATCGGGACCAACGGTCGTTGCCACGCCAATTTCCTGCTCGAGGATGTCGTTCTCCGAGTCGCGCACCGCATTGGTGACGATCAACCGCAGCAAGCGGTTGCTGGGGAACGTCTCGAATGGAGCCGTCAGGTCGCCGTTGATATCGGCAACGAACGTGAACGACTTGTTCGACACGAGGTCGGCCGAACCAGGGTAGGTCGGGAAGCCGGCCGCGCGCGAGTCGAGAATCGTGACGCTGTTGCCATTGGCCTCAACCGCCTTGACCTTAACCAGCGTGCCACCTTCGTTGAAGTAGGTGAAGCCGTTGACAAAGCCACGTCCCTTAACCGAAACAGTCGTTTCCGTCGATGGATCGTACTCGAGCACGTTCAACGAACCCGACAAGCCCGAGTTCGACTGGTCCGCGAGCAAGTCGCTGAGGATCGAGTCGATGTCGAGCTTGTGGCTGAACGAGAAGTGCAGGAAGTGGTTGCCCGGATCACCGTTTGGCAGCACTGCCGTCGTTGGCAACGTGGCTACTGGGAGCACACCGTTATTGCCGTTGACGAACTGCTTGAGGGTGGACTCGCTTTCGATGTTGACGACCGTCGACGTGGGATTGCCGAACGAGTCTATCGTGCGAATGCGGTAGGGATAAACGCTGCCTGAACCGGTGCTAATTCCTGTTACCAGGAAGTCGCCGCGATTGTCAGGGTCGCCCTTACCACCACCGCTGCAACTGCTGGCACCCACCGCAAAAGCGATGAGGCTGGCAACCGCGAGCGTGGAGAGGGTGCGAACGGCGGGAGAAGCCGGTCGCGACCGATGCGTAGGATTGGCTTTCATTGGATGGGTATCCGCCCTGGACAAGGGCGGTAGGGTCTACTCCGGGACGAGTCGAGCCAGAAGCCGTAGAACGTTACTTCGCTTACAGTTCCATGCAAGCGAACTCCGCCTGACACGGCCTGGCTCGATGCCTGGTTGCTTGGTAGAACGCAAACGCGGTGCCAAAGGCCTTACCCCCCCGCGACTTTCCCGATTAGGCTCCTGGCGAGCTCCCGCGCGAAACAGGTTATATTCCGTTAATCCCTGTGAAACATCGCCTTACGACACACTGAGGCTGGCGCGCTCCGGCTGTGTGTGAAACCGCACAGCGTGCGCGAGCGCTCACGCACGGGCACACCAGTGATGTTCGCGCTCGCTCAGGACCGCCTTGAGACGACGGCTGCTCGCGCGGAAACGAAGACGATCCACCCAGAACGCAATCGCGGTAGCGTCCCCCCCCATGCAATCCTCGCTGCGCGTCCGCTCGCTCGCATGGTTCCACTCGACGGCGACCGCGCTCGCATGCTCCCTGATGGCGACGGTATTGACCGCGCAAGTTCGCGTCGCCTGCCTCGGCGACTCGATCACCTTCGGCGCCCGCATCGCCGATCGCGACCACAGCTCGTATCCGGGCTGGCTCAACGACTTCCTCGGCACGCCCCACCGAGTGCGCAACTTCGGCGTCGGCGGCGCGACGTTGCTCTACGAAGCGGACCGGCCCTACGCGAAGACCAAGGCGTTTCGAGACGCGCTCGATTGGCAGCCGGACATTGCGTTCGTCATCCTCGGCACCAATGACACGTGTGAGAACGATCGGCGCCACAACTGGCGGCACGCCCAGTCGCTCGCCGACGATGCCAGCAAACTCGTCGCGTCGCTGCATGCCGCGCGCAAAGACATGCGCATCGTGCTGTGCTCACCAACACCGATGTTCCCCAATAAGGCTGGGCTCAAGGCTGAACGCAAAGCCGACCTTGAGGTGCGCGGCAAACGGCTGGCTCAGTGCGCGCAAGCAATGCAGAAGGTCGCGCGCACAACCGACAACGTTGAATACCTCGAACTGCGCAACACACTCAACGCGGGCCACGTCAGCGATGGCGTGCACCCAACAGCGTTCGGCGCAGAACGCGTGGCGCGCCGCATCGCCGAAGCGATCCGCTCACCACTCGCGCCGAGCGACCTACAACGCAGCAAGCTGAGCAAGCAACTGAAGAAACGCGGGATCGCCAGCAAGACAGACTCGTTCCACGGCTTTGACGGCGTCTCCTTCAACTTGCCACAGACCTCTGCACCGTGCCGTGTGTTCTTTCCGAAGGGCACAGCCAAAGGCACGCCATGGGTTCTGCGTGCGCGCTTCTTCGGCCACCAACCAGCACTCGACATCGCGCTGCTCGAACGCGGCTTTCATCTCGCCTACTGCGATGTCAGCAATCTCTACGGCTCGCCGCCAGCTATCGACCGCTACTTCGAACTACACTCGCTACTCGATGACGCAGACTTCAACCGACGCGCCGTACTTGAAGGAATGAGCCGCGGCGGTCTGCAAATCGTCAATTGGGCGCTGGCCTACCCGCAACGCGTCGCAGCGATCTATGGCGACAACCCGGTCGTCGACATCCGTTCGTGGCCCGGCGGCAACTCCGGCAAACGCTCTGATGCCGATTGGCGGCGCTGTCTGAAGGCTTATGGCCTTGACGAGCAGTCCGCCAAGACGTTCGAGCCAGTGACGATCTCACGCCTCAAGACGCTAGTCACCGAACGTATTCCGATGATGCTCGTACTCGGCATCGACGACAAAATTGTGCCGATCGCGGAGAACGGCAACCTACTCGCCGCACGCTATGCGGAGGCGGGTGGCCAAGTAGACGTGTGGCGCAAACCAGACAACGGCCACCACCCGCATGGCCTGCATGCGATCGACCCACTGTTGCGAGCCATTCTTTACGCAACCGGGTTCGCGCAAAACATCGCGACGACAGCCAGCCCTTCGGTCGAGTATCGCAGCGGCGCCGGTTGGCATGGAGACTCGTGGCGCACGCAAGTCGACAAGATGCGTGCGCTCGCCAAACAACACCCCGACCTACCAATCGTTTTCCTAGGTGACTCGATCACCCAAGGCTTGACTGGAAGTCGCGATCGCTTGGCCAAGGCTAGCGGCACACGTGCCTTCGACAAGGCGTTCGGCAAGCAGGGCGCGATCTCGCTCGGACTGAGCGGCGACCGCACCGAGCACCTGCTCTATCGCGTGGCACACGGTGCACTGCAGGAACTGTCACCAAAGGTCATCGTGCTGCAGATTGGCGTCAACAACGTCGTCACCGGCAAGCACACCGCAACCGAAGTCAACGAAGGTATTTGGGAGGTCGCTTACGAGTTGCGGCCACAGGCCCATGTCCTCGTCTGCGGTCCGTTCCCCGCTGGAGCGCGCGGTTCCCAGACCAGACAGACCGTCGATTCCATCCACGACAACTTGCGACACATCATCGGCACGAGCAATGTCACCTACCTGGACCTGCGCGGGCTGTTCCTCAACAAGGACGGCACCTGCAACAAGAACATGCGCGACGACCGCATCCACATCAGTGGCAGTGGCCAGGAGGCATGGATGCAAGCGATCTCCGCTGCTATCAAGAAGCTCGACTAAGATCGCCAGCCGCTCGACGCGAGCAACAGGCCCCCACGTCCGCTAGAGTGACACGCGATGCGCGACCTGCTCGCCGACTACCGAAAGAAGCGCGACTTCGGCAACACCCCCGAGCCGGATCCCGCAGCGCCCATCGCGCGCAACGATGACGTCTTCGTGATCCATCGCCACGAAGCGCGCAGCCTTCACTACGACCTGCGCCTCGAACACGAAGGCGTGCTCAAGTCTTGGGCGGTGCCGCGCGGCTTTTCCTACGCGACCGCCGAGAAGCGCCTCGCCGTGCGCACCGAAGACCACCCGCTCGAATACGAGCACTTCCACGGCCGCATTCCGAAGGGCCAATACGGCGCCGGCACGATGACGATCTGGGATCGCGGCACCTATGAGTTGGTCAAGATCCCGACCTGGGAAGAAGCGCTCCAGAAGGGCGAACTGAAGATCATCCTGCACGGCAAACGCCTGCGCGGCGAATGGCACTTGGTGCGCACCAAGCAGGCGAAGAACAGTTGGCTGTTGTTTAAATCCAAGGATCGTTTCAGTGGCCCCGACCGCGACTCGATGCTCGGCATCGATCTCGACCAAGCCATGCTCGGAGACATCGCGCTGCCGATCGAACCGATGACCCACCGCGCCGAACGCGGCTCCTACCGCGATCCGAGCTGGTTGTTCGAGATGGAGTTTGCCGGTCGTCGCACGCTCGCACAGAAGGCCTTCAACGAAGTCACCCTGGTCGGCCTCGACACTGTGCCGCCACGCATTGCCAAGGGCCTCGCCAGCATGCGCGCGGATGTCGCGTTGCTCGATGGCATACTGGTAGTCGTCAACGAGCACGGTCGACCTGACAAGCAAGCTCTCGACGACGCGCTCACGAATGGCGCACACGACAAGATCACGTTCTATGCGTTCGATCTGTTGCAGTGGGAAGACTACGACCTGCGTGCGCTGCCACTAGTCGATCGCAAAGCAGGCTTGCGCGCGGTGCTCACAGAGCTTCCAGGCGTCTTGTTTGTCGACCACGTCACTGGCGACGGGCCGGCGCTGATGAACGTCATCGCCGACGCCGGGCTACCGGCATCGATCGCAAAACGTGCGGCCTCCAGCTACGTGAGCGAAGCCTCTGACGAATGGGTGCGCATTCCCGTAGGCAAAGAAGAAGAGGTCGCAGAGCCGACCTCCCCCCAGGCGATTACCATCAAGAAGTCGCGCTTCAAGCCGACCAACCTGGGCAAGGTCTACTGGCCTGCGGAGGGCTTCACGAAAGGCGACCTGCTGGCCTACTACCACGCCGTCGCCGACGTGATCCTACCGCACCTGCAGAACCGGCCCGTGCACTTCAACCGCTTCCCAGATGGCATCGACGGCAAGTCGTTCTACCAACGCGAAGTGAAGGAAGGCACGCCAGACTGGGTCGGTTCGGTGGACGTGCCGCACGACGACGAGATCGTTCAGCACCACGTGATCAACGATCGCGACTCGCTGCTTTATGCCGCGAACCTTGGCAGCATCGACTTGCATCCATGGCTGTCGAGTGTCGGTTCGCTCTACGAACCGGACTACGCCGTGCTCGATCTAGACCCGAAGGAAGCTCCTTGGCGCGATGTCATCCGCATCGCCCGCGCCGCCGGCAAACTGCTGCGCGGCATCCGGTTGCGACCTCTATTGAAGACCTCAGGCAAGACCGGCATCCACATCTTCGTGCCGCTGCAACGCGGCTACACCTACGACCACTCGAAGATGTTCCTCGAAGCGGTCGCACGCGTCTTGGTACGCGAACTCAGCGACATCGCCACCGTCGAACGCTTACCACAGAACCGCGAAGGTAAGGTCTACCTCGACTTCCTACAGAACCGGAAGAGCCAGACAATCGTGCCGCCATACTCGGCGCGCCCGGTGCGCGGTGGCTGTGTTTCGGCACCGCTGCTATGGGACGAACTCGAAGACGGCGACCTGACGCCGCAACGCTTCACGCTGCAAACGATGCCGGCTCGCGTTGCCGAACGCGGTGACTTGTTTGCGAAGGCACTCACCGACAAACAAGACTTGATGCCGGCGATCGCCGCGCTCGAGGACGTGCTGAAGAATGGGTAAACGAACCGCGCTCTTATCCCTCGCAATGCTCGCGCTGACCGCATGCGCGAGTTCGCCCGTCACTCGCGATCCCGGCGACGACGCCCTCAGACGGTTCGACGAGCTGTGCCAGTTTCTACCACCGGGCATGAGCAGCTATTGGTTCTCCGATTGGGTCTCTGAATTACCGACCGAGCGCGCCGAGGGCGAGTCAATATTGATAGCGCGCGCTGCGTCAGACTTCCGCTCGCTGCCTGGCATCCCAGGCATGGGCAAGGAGAGTTCCGTCGACGTCCACGACTTCAGCAAGGGTCTCTACGGCGGCCTCGAAGAACGCACCGACGACTGGATCATCGAACCCCCAATTGCAGGGCACCCCGTTCGCAGAACGAAGGCGACCGGCGAGGAACAGGTCTATTGGATAGCCTTTGTCGACAAGCGCTTTCAGGTATCCGCGACATCACGCCCGTTGTTAGTCCGGGCTCTTGCGAGAAGCGGCACCCGCCAATCGCTGTTGGCGTTCATGCCCGACCTCTCGGTGCTCGATGCCAAAACAACCGACTTGATCTTCTGTCGACCTCGCCCGCAGCCGACCACGATGTTCGGGGCGCCATCACCGACTTCTACCCTGATGGTACAAGTGCACGCCACCGAACCGCGCATCGAGATCTTTGCCACGGAGCGGCAACGCGCCATCGAAGATTACTTCGGCCGAGACGGTTACCTCAAGGGTCGGCATACGGAGCTGAGTGAGACGCTCCAACACGGTAGCTACCACGTCTTTGACCTGACCTATGCGAAGCGTTACTGGGCACTAGAGCTGCATCTGCTCTACGGGCAGTATCTGGCCATCTGACCCTTGCGCCTTGCGGGTATCGCTCGACGATGCGTGCATGCGCTTCCACATCGCTCTCGCAGCCCTGCTAGTCAGCACCCTGGCGCCGTGCCAACAGACAGATGGCTTGGTGCTCGTCGAAGCGGAGGCGTTCCAAGACACTGGCGGCTGGGTCGTCGACCAACAGTTCATGGACTTCATGGGCTCGCCGTATGTGCTGGCGCACGGACTTGGCATTCCGGTGCAAGACGCGAAGACCATGGTGACGTTCGCGAGTGCTGGCCGCCACCGAGTGTGGGTTCGCACCCGTGATTGGGTGGCGCCGTGGAACGCACCCGGGGCACCGGGCCGATTCGAACTGCAACTGAACGGTTCGTCGCTGACGACGACGTTTGGCACCAAAGGCGTGGATTGGCACTGGCAAGACGGAGGTGTTGTCGAAGTCACCAAGCAGAGCGCGCTGACCTTGCACGACCTGACCGGCTTCGAAGGGCGCTGCGATGCGATCTTGTTCAGCAAGGACCTAAGCTTCCAGCCGCCAAACAGTGGCGACGAACTGGCAAAGCTGCGCGGCAAGTTGCTCGGCTGGGATCGCGCGCCGATCGATGGCGGCACGTTTGACCTGGTTGTCGTCGGCGGCGGCATTGCTGGCACGAGCGCGGCGATCACCGCGGCGCGACTCGGCTGCAAGGTCGCGTTGATCCAAGACCGGCCCGTGCTAGGCGGCAACGGCAGCAGCGAAGTGCGCGTCTGGCCGGAGGGACACACCAATCACTTGCCCTACCCGCACATCGGCGACGTCGTGCGCGAACTCGTTCGCAAGAAGGGCAAGGGTGACGGCAACGCGCGCAACCGCGACATCTACAACGACCACCGCAAGCTCAACCTGGCGCGCGCCGAACCTAACCTGACGCTGCTGCTCGAACACCGCGCCAACGGCGCAACCCACGAGAACGGCCACGTCGCAACGGTGCGAGCCCAACACACGCGCAGCGGACGTCGCCAACAAATTCGTGGACGTTGGTTCCTCGACGCGACCGGTGATGGCGTGCTCGGCGCATTGGTCGGCGCCGACTTCGAGATGACCCACGAAGGCCACATGGGCGTCAGCAACCTTTGGAACGTCGGCGAGGTCGAGAAGAACGAATACCAGTTGCTATGCGAGTGCGAAGACGACGACCCGCTGTCGCTAAACTTCGTCAAGTCGAACGAACCCGCGCCATTCCCGCGATGCCCGTGGGCCGTCGACCTAAGCGACAAGCCGTTCCCTGGCCGCAAGGCAAAGAAGGAAGGCCAGCGCGGCATGGCCAACCTATCGCAGCTCGGCGGATGGTTCTGGGAGACTGGCTTCGACCGCCACCCGATCACCGACCTCGAACGCATGCGCGACCAGAATCTGCGTGCGATGTATGGCGCGTGGGATGCACTGAAGAACATCGACGGCCAATACCCCAACCAGCGTCTAAAGTGGGCCGCGTTCATCGCTGGCAAGCGCGAATCGCGTCGGCTGCTTGGCGATGTCATTGTCACCGGCAAGGACTTCCACGACCTCAAGCCGTTCGATGACGCCGCCTTCCCGTGCACGTGGCACATCGACCTGCACTTCCCGAAGGCGCAGTTTCAGAAGGGTCACGTTGGCGACGAGTTCATCTCCGACTACACCCGCGGCAAAGGCTACAAATACAAGGGCCCCTACTGGGCTCCCTACCGAGCACTTTACAGCCGCAACATCGACAACCTGTTCATGGCGGGCCGCGACATCAGCGTCACCCACGAAGCGCTCGGTGCCGTTCGCGTCATGCAGACATGCGGCATGATGGGTGAAATCGTCGGCATGGCAGCGTCCTTGTGTAAGCAGCACGACTGCAATCCGCGCGCGGTCTATGAGGAGCACCTCGACGAGCTGAAGGCGCTGATGAAGCGGGGCGCCGGCAAGCAAACGGCAAAGAAGTAGCGGCCCTACTGGCCGCCGTTGTTGCGAAGCCGCTGGCGCACCTGCTCCGCCCACCCCGAGTTCGGGTCGAACGTCAGGTAGGCACGCCAGTGCTTGCGGGCACGCTCGAGATCCCCAACCACGGCCAGTGCTTCGGCCAGGTTGTAGTGCGCATCGGCGTAGTGCGGCACGATGTCCAGCGCACGTCCCAACGCGACGACAGCACCTTCGCGATCGCCAACTTCGCCGCGCACGATGCCGAGGTTGTTCCACGCCTCCGCATAGTCCGGAGCGCGCGCAATCGCGGCGGCAAACTGGTCCACGGCTTCCTTGCGGCGGCGTAGCTCGTAGTAACAGTTGCCGAGATTGAAGTGGGTTTCGGCGCTGCCAACCGGCAGCGCGTGTTCGTAGGCGCGAACCGCATCTTCGAGACGCCCAGCCGCTTCGGCATCAACGCCAATCGCAAACCAGTCTTGCGCACTTCGCAACTGCGGCAACGGTTCGGCTTCCGCCTCGGCTGCCGCAGCAAAGTCGAACAGAATCTGACCAGTTGACTCGACTAGACGGCCGTCTGGCGCGCGCACCGTGACGCGCCTGGTGCCTATACTAGCCAGCAGGCCGGCCAGCGCGGCATCTGGATCCGGCACAACGGTGCGCGCCAATTGCCACGCGCGCGCAATGCGCGGTGCCGACCAGCCAGCGCGCCACAACTCAGCTAGCGTACGCACGGTGCCGACCGAGCGAAACGCGAAACGACGAACTGAGCCGCGCATCGGTTGCAACAGCTCACGGTCTTGCCAACGTTTGATGACAGTGACCGGCAAGCCGCAAAGTTCGGCTAGTTCGTCAACGCTAAACGTGCGTTCATTGCCGCCGTCGCTTCTCACGAGTCGCTCCCGGAGACAAGCCCCTTGAACACCGGCGCCCGGAGGTTGCCGCCGCTGGTTCGCTCGAGGTAGCTGACAGTGCAGAAGATGCCGGGCTGCACCCAGCAGCCGGTCATACCAGCATCAATCAGTGGTTCGTCAGCTGCTCGCGAGAACAGTAGCTCGCGCAGTTCACGACGTTGGGCTTCGCCAATACCAGACCCAACGCGACCAACGCACTGCAGTTCGCCATCGAAGTCCGTAGCCACGATCAGCGACTTAAAGTCGCCGGGCCCGTCGGGCTCGTAGCCGAGCACCAGGCAGTGAATCGACTTGATCGGCTTGATCTTCTGCCACGCGTCACCGCGCTGACCGGGCATGTAGGGCGCGTCGAGTCGCTTGGCGACGATGCCTTCGATCTCTTGTTCGGTCGCGGCTTCGAAGAGCGCGACGCCATGGCCAACGACACCATCGGAAGCCATCAGGCGACGCTGTCCGGTGCGCTTCACCAGCTCCACCAGCCGCTCCCGGCGAACGGTCAGCGGCGCGTCGAGCAACGACTCACCACGGTCGTAGAGCATGTCGAAGACGACGTAGACAGCCGGGTTCTTCTTGGCAGCGGCAGCGACACCAGCAGCCGACGCGTTCTCGCGTGACAGGATCGCGCGGAACTCGGGTCGGCCATCGTCGCGCAACACCACGAGTTCGCCATCGAGCACAGTGCCCGCCGGCAACTCAGACAAGAACGCCAACTCTGGATAGCGCGTCGCCAAATCGCGACGGCGACGACCGTGCATGCGCAGCCCATCGTCGTCGATGTAACTGATCGCGCGCACTCCATCCCACTTCATCTCGAACAGATGGTTCGGCGAATCGAAGGCCGAGCCAATCTTAGCCAGCATCGGTTCGATGTGCTCAGGCAGCTGCAAAGCGCACACCGTGCTCACTCGCCCTGCGCCTTCTTCGAACGCTTCTTCTTACCGGCGCTCGGCGCCAACTTCTTGGCTGAGGCACTGTCTGTTGCGGCACTATCATCGTCGCCAGCAGCAGTATCAGGATCAGCATCGGCACCCACCGCTTGCTTGGTTTGCGCCTCGGCCACGCTCTTCTTCAGCGCGTCCATCAGATTGAGGATCTTCGGCTCTTCGTGATCCGGTGCTTGCACGATCTCTTCGCCGGCAACCTTCATCTCGATCAGCTTCTTGAGCTTCTGCACGTAGGTGTCGGTATAGGTCGAGAAGTCGAACTCTGCGATCTTGGACGCGCCGATCAGCGTGTCCGTCAGAGCAATCTCTTCGGGTTTGAACTCGATTTCCTCGATCCCGTCCTGGTAGTCCTCGATCTTGCGGACCTTCGCCGGGTAGTGCAGACCGAACATGACCAGCATGCGATCGATCGCGCGAACGACGACCAGTTGCTCGCGGCCTGACATGACAACCTGCGCGATCGCACAGACTTCATTCTTCTGCATGCCGTCGCGCAGCAGCTGGTAAGGGCGCTCACCGGCAATGCCATCCGGCATCAGGTAGTGCGCCTTGCCGGCGTAGAATCGACTGTCGATCGCATCCACCGGGATGAAGCCATCGATGCCGACCGAGCGCTCCGAGTTGGTCCTGAGCTTGTTGAGGTCGTCGGGCTCGACGACCACGTATTGGTCTTTCTGATGCTCGTAGCCGCTGACGATGCCGTCGCTCTTGAGTTCACCGTGCTCGGGGCAGACCTTTTGGTATTTGACCCGCGAGTTGCAGTCCTTGTGCAGTTGGTTCAAGCGAACTTCGCTGCTTGAGTCGTTACAGGTGAAAGCCTTCACCGGAACCGACACCAAACTCAGCTTTAGATAACCCTTCCAGGACGTGCGTGATGGGACTGCCATGACATTCCTCGAGGCGATGACCGAATAGAACGCCCGCAGGATAGCAGTGATCCTGGGATTCCGTCGTAACTAATGGTCTCGGAAACGTCTCGCCAACGCGGGACCAGCACCAGAGTCCTCGTGCTTGAAGAACACAAAGGCTTCGCTAACACCGGACTGTTGAATGCGAGCGCGCCACTTCTGCAATTCGTCATCACCGTATGACGCGCGACGTAAGCGCAGGTAGAGCCACGGCGCACCAGCGGCCAACTCGGGTTCTTCGGCATCGTCCTTGTCGCTTGCGACAGCCGTTGCGCCGTGCTCATGAAGCAAGTCGAAGACCGCCTTGTCGTTCCAGCTGTCGTGCACAAACTCAAAGGCTGTTTTGATGTCTTTGGGCTGCTCCTTGAGGAACGTGCGCAACACATCCAAGTCACACTTCACGAACTTCGGCAGCTGGTAGAACACGCAGCCAAGCTTGTTGCCGAGCGGCGCAAGCATCTCGAACAGGTGCTTCAGCAGCTCGCCGCAGTCGACCAGCTTGTTGGACCACGTCATGCGCCGTGTTGCCTTGATCGCAAAGCGGAACGTATCAGGCACCTGCTCACTCCAAGCCGTAACGTTCTTCTCGGTCGGCATGCGATAGAAGGTGTTGTTCAGCTCCACGCTCGGCAACTGACTGGCATAGAACGCCAACATGCCCGCCTTCTTCATGCCCTCAGGATAGAAGGATGGCTTCCATTCGTCGTAACTGAAGCCACTCGTTCCGACGTGGATTCTCGTATCGTCTGCCATGGAGCAGACTCTACGGGGCGACCCGCAATTGACCAGTAACTAGCACCAGCGACCATCGCGCGACTCACGTTCTAGATCTCACCATGCCTATTCGCCTCCGCTACACCGCGTGGTGCGTGCCGCTGCTAGCGCTCTTGCTGGCAAGCTGCGCCCAATCATCACCATCGCTGATCAACTGGAACACCTACCACCTGTTTGATCACGAAAAGCACCTATCGCCGGCAACCGCATGGCTGGCCGAGCAGGCGCCGTCGATCGTCGCGCTGCAGGAAGTCCTTCACTGCGATCACGACAAGTTGCAGCAACTAGCTGCTACTTGGGGACACGCGTATGCCGTCATGCACAAGGAGTCGGGCTACCCAGTCGCGCTAACAAGCAGCGAACCGATCGAAGTAATCGAGCGACGAACCAAGGGCTTCCATCACGGCTACCTGCACGTACGTACCCACGGCTTCGATGTGTTCGTAGTGCACTTCTGGCCCGGCAAGGTTCACGAGCCCGAGCACATCGCGACCCTGGCACAACAACTTCGTGATCAGGGCCACCCGGTGCTCATCGTCGGCGACTTCAACGCCCCGATCCGACACGACGAGAGCTACCTGCACGAACACGGGCATCTGGGCAAGGTGGTCGACGGCGAACGTCGCTTCGACTACCGAATCACCGACTCGTTCCTGACCCGCGGCTTCGTCGACGTCACCCACCAGCATTCGCCAGACGCGCAGTACACGTTCGGATCGCCGGCATTGATCCCGCAATGGCGCAAGAGCATGGACGATGTGCACACGGCACGCCGCCGCATCGACTACGTATTCACCGACGCACGCACTGCAGCGCAGTCGCAGTCCGCGACCGTCATCACCAACGATGACACGGTCGGGATCTGGTCCGATCACTACCCGATACAGGTACAGCTGACGAAACCGTCCAGATAGCTCGGACTAGCAATCAGTAGCCAGCAGCGTGCCCATCCTTGCGTGACTCCGAAGCGGCTGCATACCTCGCCGCCGTCGGTAAGCACATGATCGCCTGGTAGCCACCGAAGGCTCCTGGCTTGACGGCAACTGCGTGACCCTTGGCACGAAGTGCTGCGACGACTTCGGCCGAGTAGGCAGATTCCAGAAACACCGTGCCGCCGTCCGTCATGCGCGTTCCTGTCGGCTGCGACGAACCCTCGTGCCGAATACGCGCCGCATCCCCCGCTTCCTGCAGGTTCATGCCGAAGTCGATCATGTTGACGAGGATCTGCACGTGGCCCTGCGGCTGCATCGCGCCCCCCATGACCCCAAAGCTCAGGAACGGCTCGCCGTCCTTGGTCACGAACGCCGGGATGATCGTGTGGAACGGACGCTTGCTGGGCGCATAGCTATTGTTCTGGTCCGGTCGCAGATCAAACAACTCACCGCGGTTCTGGAAACCAAAGCCCAGACTCGGCGGACACACCCCCGAACCAAGGCCGCGGAAGTTACTTTGGATCAGGCTGACCATCGATCCGTACTGGTCGGCAACGGTCAGGTAGATGGTGTCGCCTTGCTCGAGCTTGGCATCACCGGCTGGCTGCGACTTGCTAGCCTTGCTGCGGTCGAGCAGTGCCCGACGCTCGTTGGCGTAGTCCTTCGAAATCAAGCGCTGGACCGGCACCTTGGCAAAGTCGAGATCGGCGTAGTACTTAGCACGGTCTTCATAGACGAGCTTTTTCGCTTCGACAAACAAGTGCACCCAGTCGGAGCTGCCGTAGCCCATGGATGCAACATCGTAAGGCTCAATCAGGTTGAGGATCTGCAGCGCGGCAATGCCCTGCCCATTAGGCGGCAGCTCCCACACGTCGTAGCCGCGGTAGTTAGTCGAGACTGGATCAATCCACTCGCTGCGATGCGCAGCGAAGTCCGCCAGTGTCAGGAAGCCGCCATGCTGTTTGACGAAGGCGGCGGCCGTCTTCGCAATCGACCCCTTGTAGAACGCGTCCCGCCCGCCATTCGCGATGGTGCGCAGGGTGTTCGCAAGCGCCACGTTTCTATAAATGTCGCCTTCGTTCGGACCACGCCCCCAAGGCATGAACACGTCGCGGAAGCCCGGCTGGTCCTTGCGCGCCTCAATGCCGAGTCGCCAGTATTCGGCAATGGTCTGCGGCACCGGCACGCCTTCCTTCGCGTAGCCAATCGCCGGACGCAACAGCGCCCGCATCTCGACCTTGCCAAAGCGTTCGTGCAAAGAGAACCAGCCGTCGACACATCCTGGCACCGAGATCGGCAGTGGCCCGTACTTTGGCATCGTCTCGTGCCCGTTCTTCGCAAACCACTCACGAGTCAAGCCCACAGGTGAACGGCCGCTCGCGTTCAGGCCATGCAACTTCTTGGTCTTGCCGTCCCAGACGATCGCAAACAAGTCCCCGCCAATGCCGCAGCCGGTCGGCTCGCAGACGCAGAGCATCGCATTCGCTGCGATCGCAGCATCCACTGCGGTGCCCCCTTGCTTCAAGATGTCGAGCGCGGCTTGGGTCGCCAATGGGTGACTGGTGGCCACAGCTCCGCTGCGACCGTAGACAATCGACCGGGTCGCGTGCGGCATGCCGGTGATGCGATCCTGAGCAGCGAGAGTAAGGCCAGTTGCAACGGCCATCATCGCGGCCAGCCAGAGTTCGTGAACGCGGTCCATCGAGACATCGTATTGCGACAACCACGAGACCTCGAACAAACCTTCACAACCGCTATCGTTCTGCCATGACCAACGAACCGAAGCCGGCGCGCCGCGAGTTTCTCGGAGCCTCTGCCTTGGCGCTGACCGGCCTAGGACTCACCAGCTGCGCTACTCCAGTTGTGCGCGAACTGCCAAAGCATCAACCGCTGGTCCGCCCCGGTGACACGGTCCTGTTCCAAGGCGACTCGATCACCGATGCCGGCCGCAGCCGCGAGACCGCAGACATAGCCAACGACAAGAATGCTCTTGGCAACGGCTATGCGTGGCTGGCGGCGGCCGGGTTGCTCATGCAACACGGGGCGGCGGACGAAACGGCGCCCCCTGATGCCAAGCCTGGACTCCGAGTCTTCAACCGCGGCATCAGCGGCCACAAAGTCGTGCAACTCGACAAGCGATGGCAGCGCGACTGCGTCGACCTCAAGCCCGACGTGCTCAGCATCCTGATCGGCGTCAACGACATCTGGCATTCCAAGAACGGCAATTTCAACAGCACCCCGGCGATCTACGAGAAGGACTACGACGCGCTGCTCGAACGCACTCACAACGAATTGCCCAACGTGCGACTCGTCGTCTGCGAACCCTTCGTGCTTCGCTGTGGTGCAATCGACGACTCGTGGTTCCCCGAATTCGATGAGTATCGCGCTGCGGCCCGCCGCCTCGCCAACAAGCACCGCGCCACGTTCGTCGCCTTTCAAACCATGTTCGACAAGGCAGCCAAGATTGCACCGCCAGCGCACTGGGCCGGCGATGGCGTGCATCCATCGGAGGCTGGCAAAGCGATGATGGCGCACACATGGCTAGCGACCGTCAACCACGCGCACTTGCACATACCCGTGTAGTCTTGCAACTGCTCCCGCAGAACCGCAGCCATGCAGCAAGCCCCGGCATTCGCAGAAATCGCCGCAAACGCGATCGAGAATCCTTCAAAGCGGCGACAGGATTACTCGTCAGTGGGCTACTTTAGCCGGCGCAATTCATGGCGAGGCTCGCAATGGGGATTTCGCGTAGCGTTTGCTTTGCAACCAATGCCGCCTGGGCCACTTGCCACCCGGCAACGCCCAAAATCGAATAGCGGCGCGCATTCACGTATGCGCGGCAACTGGCCCTCGATCATCCCGCACCAATAACAAACATGGAAACCGTCTACTTCTACTGCGCTGCCATTGGTGGCGGCTTCCTCATCCTCCAAGTGTTGCTGATGCTGATTTCCGGAGGGGAGAGCGACTTCGACGGGGATGCGTCGCCGGAATTGGACGTGGGCGAAATCGACGCGTCCTATGTGCTGTTCCAACTGTCACTGAAGACGGTAATCGCGTTCGTGACGTTCTTCGGCATTGCAGGCATGGCTTGCACCAAGGGCGATGTAAGCACCAGCGCAACGCTCGCCGTAGCACTAGCTGCCGGCTTGGGCGCCTTCATGATGATCGGCTACTGCATGCAGGCCATGATGGCGCTGCAGAGTCGAGGCAACATCAACATGATGGATGCGAAAGGGCAATCGGCAAAAGTCGACCTACGCATTCCAGAAAACCACACGGGCTCCGGCAAGATCATCGTGATCGTTGGCGGCCGCATGCTCAACAAAAAGGCAGTCACCAAGGGTGACGCCATTCCAACTGGTGCCGAAGTCGTCGTCGACGGCATGACCGCGCCAGACACTTACGAAGTTTCACTGCAGCAATAGGAGTTACATGCTACTGCAATCAGATATCTTAAACTCGATCGGCGGATGGACGACTATCGGCATCGCCGCGATCATCCTCTTCGGACTGATCTTCTTCCTGATGATCGCGAAGCAGTACAAACGCTGCCCGAGTAACAAGGTGCTCGTCATCTACGGCCGCGTGAAGTCCGGCACATCCGCCAAGTGTTTGCACGGTGGCGGTGCATTCGTCATGCCGCTGGTGCAGAGCTACGACTACCTGACCCTGGATCCGATCCAGATTGAAGTACCGCTGCGCGGCGCTCTGTCGATCGAGAACATTCGCGTCAACGTCCCCAGTGTCTTCACGGTCGCCATCGGCACCGAGGACCACGTCATGCAAAACGCTGCGATGCGTCTGCTTGGCTTGAGCACTAAAGACATCATGAAGCAAGCCGAGGACATCATCTTCGGCCAGCTGCGTCAGGTCATCGCGTCGATGGGCATTGAAGACATCAACCGCGACCGCGACAAGTTCCTCGAGAACATCCAAACGTCGCTCGAAGGCGAACTGATGAAGATCGGTTTGGTGTTGATCAACGTCAACATCACCGACATCACCGATGAGTCCGGCTACATTGAGGCCATCGGCCGTAAGGCTGCATCCGAAGCCATCCAACAAGCTGAGATTGACGTTGCCGAGCAGCAGAAGAAGGGCGCCATTGGTGTTGCTGATGCGAAGCGCGTGCAGTCCGTCGAAGTCGCCATCGCCGAGAAGGACCGAGACATCGGCACGGCGCAAGCAGTTCGTGACCGTGAAGTCACCGTCGCGGCGCTGAGTCGTGACACGATTGTTGGCCAGCAGTCGGCGCAGTTTGAGCAGGAAGCCCAGGTCAAGGATCGCGAACGTGAGATGCGTGTTGCGGTTGCCGCGGCCAATGCCCAAGCAGTTACTGGCGAGAACCAGTCGAAGGCTGCGATCGCCGAAGCCAACGCCAAGCTGCAGGTTCGTGAAGCCGAGGCCTACCAGCTCGGTGAAACCAAGAAGCGCGAGTCCGAAGCTGCCGTTCTCGAAGCCCAGTATGGTGCGGAAGCGCGTGCCGCCGAAGCGCTGG
>JBNMND010000005.1:0-41635 GCA_051274975.1 Planctomycetota bacterium | reverse complement strand
CGCCGAACGCTGGCAAACCGTGATGCGCGTCGGCAGCAAGGTAGTCGACGCACTCGTCTACGCCCGCGACGCCGAGTCGCTGCGTGTAGAGATCACAGCAAGTACCAAGCTAACGACCGCCGAAGTCGCAAGCGTGCGCCAACAGCTGCGCCACATGATGCGGCTCGACGACGACCTGTCCGCGTTCTACACGTCCTGCAGGTCCGAGCCACAACGTCACTGGGTGGCGAAGCGAGGCGGTGGCCGGCTACTGCGGTCGGCGACGACGTTCGAAGACCTGATGAAGTTGTTGTTCACGACGAACACGACGTGGTCTTCGACCGAACTGATGACGCGCAACCTGGTCCAGGCAATTGGTTCGAAAGCACCGAGCGGCAACCGCGCCTTCCCGAGTGCGAAGCAGTGCCTACGCGACGAAGAATTCTACCGCGACGTCGTGCGCTGCGGCTATCGCGCCGGCGCCGCGATGCAGCTGGCGCAAAGCTTCGTCGACCGGGAGCTGACCGACGAGACGTTCTTGGCAACGCAACCGTCGAACGAACTATGGGAGCGCCTCTGTGGTTTGCGCGGGTTCGGCCCCTACGCCGCCGGCCAAGCGATGCGGCTGTGCGGCCACTACGACCGACTCGCGATCGACAGCTGGTGCCGCGCGACGATTGCAAAGATGGCAGGTCGCAAGAAGCCGCCGACCGACAAGGCGATCGAACGGCGCTACGCCAAGCTGGCTCCATTCCAAGGCCTGGCGATGTGGTGCGACCTAACTGCCAGCTGGCACGAGTAGCCCCGCCGCGCGCACCCCTTCATCAGACGAGTAACTGACCGCGCGAGAACGTCACCGCCGAGCCGCGCAACAGCACGCGATCGCCAGACAACTCGACGGCCACTTCGCCACCACGGCGCGATGCCTGGTAGCCGCGCATTGTCGTGCGACCGAGCTTTTCGCCCCAATACGGCGCCAGCGCGCAATGGGCCGAACCGGTCACCGGGTCTTCAGCCACGCCAACCGCGGGCCCAAAGAAGCGGCTGACGAAGTCATACTTCTTGGCGGCCTTGGCCGTGACGATGACGCCGCGCACCTTGATCTTCGCGAGCGCCACCATATCTGGCTGCAACTTGCGAACGACCGCCTCGGACGCGAGCTCGACCAAGAGGTCTTCGCCAACCTTCACGACCGCCTTCGGCTTTTTGCCCAACGCCTTCTGCAGGATCGCTGTGGCCTTGACGTTCTTGGCTGGCTGGCTTGGGAAGTCGAGCTCGATTACGCCGTCGCGCAGGTCGGCGGTTACGACACCGCTCTTGGTGCGAAACCGCAGCTGGGCCTTCTCGGGAGCCAATTTCTCGCTCCACAAGACGTGCGCGGTTGCCAACGTCGCGTGACCGCACAAAGCAACTTCGACCGCGGGCGTAAACCACCGCAGGCCAAAGCCGGTCTTCAACGGCACGACAAACGCGGTCTCCGACAGATTGTTTTCGGCCGCGACACTCTGCATCCACTTCGCTGGCTTACTCGCGTCCAACAGGCACACAGAGGCGGGATTGCCGTGAAACAGCCGGTCGGTGAAGGCATCAACTTGGAAGCAAGGAATCGTCGCCATGCGACTCTTCTATCACGCGGCGGTCGATTCCTTACTACCATCCACGCGTGCGCTGCTTCGTAGCCTTAGACCTCCCGACTCCCGTCTGTAACCACCTGATCAAGGTGTCGGCACCGCTGCGCGAACGCTACGACGTGCGCTGGGTGCCGCGCGACCAGATGCACCTGACGTTGCTGTTTGGCGGCGACATGGAGCCGGGGAACGTCGACGGGCTAATGGACATCTTCGACCGCCTCGAGCTGCCGGCGATCTCCCTGTCGCTGAAGGCGTTCGGCTCATTCCCACCAAGAGGCCTGCCACACGTGGTTTGGGCGGGTCTTGAGGGCGACATCGAAGTCATCCGCAACCTGCAACAGACGCTAGCCGAACAAGCAGAACCGCTGGGTGTGCTGCCCGAGAAGCGCGCCTTCACGCCGCACGTCACCCTTGGCCGCGTGCAAGGACAGTTCGGACTGCTGGCGATGATCGACCAGATGAAGGAGTTGGGCGAAGAACTCAACCCCAAGCCGTTCTCGCCGACTGGGCTAACGCTCTACCAAAGCACGCTGACGCCGAAGGGACCGTACTACGAAGTCATCCTGCGGCGTGAACTGGCGTAATCGCGCCAGAAAGACGTCACGCCAGAAGCGACGCCATGCGGCGGCCAGCCGACTACTCGAGTTCGAGATTAACGAGCACCTTCTGCACGTCGAGCGTGCGCGGTGCCTCGAGCATGCGAGCCGCAATGCGACGACACTCATCGGCCGAGTAGCGCGCCAGCACCTTCAACATGCCGCGCAAACGAACTGGCGCGACCGAGAAGTGCCGGTAACCAACCCCAACGTAGAACGGCACGCGCACCGGTTCGGCAGCACTCTCGCCAAACAGCACCAGCGGCTTCTTGCGGAAGTCAGCGTCCTTACACATGCGCGCGAGCATCTCGAACACGGATGGGTGCACGGTCTCGTAGTAGTCGCGCACGCCAGCGTTATCGCGATCGGCGCCGAGCAAGTGCGCTTGTAAGTCGTCGATCGCAACCACGGCAAAGTCACTCTCGTTGAGTAGGGCGCTGAGCGACATCGCAGCCGCGGGCACCTCGATGATCGGCGCAATCTTAACGTCCGCCGCACAAGCGATCTTGGCCTTCATCAGGCCGACGCGCTCTTCGACGAGCGCAGCCTTGACGCGCTGCATGTCGGACAAGGTCGTCACGAACGGAACCAACACGGCCACGTTCGTGACGCCGGAGGCGGCACGCAAGATGGCACGCAATTGCATGCGCAATACCTGTTGCTTGGCAAGCAGACCGCGCACGCCACGGCGTCCCATCGCAGGATTGCGCTCGGGCTGCGGCACCACAACTTCCAACGTGGCCGCGGCCACATCGAGCAAGCGGAACGAAACCTGCTTGCCGTGCTGCGCGGCAATCACGTCGCGGTAATTCTCAACCAGCGCCTCTTCGGTCGGAGCCTCGCCGTCGGCAAGGAACATCAACTCGGTGCGATAGACACCGATGCCCTCCATGCCAAAGGCATGCACCAAATCCGCTTCGCCGGGACTACCGCACGACCCAAGCATGCGAATCGCCGTGCCGTCGCGCGTCTGGTGGTTGTTTTCTTCACTTGGCTGCGCGGCGGCTTCCTGGCTCTCGCGCCAACGCTGTGAGCTGGTGGTTGCTTCGGCGAGCATGATGTCGCTCGGCGTCGTGACCATCTCACCCCTGGTTGCATCGAGCACGATCAAGTCACCATCGCGCAACAGCTTGGTCATGTCGCGAATCCCAGTCAGCGTTGGGATGCCCATGCCGCGCGCGAGGATCGCCGCATGCGAACTCATGCCGCCTTCTTCGGCGACGATGCCTTCAACCTGTTCGTTGTCGAGGTTGAACATGTCCGCGGTCGTCAACTTGCGGGCCGCAAGAATGTAGGGACCACTCGGCGCATCCCCGCCGCGAACAGTCTCGGCTTCAAGGTTGCGCAACAGCCGCGTCGCTACGTCGCGAAGATCACTCGCACGGCGACGCAGCAGATCACTTTCGACCAGCGTGAAGATGCGGTCATACTTGGCGAACACCAACTGCACCGCCTCGCGCGACGAGAACCGTTCTTGGATGACCTGGCTTTCGATCTCGGTGACGAACATCGCGTCGCCGAGATAGGCGAGGTGCGCGTCGAAGATTCGCAACTCCGCTTCGCCCAAGCTATCGGCCTGCTTCTGCTTAATCTCCTCGGTCTGGACCCGGCTCTTTTCGAACGCCTGGTGCAGCCGGTTGAGTTCGGTTTCGACCTCGTCCGCTGCAATGCGCGGACCAGCCCCCTTGCTCTCGAAACCACGCAGGTAAACCTGCCCGACAGCGATTCCGGGAGCGACACACTCGCCACGAACTAGCGCCACGACCGACCTCCAGCTTGCAGCACGGAAATCGGCGGTCGCTCGACGGGCGGGCGGAACAGGTGGGAAAGGATTTCGGTGGACATACCAAGCACGGATTCGCACGAAACCAACGATGAACAGGAACCACCGACGGCAACGACAGCTCGATACCAGGACCTTGGTCCAACGGCAACGTCTGAGCCAGCCAAGGCTAGCGCGGGTGCCGACCGTAGGGTAGACATTGAGACCCCACACGGCTTCGTTCACGCCGTATCCCGATATCTCTCTACCTTGTCGACGGGCATTCACCCCACCGCGATCGTCGCAGCAGGCGCCCAACTCGGCGAAGACGTCGAGATTGGCCCGTATTGCGTCGTCGGCGAACATGTTCGGCTGGCATCGCGAACCCGCCTGGTCGCGCACGTCGTCATCGATGGCGACACTTGGATTGGCGAAGACTGCGAGCTGTTCCCGTTCTGCTCGGTAGGCACGACCCCGCAGGATAAGAAGCTGAAGGCCAGCCGGGAGCCCGCTCGGCTACGGATTGGCAACAATAACCGGATCCGCGAGCACGTCACGATCCACGGCGGCACCCCGTTCGGCGGTGGCACCACAACCGTTGGCAACGACAACATGCTGCTGGTCGGAGCCCACATCGGCCACGACGCCACCGTCGGCAGCAACGTGATATTCACCAATGGCGCCATGGCCGCCGGCCACACCGAAATCGGCGATCGCGCCATTCTAGGCGCAATGGTCGGCATCCACCAATTCGCGCGAGTCGGCAAGCTCGCCATGGTTGGCGCCGGCGCGATGGTGTCGCACGACGCGCCGCCGTTCGCAATGATCCAAGGCGACCGCGCGAAACTCGTCGCCGTCAACAAGGTGGGTCTGCATCGCAACGGCTACACGGCCGAACAGAAGGCTCTCGTCAAGCGCGTCTTCCGACTACTCTTTTGGCGTGCCGGAACACTGCACCAACGACTCGAGTTTGTGCGCGGAAGCGCCTTACACCGTGACCCCATCTGCCGCGAAATCGTCGATTTCGTCGCTGCGAGCAAGCGTGGCATCTGTAGCCCACGCTCCGGCTTGCGCAATCCCTCCGGGGAAGTGGCGACCGGCGAAGACACCGCAACTGCCTAGCAGATCGCTCAGCACCGTGCTCGCGGCAGCGCTCAGCTTCTTGCTGGCCGCCGCTGCAGGTGCGCAGGTGGTGCCGAAGCCGGTGGTCCAGGATCCGCCGGCAGCCAAGCCGGTGGTCGGGAAACCCCAGGGCCAGAAGCCGGACCCGACAAAATCCGGGGCGGTGAAACCCGGGACTGGCACGCCCGGGACTGGCACGCCCGGGACTGGCACGCCCGAAACTGGCACGCCAGAGTCAGTGAAGCCAGCGGCCAAGCTCGAATCTGCGACGCCTGTAGCTGGCGAGCCCGTCACGGCCAAAAACGCGCAAGCATCGACAGGCCAAGAGCCTCAGAAACCGACGGCCAAGCCGGGCACTGTGCCAAAGGGCACCGTGCCTAAGGGCACCGCGCCCGTCGGCAAGCCCGTGAAGGAGCGCCCCGCGTCGCCGCAGCGCAAGTTCTTCCAGTTCACGACGCCAGACGGCAGCCGCTTCCACCTCATTCAGGACCCGACGGTTGCGCACATTCACTGGGCGATCGCGTCGTGGGCTGACGGTCGCGACGACCCTCCGGGGCTGCCCGGCCTAGCGCTGGCTGCGGCGCAAGCCTCGCTGGCGGGCACCTGGACGACCGGCAGCAGCGATCCAGACGCCGAACGGGCAGTTCTGATCAAGCTGGACGAGGCCTGGCAGCGACAATTGGCCCAACCCGGCAACGCGAAGATTGCGGCCCAAGTCGTGAAGCTCAACAAGGCGGCCGCTGAGCTCGGCGACCGACGCATGTTTGAGCGCGTGCTCGCCGCCGCCCCTGCGTTCCAAGCCGAGGTTCTCGACCGCGATCCGCTGGCTGTGTTCTCGCTTACGACCATCGAACCGGCGATCGAAACCGTCGCCAAACTACTGCTCGAACGAAGGGAAGAGCAAGCGCTTCGCGGGCTGGCTCGCGCATGGGTGCCAAGTGTGCTTTTTCGCCTAAAGGATCACGCCACGCACCCGCGCCGACGCCTCTACGCCGAAGTGCTGGCACTGCTAATGCCATCGTCACCGGCAAATGCACGAATGGAAGCACCACCCTTCGTTGCGCCTGATCGCGACCGGGCGCAACGGACTTGGCAAGCGAGCCAACACCCGACCAATACCGTGCACGTTTTGATGGGCAGCTTCGACCCTGGCTACCTCAAGAAGACGCTCAACCTGGTCTTCGCCGAGACCAAACTGATCGCCCCTACGCGGCGTGACCAAGCACCCCGACCACTGCGCGGTCAGCGCCGCTCGATCGTGCCGGGCATGCGCGGCGGTGGTGGCGCCATCGCTTGGGTCTTGCCCCCGATCAAGGATCCAGCCGCGCTCCAACAGGCGCGACGTTGGCTGATGGACGAACGTGGCCCACTGCGGCGCGCCTTCCGCAAGAAGCGTCCAAACTTCATCGTCGATTGCCGCGCGCCGTGGCCGACCACGACCAGTGGACAGAGCCTGCTGCTGCTCGATGTGCAGGATCCGAACGGCAAGCCGGGACTGGTCAACGAAGTCCTTGCGATCTGCAAGACCATCGCCGCCAAACCGTTCTCGAAGAACCAATTCTACCGCAACTACCTAGAGATTTCGCGCGATTGGAACCGGGCCGCCGATAGCCCTCGCGCCATTGCCGTGATGCTCGCCGAGCGCGCTCTAGTGTGGCCATCCGCCAAGCTCGACAAACTCGCGCCGCAACACCGGCACGGCCAGAAGGTCTACACCATTCTCAAAGCAGTGTTCGCCTCACACCCAGCTGCCGTGGAGGCCAAGTGATCCGCTCCAACAATCACAGCCGCCATCACGGCGTACCGATGGCGCTCACGACCGCGTTGCTGCTCGCCGCCTGCAGTTCACCGCCACCCGCAGAACCCGCGCCCGACCCGACGAGGAATGAGCTTCCCGCACCGGCGCCAACCAACACACAAACGCGGTCGCTGACGCTAAAGAACGGCGTGGCGACGTATCTCGAAGTTGCGCCTCGAGGATCGGACACTCAGGTGCAGCTGGCCGTTCTGGCGGGCTCGGTATTCGTCGCCCCGGGCCTCGCCGAACTGGCCGCGAACGTGCTGCTGGAGTCTTCGGATCCAACGGCCGGCCGGCCAAGCCTGCGACATCGCATCGAGGCCCTCGGCGGCACGATCGACGCCAAGATCGGGCTGATGACGACGTGGTTCGACATCCGAGTGCAATCGAACGGGTTGGCCAAGGCGATCATCGCGCTGCGGGAATCGCTCGATTCCGTGACGCAATCGCGGAGCCAGATTGAGCGCATGCGCAGCGACCTGATCGCGACGCTAGCAAAACAACTCGACGACCAGCCATTGCGCGAAGCGGCCCGAATGCTGCTACACGGAGAACGTGGTACCGGCACGTATCTGAGTTCTCTGATCGACCTCGATCCCAGCGAAGTGAGCCTATTCCATTCGCGGCTCTATCGCCCCGAACGATGTCTGTTAGCAATCTCGTCACCAAACCGGATGGCCGAGATCCAAGCCGCGCTGCTGAAGCCCGCGGCCACCGCAATCGCGCAGTGGAAGCCAGCGCCAGCGGTTCCGGGCGCTAGCCCCATTGTGGAACGTCAGTTCGAATCGGGCCTCTACTGGGCGAGCACGCTCGGGCGGCCGAACACGGTGCACGCAGCATTCGTCATGCGCTTGCCCGATGCCACCGCTGGACTGGGCGCTGCCGAATGGTTGGTCATGCACTCTTGCCTGACACTCGGAGGCAGAGGTGGCCGATTGGAGCGAATGCAGGACGAGGCAGGACTGACCGACGTTCGCTGGCAAACTCACATCGAACGCACGCCCGACGCAATCGCGCTGGTGATGTCGACGACCGTGCCCCACAACGAAGCGACAAGCCTCTGGCGAGTTCTCAATCGAGCCCGCCAATCGTTGATCGACGTGCCGCCGACGCCATCCGAACTGCAGCTGGCGTTGCGACGCGCACGACTGAACGCCGATCTGCCGAACCTTTCGAGCGGCGAGCGCTTGCGCCTCGCGGCCAACCTCAAGACACGCGGAATCGCACCAAGCGCACTGAAGGTCAGGCTGGAGCAGCTTTCCGATCTGAACGCCTGGGACCCAGCAAAGGCAGCGGTCGCGTTCCAAGAAACACCCGCCTGGATGATCGCGATTGGCCCTGGGGACGCTCCCGAGGCGCCGGGCTTGTTGGCGTTCGAGCTGCGCCCCAAAGGGTTCCAAGCCAGCAGCGAATCTGTGCCTACTCCGACGGCAATCGCCGCCACCGGACCGTGGCTGGGTCGCGCCCGCGCAGCCATGGGCGGCCGCGAGAACTTTAGCAACCTGACGGGTTTCACGTCGACCGGCACCATCGTCGCGGACAAGTCGCCAGACGCGACCGACACCATCGAATGGAGTCAATCTGGCAAGCTGACACGCCAACGCCAGATCGTTGGCCAAACGCTCACGACCAAACTCGCTGGCAACAACTGGTCGGAAAGCCTCGGCAAGGTTCGCAAGTCACTCAATGCCCGTGAAGCGAAGCTTCTGCGTCACCAAATGATGCGCCATCCGTTGATGCTGCTCGCGGCCAACCAAAGCGGCACGTTGCAGTTCCGCCCAATTGCCCAACGCAGCTCGGGCGACCGCGAATTGATGGTGCTCGAAGCGGTCGGCAACGAGTTTGATCGCCTGCGCATCCATATCGACACGGAGTCGCATTTGATCCGTATTGTCGAGTCGTGGGAGCGATTACCCGACGAGACGCTGGTTCACGTTCGCGAGTCCTGGTCGGACTACCGCGCGGCGGGTGCCATGCGGGCGCCGTATCGACGTCGAACGACGTGGAACGACGGCGAGCACCAAACGGAGACGGTGTTCTCTAAGTGGCTGCCCGCGATCAAGAACTAGGCGGCCTCAAGGACCAGCAGTACCGAGTTCGCCAAACCAGAACTCGCCAACACCCAGCTGCCAGCAAGCGGACCGGGCCAGCAAGCAGACCGGAGATGTCGCCAGCGCCCTTGGGCGCACGGCTCACAACCTAGCGACGCGAAGCGCCAAGGCGCAGCACCATGCCAGCAAACCACATGTGCTCGCCACGCAGGTCTTGTTCGATGCTGACGGACGGCCGGTTCTCATTCTCAACGAACGAGTACCAAGCGTGCAGCGACAAGCTCTGATTGAAGTGGAAGTAGGTTTCGAGACCACCGCCCAAAAAGAAGTCCTTCGTCGCGCTGCCATCCTGCTTGCTAGTGCGCGAATACTGCACGTTGGCAAACGGCGTCAGCGTCATCGACTGGCCAATATTAAAGCGCAACCGCAACTGGCCGTCGCCCCACTGATTGCCAAGTGGTCGCTGGCCTTGGATGCTCTGCAAGCGATCCTTGTCGTCGTGCATGCCGCCGTTGACGAACACTTCCCACGTAGCGCTGTCTGACGCGGGAATGTACCACTCAAGACGTCCTCGGGCGCGCCATGCCGAGTTCGGCAAACGCGTTTGTGTGAAGCCGGCCGAACCAAACGCCTCATTGCTGTCATTCCACTCGCGTTCGCCTATCAGCGTCAACACGAACCCCTGCTGCGGCAAACCGCGGCGGCGGTCCATCTGCACGGCGCGCTGCTCGAGATACATGCGCATGCCATAGGCCGCGTAATTCTCGGGCAGGGTGTAGTTGGAGAACGTCAGGTCCGAGCGCTCAAAGTCATGCTGGCGGTAGTACGGACCAAGCTCGATGTAGAGGCCGTCTTGCGCCTCGCGACCAAAGCCAATGTAGCCTTCGTAGTCCGAGCCCTCGAAGAAGCCGTTTTGACGCAGCTCGTCGGCTTCGTAGTAGCCATCGCGGTAGAACAACCACGGCCGGGCGCGGAATTCAAACCGCGTCACCGTGTCGTCGCCGATGAGCTTGCCGTCTTGGAAGCTTGCGAAGATGCCATCGCGACCGCCGTAGGCTTCGAGTGTGCCGCGGCGCGAGCCGAACTCATCGTCGCGGTAATAAACGTGGCCATCCCAACTGATCGTGTCTTCAAGGCCACGCAACTCGTTGCTGGCATCACGGCCTTGCGCCTGGGCGCCAACTGCGCCCGCCTCGATCTGGAAGACCGATGAGTATGGGTTCGCGCTGTTGCGACTGTCCACGAGCTGCTGAAAGGACTGGGCCGTCGCGGAGGCACCGCAAACGACAGCAGCAGCGAGGAGGGGCAGGTATCTAGTCATCGAGGGGTCTCGGTTCGCGCGGCCAAAGGGATCAGGCCGCTGGGTCTAGCAACAATCACCCGGGGAAGGGCGACCGCTCAAGCAGTCAAGTCGGACGGACGATCCGGACCAAACTCAGTTCGCTTCGTCTTGCGTCTTTTGGCGCTCGGCCGCGGCGGTCACCATCGGGTGCGTCTGATCCAGAACGATCACGGAGTAGGGGTGATCCGCATACTGATTCTCGCGCTCTTCGATCTGAATAACACCCCGATGACGCAGTTCGTTGATCAGCGCGCGCCGTTCTGGGTGCACGAGACCGCTGAAATGGTGGCTCATGGGGCCTTTGAGGAACGGCGACAGCCAAACTTCCAAGCTGCCGTGGCGAACCTGGGCACGCAGGATCAATTCCACACACTGGTTGAGGCGCTCGGCCACGTGGGCGTCCTGCGGTAACTCATCGGTGCGCCAGGTCACCGGAATATGACCGACGATTGCTGCCTTGTGCTCGTCCAGCACATCGGCGCCGGCGCCTTCGACCGGCTCAGCCGGGTTGCCGTTCTCAACCGGCTGCGCCGAGGGCTCGGCAACGGGCTTCGGCTCCGGCTTCTTGACCGAGATCAAATCGAGCGCGTTCCAGAAGCGATCGGCACCGACTCGCATGCGCAAGTCACCGCTGGTGCTATCCGGTATGGCGACGACGCGCAGCTCACGGTTCTCTTCGAGTACCTGGCGCGCGATCGGGATGAAGTCCCGATCGCCGGACACGATCACGATCGCGTCGATGTCCGGGCGGCGGTAGAGCACGCGGCAGACATCACACGCCAACTGCACGTCAGCCGAGTTCTTGCCGGCGTGGCCGACCAGCACGTATTGCGGATCGAAGCCCATCAACGCGAGGTCGTGTGCGACCTCCATGCCGGGATACGTGTCGAACGCCGCGTACGAACGGCCGAGCACCATCGGCGCCTTGTCGGTGTGCAACCGCTGCTTCAACTTCTCAAGGATGCCAAGCGACAACTCTCGAATGTGCAGGCCGCTCAGCTCTTCGCGGCCTTTGAGTGACAGGAACAGATTCTCAAAATCGACAAAGACAGCTGCGTGCATAACAGTAGTTCGACAGTCGTATAATTCTAAAACTCGCGCACGCGACGCAGCGACGTCACGCGCACCCAGGGTCACACAATCAGGCAAGGCCCCACAATCAGGCAGGGCCACTCAATTAAGCGGGGTTCAACAATCAGGCCGGACCATCCGCGGATGGAACGGCAGCAGACATAGTGTCACCAGCAGAATCGTCACCGGATGAGTTGACGCTACCAGACTTATGATTCTGGCCGGCGGCACGGTTGCCAGCAGCTGCAGAGCCACCATCGTCGCTTCCGATCTCGGCATCATCGTCAACGAGGTAGGTGTAAGCGGCAAGCCCTTCCTCGTAGCGACGCATCATCAACGCCGACTCCTTCATGTTGACATTGCCGGCGCGCACAGCTTGCTCCAGGCGGCGTCGCATACGGCGAATGAGCTCCTGCTTGTCGTATTGCACATAACTGAGCACTTCGGCGACCGAATCGCCTTCAATCACGCGCTCGATGCGATAGCCGTGGTCGTCGTCCATCGCGACGTGGATCGCATTGGTGTCGCCGAACAGGTTGTGCAAGTCGCCCAGGATCTCCTGGTAGGCACCGACCAGGAACATCGCGATGTAGTATGGCTTGCCCGGCGCCGTCTTGTGGACCTCCAGCACGTTTTTAACGTCGCGCAAGTCGATGAACTTGTCGACCTTGCCGTCACTGTCGCAGGTCAGGTCCGCGAGGATTGCTCGACGCGTCGGCCGCTCATTGAGCCGATGAATCGGCATTGTCGGGAACAGTTGCTTGACGGCCCAATGGTCGGGCGCCGACTGGAACACCGAGAAGTTGCAGTAATAGGTGTCGGCCAGGGCGCGCTCGAGGCCTTCGAGTTCCTCTGGCACGTGCTCAAGCGATTTGACGATCTGCTTGAGACGATCGCAGATTGCCCAAAACAGCGACTCGGAGATCGCTCGGCCCTTCAGATCGAGGTAGCCCAGTCGGAACAGACTGTTCGCCTCTTCCTTGAGCTGCAACGCATCGTGGTAGCACTCGAGGAAGTTCTTCTGCGACAGGTCCTTCAGGATCTGCAGCATGTTGACGATCGTCGTGTTCTCGTGCTTGTCGGCGCCGGCTGGAACGTCGGTGCGCTGGCTGGCAACGCCAAGCACATCAAACACCAGGATCGCGTGGTGCGCCGTCAACGCGCGCCCGGACTCACTAACGATGTCGGGGTGGGCAATGCCCTTCTCGTCGCATGCCTGCTGCACCGCGAAAACCACGTCGTTGGCGTATTCCTGCAGCGTGTAGTTGGCCGAGCTATGGAAGTTGGTCTGCGACCCGTCGTAATCGACAGCGAGACCGCCACCGACGTCGAGGAACTTGAGACCAGCACCGAGCTCTTCCAACTCGGTGTAGAAGCGCATCGCTTCCTTGAGAGCATCCTTGATGGCGCGGATCGCCGTGATCTGGCTGCCAATGTGGAAATGCAGGAGCTCGAGGCAATGGAGCATGTCGAGGCCGCGCAGTCGCTCCACGACTTGGATCAGCTCGTCAGCGGTCAAACCGAACTTGGATCGATCACCGCCTGATTCCTGCCACTTGCCCGCGCCACGACTCGCCAACTTGGCACGCACACCGATGTGCGGACGCAGCTTCAACCGCTCACTCACCTCGATCACCGTCTCGAGTTCTTCGAAGCGGTCGATCACGATGATCGTATGCAGCCCCATCTTTGTGGCGAGCATCGCCGTCTCGATGTAGCTGACGTCTTTGTAGCCATTGCAGATGATCAACCCATCCGGATTGGTCATGTGCGCCAGCACGATCAGCAGCTCGGGCTTGCTGCCAGCCTCTAGGCCGAGTGCGTGCGGTTTCCCGAATTCGACCAGCTCTTCGACGACGTCGCGCTGCTGATTAACCTTGATCGGGAAGACCGGGCGATAGCGACTCCGGTAGTCGCATTCTTTGATCGCCTTGGCAAACGAGCCCGCCAAGTCCTGAACTCGCCGCTGGAGAATGTCAGAGACTCGCAACAGCATCGGCAATTCGATGCCGCGACTGCGCAGATCCTCGACCAACGCCGGCAGCGAAAACTTGGGACCGTCTGGGCCCTGTGGCTGAACCACGAGGTCACCACAATCACTGACGGCATAGGTGTCTCCACCCCATGCGGACAGTTGGTAAAGCTCGGCACTGTCACGCGTAGTCCACGCGCGAAGGTCCTTCTGCGGTGTGCTCAATTCAGGAACGCTCCACGGGCGCGGCCGGTCGCAGGCTGCCACAACTGTGTGGTTCGCCCTGCTCGCGCTTCACGCTGCGCCGGATTGAACAGTACAATGGCTGCCACAGGCACTGTCAGACCCCATTTTTCCTACCCCTACCGCTTCAGCGCATCTAGGCGGACACTAGCCCAAAGCCGCGACGGACCTTAAGTTCTGCCGCCGTGAACAACGTTGAATCGCAGTCGGGCCTGCTCAAAGAACAGGACGCCGAGGTCGCAGCGTGGCTGCAACGAGAGGACAAGCGTCAGTGCACGACGCTGACACTGATCGCTTCTGAGAACCACAGCTCCGCCGCCGTTCGTGAGACCGGCGGGAGCCGCATCACCGACAAATACGCCGAAGGCTACCCTTCGCGGCGTTACTACGGCGGTTGTGAGGTGGCGGATGGCATCGAAGAGCTCGCTCGCGCCCGCGCGATGAAGCTGTTTGGTGCCGAGGCTGCCAACGTGCAACCGCACTCGGGCACGACGGCGAACCTGTCGGCACTGCTGGCCTTAGCCGGACCGAACGGCCGTATCGTCGGGATGAGCCTGAAGGACGGCGGCCATCTCAGCCACGGCCACCCGCGCAGCGCGACAGGCATTTTGTTTGAGCCGAAACAATACGGCGTCAACGCCGACGGCCGCATCGACCTCGACGAAGTGCGCGACCTCGTCAAGGAACACCAGCCAAAGGTGCTGATCGCCGGCGGCAGCGCCTATGCGCGCAACATCGACTACCAAGCGTTCAAAGACATCGCCAAGGAGAATGGTGCGTTCTTGCTCGCAGACATCGCGCATCCGGCAGGCTTGATCGCTGCGGGCTTGGTGCCGAGCCCGGTTGGCATCGCCGACGTCGTCACGATGACCACGCACAAGACGCTGCGCGGCCCCCGTGGCGGCATGATCCTCTCGACGGAAGAAGTCGCCAAGAAGATCAACTCGGCCGTGTTCCCCGGTTCGCAAGGCGGCCCGCTGGTGCAACAGATCGCCGGCAAGGCAGTCGCGTTTGGCGAAGCCCTTCGCCCTGAGTTCCGCGCCTACCAAGAGCGCGTCAAGGAAAACGCCGCGCACCTGGCCAGCCGCCTCATCAGCGAAGGACTGAAGGTCGTATCCGGCGGCACCGACAACCACATTGTGCTGGTCGACCTGCAAGGCACCGGCATGACCGGTGCCGACGTCGAAGAGCGCGCGCTCGCAGCCGGCCTGGCGGTCAACAAGAACGCCGTGCCCAATGACCCATTGCCACCAATGGTGACGTCCGGCCTACGCCTGGGCACGCCCGCCGTCACCACCCGGGGCTTCGGCACTGCCGAAATCGACCGACTGGTCGACATTGTCGTCGGCCTGGTTCGCGGTGAGGACCCAGAACGATATCGCGCAACTGTCCTGGAGCTGAGCGAGGCTCATCCGCTACCGTAATCGACGCAACGTTCTGGCGCGTTTCCACGCACCTCGCCCTCGCCCGCTCGCCAACACACCTCCCGCGCAACCGCGCGACTTGGCGGCTCCCCCTCTGCCAACTGCGCCCGGTGAGTAAACCCACCGACAATCCCGAACGGGACCGCCAGACTCTGGACCAACTTGTCCAGGGCCAGCAGGAAGGGCTGCAGAGACTGATTAACGATCACGGTCCGTATGTGCGCGCCTACGTGAAGCGCAAGCTCGGCCGACTGCTCGATCACTGGCAGATCGAGGAGACAATGAGCCTCGCGGCATTGCGCGCGTGGCAGTCCGCTTCGCGATTCGATCCAACCCAAGGGCAACTTCGCGCCTGGTTTGCGGTCATTGCACGCAACTGCGGACTGAGCCTTGTCGCGCAGCACCAGGGCCAGCCGCTCGTACCGATCGACGGCGTCGATCCGACCGTTCTCGGTGTTGGTTCTGACAAATCAGAGGCGAAACGGATGGAGCTAGTGGTCGATATACACCGTGCCATCGGCATGTTGCCGCAGCTCCAACGCGCCGTATTGTTAGCCGACCTAAATGCCGGAACGACGCTACCAGCACCAATGTTGGCGGAACGGTTCCGATCGACGGCTCAGTCGATTTACGTAGCCCGCCATCGCGGTCGCCGCGACTTACGCATACAGCTCGAGAAGCTCGGCTACGGCAACAAGCCGGGGACTAGCCAAGGAAAGTCCGACCCCTCACAATTGCCGCCCGAGAGCAAACTGTGAGCACCGACCAAGACAACGAAATGTGGCAGCGCATCGAGGATGCGTTCACGCCCAACGTTGCGGAGCTGCGGCGCGCGGAGAAGGATCTTTCTCGAGTGCGACCCCAATCGTTCAAGATCACGAAGACGAACGCGATTGACGCTGAGAAAGGGCAATCGACGCAACTTGGCAAACGTCGTAATGCTCGACTGTTCGCGCTAGCGGCCATGATGTTCGTGCTTGTTGGCGGCATCGCCTGGATCGGCCGTGACATCATCACGGCCCAACACTTCAACGACCTAACGGACCCAGACAAAGCTGTCTTCGCGCTCGCTGCACCCACGACACCCAAGATCTGGGAACTGTCCATGACCTACGCGACAGGCCGGATTCGCACCGGGCTGCGCGGAATCCAACACCTGGCAAACTCTCACCATGAGAGTGCGCTTGTCCGCGAAGCCGCAACCAAAGCATGGAGACGCATCCTGGAGGGTCGAGCACACAGCGCGGGCGATGGCAGCCACGACATCGGCAAGATGTGCGTCACGGCCATTCACAAGGACACGCCAGTGACTGACAAGCTCACCATGATCAACAACATGGAGCACATGACGGGAATGCTGGTTCAAGCGGTGCGCACCGCCCAACCGCTCGTCCCACGAACGTGCGAGCTAATGAAGTGGAAGATCGATCACTGGCTAATCGATGCAGCCACGCGATCGCCAACGTGGACCGACGCAGAGACAGTGCCAGCGCCGGGGCAGAAACCGGGGAGTTAGTCGATACCTCGAGCCTCTTCGACGGCTCCTCCACCAGAGAACGAAACCGTCTCCCAAGAGCCGACGACAACCCATTCGAGGGCACCCTTGCCGGTCGCATCGAGCGTGACGGGAATGATCACCTCTTGGTAGAACGGCCCAACCTCGTTGTTGCCGATGACAATGTCTACGGTCTTGCCAGCCTGACTGGAGTCGCTAAAGCCGATCGAGATCGACGAACCGCCGGTGACATTCCCGGCCGGCACACTGATCACCTGGGCCATGGACAACGGGGCAAAAACAGCAAACGCACAGGCGACGAGCGCCCTCTTCCATTGTGAGATCATGATTCACTTCGTCCCGGGTCAGCGAAATGCCGGCCCATGACGGTGAATGATCCCACAAAAAACGCTGCCGAGTCGGCAGCGTGCATGCACTCAGAGCACGCCTAATAGCCTTGCTGTCATGCAGATAAGGTAACTCTGATTGCGAGCGCCGCTATCTAACAGTACTCAATGCTGCGCGCATGGCTTCCACGCGCTCGACATACACATCGTGGCTCGCGGCAAACTCCACCACCTGAATCCAATCGCCCTTAGCAAGCCACGCAGGCCACCTTCGGTCAGACCACACAGCAACGAGGTAGTCAACGCGCTTACCGCGCACGTTGGTAGAGAACTCCATCCAACGGCCATCTCGGTTTGCGAAGTTTCTCACAGCGCCTTTTTCGAGAAGCTCATATCCGCGTTCCAGAACGAAGTCGCGCTCCAAGCTGTCGGCCCAGAACCCGACGTTGCCAGGCGTCGCGTCATACAGGGTGCGCACCCAAACACGGGCATCGTCACTGGTGACTGCGCGGTAGCCGACACCCGAGTCTTGCAGCTCAACAAACGCATTGGGCAGCTCAATAGGAGTCGCACAAGCCATCGCTGTTAGCGCGACGACAATCAGATTCAGGTTCTTAGCCAGCTTAGACATTAGAAGCCCTCCATTACGCCGCTCGCACCAACACGGTTGATCCAGCCAAAGCGACTCTGCTGGCGCCTATGCATCACCTTCGGTGCTTCGGCGACAGATTGGAACTGCGCCTGCAACGTCGACAGCGAGACCTGGTCGCGAAGGAACTTCAGCCGCCCCTCCATGCGTTCGATCTCCTCCGTCAAACGGCGAAGCTCTTTCTCGACGCGCAGGATGTCTTCGACTTCCTTTGCCAACTTGAGGACCTCTAGCAATCGCTCACGCGAGCGGCGCGCGTTATCGACGCGAATGCCGAGGTCGACAAATTCCTCGGTCACATCCCTCGCCTTGCGTGACTCGGACAAGACGCGACCAGCATCGCGCACCGCACCAAACGCTTCATCGAAGTGCTTCGCCGGGATCCGCACTGTCACCGTCGTGCCAGCCTGCTGCTGCAGGAAGCCACCCCATGCATCGACCTTGGCCAAGAACGCCTTCGCAGCATCCTCGGCGCGCGCGACCTCGACCCGGACCTGGCCGCTGTAGATGAGCATCCGGACTTTCTTGGGCGCCGTAAGCTGATCGGGAATGCCATCACCATTGGTGTCTTCGAACGCGTTGCTCGAGCCAGCCCCTTGCCGCGGACCGAAGTCGTCCAAGCCAGGATTCGCACGAATGCCGAGATCACCGTCGCTGCCATCGTTGAAGTAGGCGCCGGACAGTGCTCCACGGGACGCGTTGTTCACGAGTCCATTGGTCACGTCGTCGAGCGACGCAACTGAAGACTCCGGCGCGTGGCCGTATTGACTGCCAGCGCAACTCGCCAACGACAACAACGGCAAGAATAGGAAGGCGAGAATCCGCACTCCCGAAAATGGGGTAGGCAAGCTAGTCATGGGCTCCTTGAGCAATCCTCTCCGGTAGTGGCTTCGCGGTTGTACTCGCGCCCCTTAGGATCGCCACCGCATGATCGCATTGTTGAGCCTCACCGTCGCTGCCCTTGGCATCTTCCCGCAAGACCCCACCCCGGCAATAAGCCCGGCTGGGCCGACGCACATCGCGTGGCAACGCACCCTCGAGGACGCCCTGGCCGCCCAGCAGGAAACCGGCCTACCACTACTCGTCGTCGTCAACATGGACGGCGAAGTGTTCAACGAGCGATTCGCGGGCACGACCTACCACGACAAGGCATTCATCGAATCCACACGCAACTACGTGTGCGTCGTGGCCTCGCCCGACCGCCACACCGAGCGCGACTACGACGCACTGGGCAACCGCATCGAGTGCCCGCGCTTCAAGGGTTGCACCTGCAGCGAGCACATCAACATCGAGCCCGAACTGTTCCGCAGGTTCTTCAACAAGAAGCGCAACGCGCCACGCCACGTCGGAGTCAGTACCAAAGGCAAGGTGATGTTCGATCGCTTCCTCGACAACAGCATGAATGTCGCGATCAACGCGATTGCCAAACACGAGGGCAAGGCCAACCGTAAGCACCTGGCGAGCACGGACGATGTCGCCGAGATGTTCCGCCGCCGCGACGCGATGGCGCGAACGCTGCTCGAGTCGCGCTACCGAGGCGGCAACAAGCAGACGCGCAGCGATCTACTAGAGAAGGCAGCGACCGCCAAGAACAACCCCGTCGACCTGCTGCGCATGGGCTTGCGTGACCCCGACGAAGATTTGGTCGGCCTGAGTGCCATAGCCCTCAGCAAGGTCGGCGACAGCAGCGCACTGATCGACATCGAAGATGCTCTAGCGCGCATCACCGACCCCGAAGTGCAGCAGCAACTCGTCTCACAACTGCGCCTGCTAGGAAAGAGCAACCCCGACGCAGCACGCATGGCCTCGCACTTCGAGGCCCGCCAAGCACAATTCGCGCAACCGTGGCGCAACACCTGGCAAGCGAGCAAGCTGAGCCAAGGTCGCGAGTCCATCGAAGCCGTGCTCGACCGCCTCGAGGCGGCGATCAGCAAAAAACGCGACGACGACAACCTTCGCCTGCAACTGGCGACGGCTCAGGCTGCGTTCGCATGCATGTTGATGCAGGAAGGCGGTGCCGGCATCGAAATGTGGTTGGCGGACGCACAACGCAACGCCGCGAAGGTCCAAAGCGAGGCGCTGAAGGCCGAGGTGAAGGCACTGCTGACGATCACCACGTGGTATCGCAGTGATGGCGAGGCCGCCGCAAAGGCCGCGATCGAATCGATGGCCGCTGGCAATAGCAGTCGCGAACCCGATGGCTGGCTCGCCGCCAACTACCTCGACGTGCTGTTGCAACTAACCGCGCAAACAGCCTTCGGCCGAGCTCAAGGTGACGCCTCGGTCAGCCTACGCGGTGAACTATCCCGCACGCAGACCGTCATGGCACTGCTGGGCAAGAACAACGCAGGCGAAGAACGTGGCCTGCTAGCTGGCATCTCGCTGCTTGAGTTCGCGGGCTTGCGCGCGGAAGCCCAGTCGCAACTGGAGCAACTCGTCGAACGCTTCCCCGGTTCGCTCACGGTTCACGATCGCTGGCGCAATCGCATGTTGGTGGACATCGGCGCCGAACGCATGCGCCATCGTTACGCCAAGTACGCCACCGACGCCGCCGATCGCGCAACCGCACAATGGTATGCCGGCTACGCAGCACTAATCGCCGCTGAACGACACACGACCGACAAGCGGGTCATCGAAGCAGAGAACGCCTACAGCGATTGTATCGAGCGCTTCCTGGCAAGTGCGACAGACAATGAAGCCTACATCGACACGGCCCACCACTACGCCGTGCTCGCCCTCGCCGGCCGCGCCGAAATCCGCCTGCTCCGCGAGAACGCGAAGGGTGCGGTGAAGGACATCTTGCAGGCCGCCGAATTGCGACCGGGTAGCCTCGACGAAGATGATGGTTTGAAGCGCAAACCACGCGCGATCGCCGCCCGCATCCACGCTGCGTTGACGGCCGCCGGCAAGACCGAGCTGGCCGAGCAGTTGACAGACATCTTGCCGTAGCCCAACCGCCGCGCGACCACATCTGCGTTGGCCGCATTCGCGCCGTCGCCAGACTCTGGTAGCGCGCGCCGCTACAGCATAGAAGTGGCAATCACCGGCCACTTCTTGCACCAACCGCGATGCAGCGCGAGGAACGATTCGTCGGCGAACAGACCACGCAAGTCCGCGTGCGGTGCATCGAGCGATTCGACGACCTTGGCGATCATGACGAAGCGTTCGTAGGCGCGCTTGGCCGCGTCCAGGTCGCCACTGCGACCGTGACAGCGCGCGATGTGGCGCCACACCGACCCCTTGTCACGCGCATTCCCCGCCAGCGGCAACGCCTTCTTGAACAGGGCAACAGCATCGGCAAACACTTCGAGATGCAGCTGCTCGCTAGCCCGACACACTTCGGTGTCGCACGCCCAGTAGTGCGGCTGCATCTCTAGGCGACGATCCGCGCGCCGTGTCCATGCTAGGAACTGACGCTTCTTGGCAACCACCGGATCCACCGGAGCAATCTCGAAGATGAAGCCAAGCTGGCGTGGCCGCACATGCACGCAGTAGCGCCAACGGCTCACAATGCCGCTGCCGTCATGCACAGGAACCTTGGTCACACTGATCGGATAGCCGTCGCTCGGGTCCTTTGGCAACTTCACGTCATCTTCGAATTGCACCAAGACGCGATTCGCATCGTCATGCCGTTCGCCCAAGCCATGCACGATGCCGCAACGCAGCCGCCCGGCGTCCACTTTACGGATGTGCCTATCCGGCAGCATGCCACGCTCCTTCGGTGGCGGCCGCAGCCACTCGAACTGTTGCCCCACGTGCACACTCAAGATGTCCGGCGAACGATCGTGGTCGGCATCGATCACCACTGAGGCGCGATACTCTTCGATCATCGGATGGTGGTCCTGCTTGTGCGGCCACCAACTCCGATAGTCCTGCACGGGCACGAGGCCATCGTTGACCGCGTAGTAGTTGAGGAACCAACCCTTGCGACGCTCGGTGCGAATCGAGAATACCGCATCGTGACGCCTCTCGCTCTCGACACGAAATCCGATGCGCGCCAACTGCGCCCGCGCGGCATGCGCATAAGGCAGTTCCTTCGGGCCAGCTCGCAACACTACCGGAAACCAGATGCGCAAGTCCTCGATCGGCAGGTCGCGGCCATGACCCGACTGGTCGCCAAAGTTTAGTTCCTTGCCAAACGCCGCCTTGCCGTCCTTGAGCACGCCCGGAAACACATGCGCCGATAGCACGCCGCTGAAGACCACTAAATCGTCGATGCCGTCGCCGTTCACATCGGCCACATGACTGGTGACAATCGACTCACGCTCGCTCGACTCGTGTTCGCAAGCTGACGGCGACTTGACGACCGTGATATCCTTGAAGATGCGATTGATCGTGGGGCCCGGTGCAACCTGCTTCACCTCCACCTCAACAGTCCCGTCCTCTAACAGTGTCAACGCGAACCGCACATCTTGACGCGAGCGGTCGTTCTCATCCGTCAAGCGCCCGATGATCCTGGCCGGGCGGAACTCGGTCGCGCTCTCGCAAGCCTCAATCGTATAGGGGCTGTTGCTGGTTCCTCGAGCGCGCGACAAACGTCGCGGCAGATACCCCTGCAACGACACTGCCTTGCCGCGGAAGTCCCCACGCGGGTTGAGTCGCAACATCACCAGGTAGGGCGCCACCCTGGTCGGCACCACCATCGCGCGGCTGCCGGTGCCGTCGTTCTCTAAGAACCACGGGATTAATGGGTGCTTCTTGTCAACGCCCTCACCGCGCGAACTACCATGGCGCCAACCGGTATCGCCGTTGCGATGCAGTCGCACCTGCTCTTTGCGGTTGGTCATCTCCGTCGACAGGTAATCGAGATCGCCGTCGCCATCGACGTCCGCAAAACACCCGTAGCGATTTTGGAGCCTCGGGATCACCGCAACCAAATGCAGATCGGTGCCCAGCGACTGAAGCCGCGCATGGATCTGTTCGGCGGACGCGCGGTCGCGCTGGTTCAGCACTTCCAGGTCGCGCGTGTAGGTGTCACCTTGCAACGGTGAGACAACAGGCTGAGATGGAGCAGTCGTTGGACCCTGCGCAATGGCCTTTGTCAGCAGACAAATGGCAAATAACGCAGTCTTTGCGTACGGGGCGTGCACAGTGCAAACCTAGCAGGGTCCCCTCCAAAAGTTGCGGTTACCGGCAACCATTCCTCAACGCTTCTTCTCGCATCATGAACTCGTATGCTGGTCATCCCGCATGTTCGACCGCTTCTCCGAGAACGCCAAGATGATGATGAAGCTCGCACGCGATGCGGCTACTCGTCATCGCTGTGGCTACATCGATGCAGAGCACTTGCTGATCGGCATTCTCGAAAGGCCGACCAGTACCGCCTGCACAATGCTTGTTGATCAAGGCATCGACATCGCGTCACTGCAAACGGCTCTGGACTCGCTGCTGCCACGCGGCAGCGCACAACCAACCGACAGCTTGCCGTTCACTCCGGCTGCCAAGCGTGTGATCGAGCAGAGCATGATGGTAGCGGCCGAACTGCGGCACAACCACATTGGTAGCTCGCACGTGTTGCTCGGCATCCTGCGAGACGACGACAACGACGACAACGAAGCCAAGAGCGTCTTGCTACGAGTCGGAGCAGATCCCGACGTCCTTCAATCAGCCATGACAGCCTCCATCCCGATGTCCCACCGCAGCCGCGTCAACTTGCTGTTGATCAGCAACTCCACCATGCACGGCGGCGGTTACCTCCAACACTGCGCGGCCGAGATCAAAGACTTCCTCGGCGAACGCAAGCGTGTGATGTTTGTGCCATTTGCGCTCGCCGATCACGATGGCTACGCGCAGAAGGCCAGGGAGTCGTTCGCGGCCATGGGCCACGACATTGACTCGGTGCACACCCATGCAAACCCGGTGGCAGCCATCGATGGGGCGGATGCCGTGTTCATCGGTGGCGGCAATACGTTCCGCCTGCTGGCCGCGCTCGCCCATCACGATCTGATCTCGGCGATCCAGAGGCGCGTGCTTACCGGCATGCCCTACATCGGCAGCAGCGCTGGCACCAACGTTGCAACACAGTCGATTCGCACAACTAACGACATGCCGATCGTGCAGCCGCCATCGTTCACTGCTCTGCAGTTGGTACCGTTCCAAATCAACCCGCACTATCTCGACCCGGACCCGAGCAGCGCCCACATGGGGGAGACGCGGGCAGAGCGCATCCAGCAGTTCCACGAAGAGCACGAGATGCCGGTGCTCGGTCTGCGAGAAGGTTGCATGCTGCGCGTCAACGGGGCCACGATGCTGTTGCGCGGCACAACCAATGCGCGCTTGTTCCGACGCGCTCAGGAGCCAGAAGAGTTCCAGCCGCCGTGTGACATCTCGTTTTTGCTAGAAGACTGATCCAACCCACGTGCTGCACAAGATTCGCTACTCGCTCGCGACGTTGCGGTTTGAAGATTGGTGGAAGCGCCGCAAGCGCACCCGCCACGCGAATCGCCAAACCGACCGCCAGGCGGGCCAATGCCCGATCTGCACGGCGTCGGTCTCGTTTATCGCGATCAGCGACAGTCCGCGCGAACAGCTCCAGTGCTCCGGCTGCGGCAGCGTGCCACGCCAACGCGCGTTGGCACACCTCCTGACCGAAATGGGGATCGCAGGTTCTGACGTTCACGAGTGCTCGCCGAGCCTGTGCACGTTCTGGTTTCTCCAAAAGCGGTGCCGCACATTCGAAGCCTCATACTTCTGGCCAGACCGCCCTGCCGGAGCCCAACTTGGCGCGGTCCGTAACGTCGATCTCGGCAAGCAAACCTATGCCAACGCGGCGTTCGATTTCGTGATCACGCAAGATGTACTGGAGCACGTACCTAATCCGGTGGCCGCGATTCGCGAGATCCACCGATCCCTGCGCCCAGGTGGCGCACACGTATTCACCGTGCCGCGCATGCAATGGCAAGCAACCGAGGCCCGTGCCGAGCTGCACGGCAACAACCTGCGCCATCTCAAACCGCCCGAATACCACCGCGATCCGATCCGAGAGTCAGGATCCCTCGTCATCACCGACTGGGGAATGGATCTCGAACAACGAATGAGCGAGGCTGTTGATGGAGTCACATGCGAAGCACGCGTGATCCACGATCCCGCCCTTGGCATTCCCCACCCCATCGAAGTGTTCGTCGCCCGCAACCCGTCATGAAAGCTCCCGTCTACCTAACTCTCGCAGCAGCCACGCTCGCGTCCTGCGCCTCGGTCGACACCGACCACGCGATGTCCTACTGCGAGTCACAAATCAACGAAGACGTCTTGCGTGCCCACGTTGAGTTCTTGAGCAGTGATGAACTCGGCGGTCGCGGCGTCGGCACCCAGGGCGATGTGCTCGCGCGCAACTACATAGCTGCGCAACTGCGCGCAGCTGGCTGTAAGCCAGGCGCGGCCGACGGTGGCTGGTTGCAGCCGGTGCCTATCCTTGGCGTCAAGTCCAACGTCACCAAGTCACTGATGGCACGCGGCCCCAAGGGCACCGCCGCCTTCGAAGCACCGACCGATTACACGGCAGTGGCCGGCAGCCCCGATGCAAACGCGGCCTGGAACGAAGCGGAGGTGGTCTTCGTCGGCTACGGCATCGACGCCCCCGAACAGAACTGGGACGACTACCAAGGCACCGACCTAAAGGGCAAGGTGTTGTTGGTCATGAACAACGACCCGTCCACCAGCGAGGATTCCTTCGCCGGCAAGACGCGCCTCTACTACGGCCGTTGGAGCTACAAGTTCGAAGAGGCCGCGCGCCGCGGCGCTGCTGGCGTGATGATCATTCACACCAATGAGTCGGCCGGCTACCCGTTCCAGGTAATCCAATCGAGCCACGGCCGCGAGAACTTCTGGCTGCCGTTTGAAGAAGGTAAGCCGACGCTCGCGATTCGTTCGTGGTGCTCGGAGACCGCGGCCAAAACCATGTGCACCCTCGGCGGCCATGACCTGAATGAGCTGCGCGCGCGCGCCGAAAGCGGCAACCTGGCACCGGTCCCGCTCGGCGTCACCGTCAACCTAGCGATCCAGAACGACGTGCGCGAAATGCAGTCGGCGAACGTCATCGGCGTGCTACCTGGCACCGATCCGCAACTGAAGGATGAATACGTCGTGCTGACAGCGCACTTCGACCACCTCGGCATTGGCAAGCCACGCGGCCAGGACGCGATCTACAACGGCGCCGTCGACAACGCGTCGGGTTGCTCGGGCATGCTGGCCTTGGCACGCGCCGCCGCATTGCTGCCCGAACGCCGACGCAGCATGTTGTTCTTGGCCGTGACCGCTGAAGAGTCTGGCCTGCTTGGCTCGAAGTACTATGCCGAGCACCCGACCGTGGACAAGAAGCAGTTGATCGCGAACGTCAACGTCGATGGCCTCAACGTTTGGGGCCCAACCAAGGACATCGAGTTCATCGGCTACGGCAAGAACAGCCTCAGCGATGTCGCAGCGGAGATCGCTGCGGCACGCGGTCGCGAGATCAAGCCCGACAGCCGACCCGACCTCGGATTGTTCTACCGCAGCGACCACTTCAACTTTGCGCGCATCGGCGTGCCCGCAGCGTTCTTCAAGGGTGGCAAGGACTTCCTAGACCAACCCGCGAACCGCAAACGCATGAAGGCCAGCTACACGACGGTGCACTACCACCAACCGACCGACGAGCTCGCGAAGTGGTGGAACTTCGAAGGGGCAGTCAACGACATGCGCGTGCTGTTCAACCTGCTGATTCAGACAGCGAACGCCGACGACGCGCCAACGTGGACGCCCGGCGACGAGTTCGAGAAGCTGCGGTAACCGCAATTCGTTGACGCACGACAGGGCACGTCGCGCCGCAATCCGGGCGCAAGTTATCGATGCCCGCCGAACACTCCTGCAGTACGAGACTTCTGAGTTAGCATGAACACTCGGCCATTGGCCGCAACTTCATCACCTCGGAGTCCACATGCAACGCACAACCATCGCGATCGCGATGGCGATATCCTCGCCGCTGATCGCGCAGGCCGCCAGCTTCACCACCAGTGAAATCGCGCCGACTGTCATCCAATTCACTGACACGTCATCGGGCGGCACGCCCATCGCGTGGAGCTGGGATTTTGACAACGATGGTACCATCGACGACACGACCCAGAACCCGGTCTTCGTCTACTTGGCGAACGGCGTCTATGAGTGCAGCCTGACCGTCGACTTCGGCACCAGCATCGACACGGACGTGCAGAATGTGTTCATCGGCGTCATGCCGATTCCGGCCTTCGGCAACACGTTCTCGTCGGCGACTCTGACCCGCGGCTTTTGGTTCACGGCGCCGACGCGCTTCTCGATCATCGGCGCGCGAGTGCCCGACGAGTCCGGGCACGGCCTGCACAACGTCGCGATCTACCGCATGACGGGCATCCCGCCAACCTACTCGGCGGCAACCCCTACAGGCGAGGGCCTCGAGCTCCTCTCGACCGGCACGGCGAGCAACACGATTATTCCGTGCGCCGTCAGCTTCGACACGGGCGAGTTTATCGGGGTGCTCGGTGCCTGCGGTGACGCGAGCACGATGCGCAACTCCTATGGCACGCCAACGGGCTCTTTCCAATCCTCGATCTTCGGCATGCCGACGACGCTCACCCGCCTCATCACGCAAACGAACATCGTCGGCCAGAGTGGACTGGCCGGCTATTCGAGTTCGAGCGGAGCGGTTAGCCGCGTCGAGTTGACGCTGACTTCGTGCGTTGGCCTGCCATACGGCGACGGCTCCCCATCGTCACAAGCACCAGCTCCGATCCTGCGCACGACAGCACTGCCGTTCGTGGGGCAAACCGCGACGCTGACGGTTGAGAACTTCGACGCCAACGCGCTCGGGATCTTGGCCGTCGGCATCGGCCGCGTCAACATCCCGTCGCCGCTCGGCGACGTCCTGATCGACAACATGGCCGGCTCAGTTCCGCTCAACGGCGGTGCGGTGATGACGCCGGGCTCCTACAACTTTGACTTCGCGATCCCGTCAAACCCGGCATTGCAGGGCTTTGGCCCGGTCAACTGGCAGGCCGCGTCTCTGGTTGTGCCGTCGTTCGAGTTTGCGTTGTCGAACGGCAACGAGTGGTGGCTCGAGCTGTAGAGCTCGCAGCGGTGCGCGAGGGCCGCGGCCTGGCGAAGGCCGCTTGCGCAGCGCTCACCGTCAAGCCCGACTAGCGACGCCGACGACGCGGCTTGCTGTAGGCGTCAAGCTCCGCCGCGATCACCTGGAGCTCGGCGGTGGTGACCTTCTCACCACAGCTGCGGCGCAGCATCTCGACAAACCAGGCGCACTCTTCGGGAGTCACCGGCCCACCGATGTTGCCGCCCTTTGGCTCGGCATTCGAACTAACGAGTTCTTTGCCGTCCGCATCGAGGATCACCGACCACGGGAGCCCGCCGGAACGCTTGCCTTTCAGGCGATCGTTCAGAGCCTTACCGCCAATGTCACGATCGACATCGACCATAACGTCGACCCAACCCTTATTATAGATCGGCGCAACCACGTCTCGCCCGAGGAACTCCTCGAGCACTTTGCACCAACCTCACCAAGGCGCGTCGAAGCGAATCAGGATCTTGCGACCGCTCTTCTTCGCTTCGACCATGGCAGCCGCGAGCTTCTTGTCGGCACTGACCGGCTTGCAGAACAGTGGCTCCAGCTTCGTCAGCGCCGCCTTGCCAGCGAGATCGTCTTTGGTGAACCGGCCAAGCTCCTTGCCCTTTGCATCAGTGACGACGACACCACTGCCCTCGCCTTGCCATTTCCACTTCTTGGCAGCAGCTGCGCCAGTGAAGGCGATCGTTTCAAACTCGTAGAGCAACTTGCGCGACAAGGCGCGGTTGCTCTTGAGGCTCTTGGCCAAGTCTTCGCCGTCGGCGTTGAGCACAACGAGCATGCGCTTGTTGTGCATCAACGCACGCGCCTGCGACTTTGCGAGGTTTGGTGTGGATACCGGCTTCTTCTGCGCGAACGCCACTCCCGTGGCGAACAGCAGAGTTAGCGGCAAGAGAGTGAGGGCTTTGTTCATGGCAATCTCCGGAGCCATGATGGTAGCCGACTCCGCAGCAGCCATCGTAGTTTCCTATCGGTGGTGGCGCCGGGCTTGAGATACAGGATCCGCTTTTCCCCAGCCGACGGAATGACGCATGCACCGCCAGACCAATCTTTGGCACCGGCAACGGCGCACGACAAGCACAGAACCGCCTGCCAACTTCCCTCATGAACTCAGGTTACTGGTAGCTCGAGTACGAAGCACGCCCCTCCGCCGGGGTTATCCTGCAGACGCAGTTCCCCTTGCAAGTCGCGGGCGAGGCCGCGCGCGAGCGGCAGACCGAGACCAACACCCGGCACATCGTTGCTGCTGCCCATCACCGCACCGCGATCGAACGGCACAAAGATGCTCTTGCGATGCTTCGCTTGGATACCGGGGCCACCGTCACACATCGTCAACTCAAGGATGCCTTCCTTGCGCCGCACGGTCAGGTGCACTTGCGTGTCTTCGGCGCCAGCTGCGTATTTGGCAGCGTTGTCCGCGATGTTGAACAGGATCTGGCCGACGGCTTCTTGATCGGTCTCGACGGCCAGTTCGCGCACGTCGTCATCCACATTCACTTCGAGCGTCATGTTCACTTCGCCGAGGCGCTGGCCAAGCACGGGGGTGACGGTGTCGATGAGGTTCTCGACGCCAACGCGCTGGCGACGGGCCGTGAAGCGCCCTTCTTCAAGTCGAGACCAGGCCAGCACGTTCTCAACAACACGCGCAAGGCGATCGGACTCCCGTTGCAGCGTCTGCAGGTAGTGTTTTTGATCCTCGGGATCCTTGACCATGCCTTCGGCCAGCATCTCGCTGTACATCCGGAACGTAGTCAACGGCGTTCGAAGTTCGTGTGTCACCGCCGAAGCAAAACGTGCACGCCGTTCCCCAAAGCCAATCGCGGTGCGCAGCGTGAAGCCGAGCACCAGCAAGCCGAGCACGGTCACACCCCATGTCGTCCACAGAATCGTGGTCACTGGTAAGTCTGCACTGATCACAGGCCCCCGGAACTCAGCAACCAACCGCGCCGGCACCGAAGCCATCATCGACGGTTGCTCGTCGGGCGTCGGCAATTCGCAGCGAACGACGCGCGCGTCCCCGTCTTCGAATAGGTCCGGAACGAGCGCCAGCAGCTCTTGCTCCAATCGCTGCCAATCAACGAGCACGGCCTGAATGCGCGTCTCACCGGAAATTTGCACGCGGCGCGCAAGAACCAACGACGCCTCCGGGCCATCAATCCAGACTGGCACCATTGGGCCAACGACCTCACCGCTACTGGCCATCCAACTACCTGGATTGGCGTAGTCATTGGAGTCGTTGGCGACGTTGTTGAGGAAGTTGCGTTGCCGGTTGTCCAGCTCGATCACGCTTTGATGGTTCTGCGCCAGCTGCTGCGCAGGCGCCTTTTTCTGCTCGGCAGTCTGCGGCAAAGCCGCATTGTTGACGATGTTGCAGCCCATAACACCCAACTGGGCGACCGCACCACCGAGCTTCTTCCGCAACACAGCGACGGGCATGCTTGCTTCAATTGCTAGCAGTTGTTGACGAGCTCGATTCAGTACATCAGCGCCGATCCCGTTAGCCTCAGCGAGGTCACGCTCGTTGCCAATCGGCGCCTGCGGACTGCATATCCCCCTAACACTCACTTCGAAGTGCAGTGGAAACAGCGGCGACTCGGCACCTAGCAACGGCGACTGCACCATCACTTCGTCCTTGCCGATCCTGCTGAAACCGCGCGTCCACGCGTTGGCGGCGGATGGGAACGCCGAGTAGTCGCTGGCTGGCCGCAGGTTCTCGCGGGCGAGCTGCGGCGACATCCAACTATCCATGCGCCACAGCGCCAAACGCAACCGCTCTTGCACCACCGCCTCACGACGTGCATCGCGCTCGTCACCATCGAGCTGCAGCAGAGCCACCGTCAACCACGACAGCACCAACAACATGACGCCGGTAACAGCGCCAAACCAAAGCGATGCTTGAGCGCGCGGTGAGCTCATGCGGACTCTCCGCTCGCGGCCGCCAGCATGTAGCCCTTACCGCGAACGGTCAGAACGACTTGCGGGGCATCCGACGGGTCGGCGAGCTTGCCGCGCAAGTTGACGATGTGCATATCGACGGCTCGCGTCGACGAGTCCCCGCCCGGCAATCCCCAAACACGTTCAAGGATCTCGGTGCGAGCGATCGCGCGACCGCGGTTCTGCACCAGGTATCGCAGCAGTTCGGTTTCGCGCTCCGACAACTGCACGCGACTCTTGTCCGCCCGCTCGATTTCGCGGCGTTCGAAGTCGATGCCACGACCAGCAACCTCGACGCGCGTCACATCGCTCGGTCGCTCCGCGCTGCGGCGCAGCACCGCACCTACTCGCGCCAACAGTTCCTTACTTGAGAACGGCTTGACGACGTAATCATCAGCGCCGATCTGCAAACCGTGGATACGATCCTGTTCAGCCCCGCGCGCCGTGACCAAAATCACTGGCAACAGCGGCCGCGACTTGCGGATCTCAGCCAGGATCTCGAAGCCATCGTGGCCTGGCATCATCACATCCAGAACTGCGAGATCGAGCTCGGCCGACAACGCAGTCTGCATACCTATGTTGCCGTCCTCGCAGGCGATCACTTCATAGCCATCGAACTGCAATGCATCGACCAGCCCGCGACGGATCGCTGGATCGTCTTCGACGACAAGTACAGTCTTCGACATGGCGATTAGTGTAGTCCGAAGCGGCGATCGTTTTCGGCATCGACGCGATGCTTGATGATCTTCTCAATGGGCACGTCGACCGGCTTCTTCTTGGCGTTCTTCTTGACGCTTTGCTTCACGGTCTGGGGCTTCACCACTTGCGACTTCGGCGGCTGCACAACCGGCGTTGGCGCCACGATCACAGCCTTCGGCTTCTCGACCTTCGGCGACTCCACCTTTGGCTCGGGCCGACGTTCGAAACCGCGTGAACGTGCCTGCTCGCGAACGGCCTCAAGGATCGCATCCTCAAACAGCGTTTCGCCGCCCTTCGCCTTTTTGCGCCGCTCTTCCTTCACGAAGGCGTCGCGCTTGCGACCCATCTCGGTGACCTGCTTTTGGATCTCGCCACGCTTCGTCTGCATCGTGGCGACATGCGCCGTCAACTGCACGGTCGTCAGCTTGCGTAACGCTTCCGGCAGTTCCTCTTTCTTGACAGCCGCGAGGTCAAACTTCGGGTTCTTAACCGCGTCGCACAGGTCATTGGCCGGGTTGAAGTAGAATGACGACACCTTGGTCTGGCAGCGCTGTGCTGCCGCAGCCAGGTTCAGCGTCGACGCGTTGCTGTCCTGCGCGATCTGGTTGGCCGCCCAAGCCGTACGGTTGGCGCCAAAGGTCAGGTAGGTCGTGTTGATCTGCGAGCTGAGCGCCATCAGTTCCTTGTCAAACGGCGTCTCGATCACGGCGATCTGGTTTTGCTCAATCGCAACGAACTTGCCGTCAGCCATGCGCGCAACCTGGCGCCAACCTTCGGCCTCGGCCTTCTGCGGGTTGCCGCAGTAGATCGTGTTGACCAAGATGCCCTTGCCGATTGCCGTGCTGGCCATCTGCATCGCGTCGAACTCTGGATCCTGCGTCGCAGCTTCGTTACCGGCAACGAAGATCAACTTGAGCGCGTGTGGATCGCTCGACCACTTGAGGTCATCGACTGATCGCTTGACGGCGCGAGCGACGTATTCGCTGCCGCCGTTGGTCGACAGCGCAAACAGCTTCTGCGAGACCAAGTCGAGGTCGGTCGTCAACTCGGACTGGATCGACACGAAGCCAGTTTGCTCGCCGTAGGCAGGACTGCCGTAGGTCAGCAAGGCGACGCGCAGTTCGGGCTGCGGCTCGAGCGTGGCCATGTCGTTGACGATCGACCACAGGTTCTGGCGAGCGGCGTTGATCAAGCCGTTCATGCTGCCGCTGATGTCGAGACAGATGACGAGGTCAATGGCACGCGACGACTTCATCGCGGCGATGACTGGCTTGTCAGAGTCGATCGGCTTGACGCGGATCGGAACACTGGCAATCGGGGCCTGTGCCAACGCGAGGCTGGCTAGGGCGAACAGGGAACAGGTAGCGCGAATCATGAGCGAATCTCCTTCTGCACGTAGGACTTCGGGGTCTGAAGTTTCTGGACCTTGGGGGTCTTGATTTTCGGAGGCTGGGGTTTGCCGGGCTTCTTGATGACCGGCTTCTTAGTTTGCTTCGGTGGCAATTTGACTGGCGGCCATTTGAGTGGTGGCAGTTTGCTCTGCGGCACGACTGTAGGCAGCACCGCGGTCTGAGGCGGAGCAGCCGAAATCAGCACGTTCTTGCCGCCGTAGGCGAGCAGGATCTCACCCTTGAGTGAGAGCACGCCGCTGTTGCCTTGCTTGGCTAATTCGTTGTTCAACTGGAAGTACCTGGCACTCGCGAACTCCACGACTTCGTCGGGTTTAATGCTCTTCGCGACGACGCTGTTGCCATCGACCCAGCGATTGCCGCGTAGGAAGAACGCGCGGTCACAAACCTGCAGCGTCTGACCTAGTTCCACCTGCTTAAGATTGTGGTCGAGGTAATAGTTGCGGGGGTTCGCGACCGTCTGCGCCTTTTGGGCCCACAGGTTCTGGCCCTGATTGACGGCAGCAGCGCCACTTCGAGTCACGACGGCGCGACCCTGCAGGCTGTTCTGGCACGCGATGGACAACGACGCCCAGTCATCGAGCTTGCTGCCCTGGGTCGCGAGGAATGCGGTGTATTCACCCAACACGCCGTAGCGAGCGGATAGACGCAGGATCTCATCGCGCAGTTCGCGCAGGCGGGGATCGGCGAACGGATCGCGGCGCGGTGTGCCAAATGGAGCTCCGAGGTCCCCTCCTTGCTGTCGCAGTTCATCGACCAAGAACGCAATCTGACGGCTCGCCCACAAGCGCGGTACAAATGCATGGCGCGTCGTGGCCGATGACACCGGCATCGTAAACACGTAACGCTTCTCACCAGCTGGTGTGCGTCCATGCAGTTCGAACTGCAAGTCGGCGTCGCCTTTGTATTGGCCGAGCACGACCAGTTGGTCACCTTGGAACAGGTCATTGATGCGGCGCGGGAGCACTTCGACCGTGCGCGCAACCGGTTGGCCATTGGCATCGACCGTAGTCAATGATGGCGCGGCTAGCACGGGATGGTCCAGGCGCGCAAACGTGCGGGCGACCTTCACCTCGACGTCTTCTTCCGGCAGCACATAGGTCGTGATTGCGCGGGTTTCGTCGGCGATGCGATCGAGCAACGGCACGTTGACGTCGTGGCCAACGCCGAAGCAGAAGACGCGGCGATTGTGCTTATTGCCAGTTTGGATCAGCTTGAAGAGATCGCGCTCGCTGGTCGGCCCGACCGTCGGCAGGCCGTCGGTCATGAACAGGACCAGCGGCAACGTGCCCTTCATGGTCGGCGCACGCATTGCCTCTAGCAGCGCATCGTGGATGTTGGTGCCGCCGTGCGGACGAATGCTCGCGACAAATTCGCGCGCGACCTTCATCGTATTGGCGTCCTTGGCGACTGGCTGCTTGAACGCCTGGCCGACATCGTTGCCGTAGTGAATGATCTGGATGCCTTCGCCATCTTCGAGACCTTCGAGCACCTGCATCGCGGCGAGCTTGGCTTGCTCGAGTTTACGACCAGCCATGCTGCCTGAACGATCGAGCACCAAGGTCACTTCGCGGCGCAGCGGGCCTGCGCGCGCCATCTTCGGTGCGTTCGCTAGCAGTAGGAAGTAGCCGCCGCCGATCGTTGGATCGGGGTAAGCGAACATCGCTGCGGTCGGATGGTCGCCCTTCTCAACCGTCGTGTAGCACATCCGGAATGCGCCCGGGTCGCGTTGGCTTTGCTTGGTGACGCGCAACGTCATCTTCTCGGCGCCCCGACGCTGCACGTTGAGTTCGTGACTCGGTGAGTAGCAAACGCCGATCGCGGCGCGGGCCGTCAACTCCACGGTGATCGCCCAAGGCGCGTCACTGCTGAGCATCTCGCTGCGCGGCAGCACGTAGTCAACGCGCTGGCCGTCGACTTCGAGAACGTGATCGTAAGTGAGCCGAATCTTCTGGCGACCGTTCGCGGGCACCGGGAAGACGCTGCTGCGCAGGCAGCAGTAGCCCGAGAACTCGAGCAACGCCGGATCCTTCATGCGTGAAGTGATCTGGTCGTAAAGCCTGCGCGCTTCGTCACGCGGCAAGATCTTCGCGGTCGGCTCGCTGGCCGGACCATCGAAGGTGAAGCTCGAAACCGCGGCTCCATCAGGCACCGGCAACAACAGCACCGCCTCTTGCATGCGACCCGCCGGGTTGACGAGTTCGAACTCGAGCGTCGTCGTTGCGGCGCGATCGTTGATACTGATCTTGGCGCTCGCGGCTTGGATGCGCACCGGCGCCATGCCGTAAGGAGCCAGCACAGAACGCGTCGGCACCACCCATTGGTGCGTCCACGATGAGCCCATCTGGGGTGCCAGATGGGGTGCCAGATGGGGTGACTGTGCCCCTAGCGATGCGGTCAGCAGGGCCGGGAAGATCAGTGTCATGGCCGCTGCCATCGCCAGTTGGTCTAAGTAGTCAGAGAATCGTCGGTTGTTCACAAGCCCACCTCTTTGGTGTCGGTTCGAGTTTCGTTCGTCGGCAAGGCGTCTGGTTCGAGGGGCCCGTGCCATGTCTTGTCGACCCAATAGACGGGTCAGGACCCTCTGATTGGGTAAGGGCTCAGTAAGGCGGCTTGACGAACTGGCGAGACCGACTACTTTCTCCTGCAAAGCCAACCCCTGGAATACTGATGGAACTCAGAGACGCGATCGACCAGATCACGACAATCCGCAGCCAGCTGGCTGCGACCGAACACCTCAAGAGCCTGCGCGCCATCCCGGTCGCGTTGTCTGGCGTGCTTGCGATCGCTGCCGCGCTCGTGCAAACGCTGTGGCTTGAGAGCCCAGTCGACTTCCCGCGCCGCTACCTGCTGCTGTGGTGTGGTGCCGCCGCGATCAGTGGTGTGCTCGCCGGCGTCGTCGTCGCGCGACGCACGCTGCGCTGCCCGGGCGAACTCAGCGCTGCGAATGCCTGGCTGGCCGTGCGTCAGTTCGCACCAAGTCTGACCGTCGGCGCGATCGTGACATGGTTCGTCGTCGATCGCATCCCGCATATGCTGTGGGTGCTACCCGGACTGTGGCAGTTGCTGTTTGGCCTCGGCAACCTCGCCGCGCATCGCTTGCTGCCAGCGCCTGCGTTCTTCGTCGGCGTGACATTCGTCGCGACCGGCACGTGCTGCTTGTGGTTTGGCGAACTCGCGCTCGATCCATGGGCGATGGGCTTGCCGTTCGCCGCCGGCCAATTGGCACTCGCCGCCATCCTATGGTGGCACCACGAACGCCCTGACTCCATCCGCTTCCCGAACGCGGAGGCCCAACGATGAGCAAGGAACCACAAGACGACGGCCGTTACGCCTACGAAGGCCTCGACCGTGTGCTGCACGAGAAAGCCCGCCTTGGCATTGTCACGTCGCTCGCGGCGCGCGCCGACGGCCTATTGTTCACCGACCTGAAGTCGCTGTGCAACTTGACGGACGGCAACTTGTCGCGACACCTGACGGTGCTGCAGGAAGCGGACATCGTCGAGATCCACAAGGGCTACAAGGGCAAGCGCCCGCAGACGCTTTGCCGCTTGAGCGAAGCTGGCCGGGCGCGCTACCTCAAGTACATCGCGGTGCTTGGCGCCGTTCTTAATGATGCTGTGCAGGCCTCGAAGTCCGCGGGCGTCAACAAGATCCTGCCGGACGGCTTTAGCCCGGCGTAGTCGCCGTAGCGGACGATCAGATTCCGATCGTCAACTGCAGGCCGTTCGCACTCGAGATGGTGAACGGTACGGGCGGCGGGCGATATTGCCGTGCTGACGGCGGCCGCTTGCCGTAGCGCAGCAGCAACGCAACCAGCCTCGGCCGCGGGATCCTCGGCTGCGAGGATCTCGTCGTGGCCAGCCTAGCTGTCGACTGTTGTGCCAGGCTACTTGCGCTTGGCAGGTTCCTCAGCAGCCTCGAGGGCGGCTAGAATCTTGTCGACGGCCGTCGTCTCGGGGTCGTAACTGACTCGGAAGTCCTTCAAGTTCAGTCGGATGTAGACATCCGAAACGCCCGGCAAGTCACCGAGGGCGCCACGCACGGTGGCAACACACATGCTTCAAGGAATCGCGTCGAGTATGAGCTCCACTTCGGCGACGTTAGCCGGCGGCGGACTCGCACAACTGGCGAACGCCAGTGCCAGCAATGCTGACACGGCGTGCCTTATCATCACGTCTTGATCGTGGTGTTCGGTTCCTTCTTCTTGATCGCTTCGCAGATGGCCTCAGCCTTGATCTTGCTGCTGTCGAAGTGAACGGTGAAGCCATCGGGGCCCGGGGCGATTTCGATCTCGCCGACACCATCAACACCTTCCAATGAGCTGCGCACGGCAGCTACACAGGCGCCTCATATGGGTTTGCCAAGTTCGAACTTGGAGGAAGCGGCCGCGACGACCTTGGTTTCGTTGCTGGCCGGAGTGTTGCTGGCCGGAGTGTTGCCACCCTCACCAGTTTCTTTCGGGGCGTCGGCTGTGCAGCCGGCAAAGAGCAGCGCAATGGCGCCGGCCGTGATCAATCGAATCATGGATATCTCTCGAGTTTGGGGACCCCGCAGGATGTCCGCGGGTGCTGAGATACTACGCGAGAGATGTGGTTTGATTCAGCTCGGCTGCTTGGTTGCGCGAGGATCGCCGAAGGTCGCGCCGACCGGCAGCGCCCGCAACGACGACTGCAGCACTTGGAAGTGCGGCCGCCCCTGAGCATCCGGACCGCGGAAGACCAGCGTCGCCGCCGCTCCCGTTGGCACAACCCGACCCAGCATAGTAGCTAAGGGCGTTTGACGGCGAACCGGCACGTCGATTCCTGCTAGGTGCGGGATCAGCAAGACTGCCCGACCATTGAATCTCGGGAGGTGCGCCTGCAGCTCGGCTTCAATTGCAGCAATGTGTGCATCGTCCTCGCCTGCGGCGATACCAATCATCACGACCGGCGGAACCGACTCGTCGCGACGACCGAGCAACGTGACCAAGGCACCTTCGGCGGCCGGCAGCGGCGGCGGCGCGGCAGCGGCGGGAGCACTCGGTGCTGTTTTCGCCTTCGCCGGAGTTGCAGCCACGGGTGCGACTGCGTCTTCGGCGGTCAACTCAGGGATCGCTTCCTCTACCTTCGGCTCCGGATGCAACTGCACGGCATCGCCTGCGCCGCCATCGAGCTTGATGGTCGAAGCGTTCTTGTTGCGCAAAGCGGCCAGTAACTCGACAACGCCAGCGTGATTCGCCGCGGCACCGGGCCAGACAATCGTCGCGGTTGCCGCAACCAACAAGCCAACTCCCTTGATGCGGGCCGGCATCTCAGCCGCGAGCATGCGCAGGTCCATCGCATCGTCGCCAGTCGGCTCGATCACGAAGCGCGCTTCCTTGCCTTCCTTCTTGGCCGACTCAAACAGCGGCGGATGGATCTGCATTGGCTCAGCGCCATCGAGAACCACACGCGAAGCGCCTTGCTCAAGAACGTAGTCACCCACCGCCTGAGCAGCCGAAGAGCTCGCAATCGTCACCGACTGCAATGCCACCTCGACACCTTCGAACTCACGGATCAGCGCGCGGCGCTGCTGCGTCTCGTCGCGACCGTCAATGACGATCGAGACCTTGAATCCGGCATCGCCTTCGACAACGGCCAACATCGGCGGCAGCAACACGTCGTGCTCGCCACCTTCGACGACTTCCAAGCGCATCGCGCCAGCTTCGGCAACGGCTGTGCAAACGTTCTGTCGGAACGTGCGCGACACCGCGCCATCGCCAACGAACTCGACCCGCACAGACTGGCCGCGCAGCGACGAAACCTTCGCCGGCAAGCAGCGATCCATCGCCCGCTGCAAGTCGCGTGGCTTACCCGACTCGGTGTCGACACGAATAGCCTGCACTTCGCCGTCCGCGTCAAACGCGATCGGCTCAGGGTAGAACGGCTCGCGCAAATCGCCCGCAACAGTGCAGCACAGACGCTTTGGCGACAGCTTGGTCATCACGGTGTCGAGGCTCTTGAGCGCTTCCGCATCGAGTGCGAAATCCTGCGGCCAATCGATCACCACGTGCTTGCCGTGCGCATCTTCATGATGCTCAGCGCATTCCCGCTCAAACGCGGACAGCACCGCGGCGCGCGAACGGCCGTTCGGAGACAGGCGCAATTCGACTTCCTTGCCGGCTCGCACACTGATCAGCGGCGGCCAGACAATGTCGGTGTCATCCTGACCGCCAACTTCAATCAGCGTCGCACCCGCGTTGCGGGCAAAGTCGACACAGAAATCCTGAACCGCTGCCGACTCACGGGCAAACTGGTAACGCACGTTCTTGCCGTCGACAGCGTCCGCGTTGCCTGGCAACACCAACGTCAGCGCGTCGATGATGGTCGCGTCGTCGTCGGTCAGCGAAATCGCGATCGCGACCTTGTTGCCCGAAACCGAGCACTTGATGCGATCTTCGAGTTCGCGATCAAACAACACGCGCGCGCCGATCGAGCAGCTCTTCGCGCCAGCATCGCGGAACGCCATCGACATCGCGTCGCGCATCGTCGCGTCCGGCTTGGCGCCGCCCTTGAACTGGAACAAGAAGCGCGCGTCGCGACCCGACTCGGTCAGCTTGACCATGTGCGAGGCCAGCGCCATCGGTAGATCGGCAAGTTCGCAATCGCCAGTCGCCACCTGAACCTTGGTCTCGCCATCAACAACGTCGGAAGTGACTTCCACCGTCGGCAATACACCTTCGTGAACGCGTTCGTCGCCGAAGCCACGACGCACCACCAACAACAGCGGCTTCTCCGGACTGAACTTGTCGGTGACGAGTGCCTTGATGGCCGTGCCGATCAACGCGTCGCCGGTGAAGCGAACCAACACCTTCTGGTGGCGCAGCAGTTCACTAAACGTCCCCGCGATGCGCGTCAGAGGAGCCTCGAGCGCATCGGCGACATCCTTCTTAGGCATCTCCGGCACGTCGACCGTGACCTCGGTATCGAAGCCAGCATCGTCGCTCGCCTTGCAGGTCGCCTTGACGGGACCCTCGTCTTCTTCCTCGATCGCTTCGAGTTCAGGAAGGTCATCGAGCGACTCCAGCTCGGGCAACTCTGCGAGCGGCTCGAGTTCTGGCAATTCAGCTTCGATTTCGTTCTGAGCGGAGCGTCCTGGTCGCTTGCGGGGCAGCCCGTGGCCGTGCTTGGTCATTCGTTCGTTTCGCTGGTTTCGAGAGGGAAGGGTCCCCCAAAGTAGCGGGACAGTCGCTCGCGCCAAGGGTGTGATCGGCTTGCTGGCCAAAAGCCGGTAGTCGCCGAAGAAAACGGCTTGGCAGGCACTGGACCGTGGCCCCGCGCTTGCTATGGATCCAGCAGGGCGAGTAGCTCGCGACACCACAGGCGGATCCAACTTATCTGGGTCCCCTCGATGCTTTGCAACGCACGACGAACCTCACCAACCAAGGTCGGATCCTTGCGCCAAAGACAGAGATCCACGAGCCGCCTCGACGGCAACCGAGCCCTTATTACCCCCTTCGACTTTTGCGCGCTCAGCGGGTGATGCCGGTAAGCCAGGCTGTTGCCGCAATTGCGCAATTCCCCGCGGTAGCGCGTCGAGGCGATCCGTGACCGGCTGATGGTCAACTGGAGACGGACTCAGGCGTCCTCCCGCTGCGGAGGCCGGCGTCGATCTGTCACCGGCCTTCGACATCGGCGCATCCGTGTTGGCGCCCGAAGGCATCGGAGCGAACGCCAACACAGCCCCAACGGCCACGCCAACTACTCCTCATATGCCTCGGTGCATCGCCATCGTTATCGAATCATCGTTATGGGCTTTCGAAGCTCGCCCGCCCTCCAGAACTTGCCGCCAGTGACGGGAACCACCTCGATCGAGACGTCGCTCTTGGCAACGTTCTGGGTGTGGGTGACAAAGCCCCAATAGCCGGCTCTAGTCCTCGTTTGCGCCATTTCCACCAGAGGCACGACCACCAGCCCCGGAGGACATCGGGTCGGCGCCGCCACAGGCCACGAACAGCAGCAATCGACTGCACGGACACGCCTAGAAGTATCGTGACTGCTGGCCGCGAAGGCTGCCACCGACCGATAAGGCTGCCGCATCGAGCAACTACCCTCGATATGCGTGCTGCCGGGGCCTACAACGGGCGCATGTCGCAGCCGACCCTAGCATTCCGCAACCCACCTGACTGGAGCAAGCTCAAGGTGTTGAAGTGGATTATCCCCGCAGTCCTCCTCCTGGTTATGGGACTGACCATGTACTACACCGTACCGTACGACTCGCAGGGGGTAGTGCTCCGCTTTGGCGCCTACAGCACGACCGAAGAGCCGGGTCTACACTTCAAGATGCCGTTCGGTATCGACGCAGTTGAAATTCTGCCAGTCAAGCGTCAACTCAAACTCGAGTTTGGGTTTGCCACGCCCGGCGGCACCAACCGCACGCAAATCAGCGGATCGCGGGTAACGCGCGAGCAAGAGCGCAGCATGGTGACTGGTGACCTCAACGCGGCATTGGTCGAGTGGGTCGTGCAATACAGCATCGAAGAACCACGCCTGTTCTTGTTCAAGGTGCGCGCTCCCGAGTCGACCCTGCGCGACCTCAGCGAAGCAGTGATGCGCGAAGTCATTGGCGACCGCACGGTCGACGAAGTCATCACGACTGGCCGCCCTGAGATTGAAAGCCTCGCCCTCACGCGCCTACGTGAACTCGCCAAGGAATATAGTTTGGGTGTCAGGATCGACCAACTGCAACTCAAGAAGGTCGACCCGCCAGGCGCCGTGCAGGACTCCTTCAACGAAGTAAACAAGGCGCAGCAAGACCGCGAGAAGATGATCAACATCGCCAACGGCGAGTACAACAAGGTCATCCCGCGCGCCAAGGGCGAAGCCGAGCAAACCATCAGCGAGGCAGAGGGCTACAAGCTCAAGCGCATCAACGAAGCTGCCGGTGACGCAACCGCGTTTGAATCCGTGCTGGTTGAATACCTGAAGGCACCCGAGGTCACGCGCAAGCGTCTGTACCTCGAAGCGATGGCAGAAGTGATCCCAACCCTAGCCAACACGTGGATCG
>JBNMND010000004.1:0-43178 GCA_051274975.1 Planctomycetota bacterium | reverse complement strand
CCTCTTGTGGTTCGGCGCGGTGTCCTGCGTGCTGTTTGGCGCGGTGTTGATGGGCTCCGCTTACCGCGATGCCAAACGTCAGGCGGCGTTTGACGTCGATGTTGATCGGGCCCAAGCGGAGTGGCAGGAATTGAAGCGTGACATCGAGCTTGCCAGGCGAACGGGCCAGAACGTGCCGCGCCTGTTGCAGCATCGCGGCTATGTGCAGTTTCACGTGCGACGTTGGATTATGGCGGAGCTGGATCCGGGCGCGCCTGCCAAGGATGCGAGCGCCTAATGACGGAGCGGCGCCGCGAATCGCAAGCTGAGTCGAATCCTGACGCGCAACAAGGTGCCGCTTGGCAGCGCATGAGGATCGATACGAGCGGCATGATGCCGTTCACTGATCCGGTGGGTCGCATGCTGTTCGGCTTCGTGATTGCGCTGTTGATGGCGATGATGCTGGGCATGCCGGCTTTCGAGGGCGCCGGAGCATGGGCGATCTTCTTTCTACTGTTCGGGCTCGCGATGGTCTTCTCGGCGTGCCTGCAGGTCCTGCGCAACAGGCGCTTCCGCCGGGACATGGTGCGCGCTGAGGATGAGTGGCAAGAACTCTGCCGTGATGCGCACCAGGCTTCGACGAGCAGCGTCACGTTGACGAGCCTGCTCAAAGAACGCGGCTACCGCGACTACTTCGTGCGGCGCTGGTTGGTGGCGATCCTCAAGGAGGACTTGCCAACGCGAACGGGTTCGGAGTTGCGCTCCTCACATGCTGTCGCGCCGCCGCCAGATGCCCCTCCTGACGAACGAACTTGGTTGCAGTTACGCGACCAGGGCTCGCAAATGTTGCCCTTCACGAACCCAACGCTTCGCATCCTGATTGGCCTTTTGATGGTCGCTGGTTCGCTTGGATTCTCAGGGTTCAACGGCGTCGTGTTCCAGTGGGGCGTGTTCTTCTTCGTGCTTGGGCTTGCGTTCGGGTTCTCCGGACTGGCGCAGATTCGTCGCGACCGCCGCGTGCAACGCGAACTGCGCCGGGCGCAGGTTGCTTGGGTTAATCTGCGGTTGGCCGCGCAGGCATGCAGTGAGGGTGGCGAGAGTCTTGCACGTGAGTTGTCGAAGCGCGGCTACCGCGAATACTTCGTGCGCCGTTGGATCGTTGCGCGCTTGCAGCCGGCGCCAAGCGTGGCGGCATCGAACGAGTAGCGGCTGCCGTGAGGCTCCAAGTTGAAGTCAGGCGAAAAGGTCGATTTTGGCACCGAGTGGCACTACTTCTGGCGCTGAGTCTCGGCGACGATACTGCCCTGCGTGAGCAACGACGACTTCGAACGTGATGGTTACTCAGTGCACGAAAACGTGCTCGCTGACTCGATGCGCGGCGCCGTGGTTGCGGAGTTCGCCGCATTGGCGAACCAGCGCCGCGGCGCCGGCCAACGTAGTGGCTTGGCGCAGCCCCCGATCGCGACACTCGCGTGCTCGCCAGCAGTGCGCGCCTTAGTCGAGCCGATCCTTGGCACAGAAGCGTTCGCGTTCCGAGCAACTCTGTTCGACAAGACCGAGGCGAGCAACTGGCCCGTCGCGTGGCATCAAGACCGAGTCATACCGGTGGTCGAACCTGCAGCCACCCACGGCTTCGCGCAATGGTCCGAGAAGTCTGATGGCTGGTACGTCGAACCACCGCGAAGTGTGCAAGAACGCATCGTTGCCGTGCGTGTCGACGTCGATGGCTCGGGGTCGCATAACGGCGGTCTCAGATATGTCATTGGCAGTCATCGCGACGGCGTTCTGAATCCGTCGCAGATCACCACAGCTGTTGCGACCGGCGACGAGGTCTGTCCCGACGTTGTTGCAGGTGGCGCCATGCGCATGCGTGCGTTGTTACTGCACAGTTCACGTCGCCTCGATCCTTCCGGCCCGATGCCATCGGTTCATCGCCGTATCGTGCACTTTGAGTTCTTCTCGGGTGATCTGCCGGGTGGCGTGGAGTTTGTCCGTCGCGTCGGTAGCGCCAGGGAATAGCACGTAATCCGCTTCGTCGGATTGTGTGATGTTGGGCCGCTGATGGAGGCGTGCCAAGGTCGGGAGTTCGCTCCGCCTTCGCGCATCTTTGTTGGTCGATTGCCTAGCTCGCAGGAGAGACGATGACCGACCCGACCGATGAAACGCTGCTTGGTGCCGACCTTGCCGCCATTTGCGCACGCTACGGCGCGCCGATCCGCTGTGAACACGAGCGAGGCATCCTTCGCCTGATGTATGAAGGAGACGACGGTGGCGCGTCGCATGGATCCGTGGAGATGGCGGACGGAGTGGTGCATTCAGCTCGGCGACAGCACGCGCTTCGAGTTCGCGCGGTGGGCGGTCACCGTGCACGAAGGAACGGTTGCGTGCGTGGTGCCGTTGGGTGAGTCGCCGCAGGCTTCTGCTTAAGCAGGCGCATCGAGAGGCCCGGACGGATAGGCCTGACAAGAGCGATAGCGATCAGGCCGACAGCATCAGCGTCACAGTCACGAAGTAGATGACCACCCCGGTCAAGTCGGCAATCGCCGTGACGGCAGGCGTGCTAATCATCGCCGGGTCGCCGCGGAACTTCTTGACGACGATTGGCGTGATTGCGCCAAGTATCGCCGCAGTCAGCACGTGCCCGATCATCGCGATGCCGATGGCGAGGCCAACCCAGGCAATGCTCGGCGCACTTGGATCCGCGACGATCGGCGCGTCGGTCGTCGCCGCGGGCAGCAAGCTTACGAGCACGGTGTCCATCAGGGCGATCGCGCCGAGCAACGCGCCCATGAAGCCAGCGACGCGCAATTCCTTCCAGAGCACGCGCGAGATCGTGGCCTTGGCAACGTCACCAATCGTCAGCGCACGGATCACCAGCGCACTGGCTTGGGTGCCGACCATGCCACCAGTTGCCATGACCATCGGCAGCATCGCGATCAACGTCGCCGATGACAGTGAATCGTGGAACCGCGTGATCACCGCGGACGTGATCACCCACATCACCGCCAACAAACACAGAACGGGAGCGCGACGCCGGACCTGGCGCAGCACCGGCTCGTTCATGTAGTCGTAGTCACCGACCTCGGCGCCGTGCCCGGTGATACCGGCCATCTTCTCGAAGTCTTCCTGGGCCTCTTCTTCGACAATGTCGACAGCATCATCGTGCGTGACGATGCCAACCAACTTGCCGACCGAGTCGACGACCGGCAGCGCGATCAAGTCGTAGTCGCGAATCATGCGCGCGGCTTCTTCCTGGTCAGCGTCGGCGGAGATCGACACGAGGTCGGTCTTCATCAGCTCTTCGACGGTCTCATTATCGTCGGCGAGGATCAGGTCACGCAGCGACACGAACCCAATCAGCATGCCGCTGCGATCGAGCACGTAGCTGTAGTAGATCGTCTCCTTGCTCGGCGCTTGCCGGCGCAACGAGGCAATCGCGCTTTGCGCCGTCGCCTTGGCACCGAGCACGGAGTATTCCGTGATCAGGATCGAGCCGACCTGGTCTTCGTCGAACGAATCGCGGCGCAACAAGTCTTCGCGCGCCGCCGTCGACAGCATCGGCATGAGTCGCTTGCGCACGCGTTCGTCGAGTCGGTCGAAGAACTCGGCACGGTCATCGCTGAGCATCGCCTGCACGACCTGCTCGACGCGGTCACGGCCGACGCCATCGACGTAGTGCTCCTGGACCTCGGGATCGAGATACCAGAAGACATCACGTTCCAGGTCCTGTGGCAGGTGGCCGAGAATCGTCGCGATCTCGTCGACCTCAAGCGCCTCCAGAATCGACGCGGCATCGCCCGGGTGCATCTCCTGCAGGACCCCGACGAGATCGGAATGCCGGCCCTCAGCCAGCAATTCTCGAATCTCCGGGGTTAGCAGGTGGAATCGCATGGCAGAACGGTCGGCAGGGGGCGTACTACAGGCTCTCGTGGCTGCGGGCCGCTATCTGATGGGCGGTTGGGCCGGGCGGGCTGGGAACCACGGGATCTGACCGTTGGCCGACAAAAGCTGCGCAAGGACGATACCGACTCCGTCGCCGACATGCACTTGCCGAGGAGTTCCAGCGTGGTCCCCTTGATGTGGGCTGATCCAAATACTGACCTGGACCGGCCTTGACCCAAGCCAAATGGGTGGCTAGTGTTCGCGCTCGATTCGCGGCAGCAATGCCCTGCGGATCATGGTCGGGGCGTGGCTCAGCTTGGTAGAGCGCTGCGTTCGGGACGCAGAGGTCGGAGGTTCGAATCCTCTCGCCCCGACCAGTTATTTTTCAGCTTCGATCGCGCACTTGCGTGACCCGCCTTGAAGGTGGAGCGGCGGTCCAGAGGTGCTACGAACCTGCACGTGCAGGTTTCTGACCCCAGGAGACCCCGCAAGGAACCACAACGTATTCCCGCCTCTGTCAGCGGAAGAGCCCGAGTTCGGGCAAGACTCTCGCCGACGCGACGTTTAACGGCCGCATGGTTGGCTTCGGTCCCGCTGGGCCTGCGGCACGCCGTGAGTTTGAGTCGTTCCTCGCGTCGTGGTTGGCCGCCGGACGCCGCCTGCCGGACGAGGGGCCGGAGGAGACCCCGTTCACCGTTGCTCAGTTGATCGATGCCTACCTTGATCATCTTCGGCGCCGGCACCCAGAGGTGCGGCTCGCCAACAACTACGCCAGGATCGAGCTGTCGACCCGGCCGCTGCGGGAGGTATTCGGTGCTGCTGCCGCGCGCGAGTTCTCGCCCAAGAAGCTGGCTGCGGTTCGCGACCAGATGATCGCTGCTGCGACCTTGTGTCACCGTGAGATCAACGAGCGTGTGCGGGGCCTGCGCGCAGGAGCTTGTCTCTGGCGAGCCAGCCCACGCACTCGCTGCTGTCGACTCGCTTCACCCTGATCTCGCCTACTTCGATCATCTACCGATGGTGGCTTGGATCATCTGGCTTGGAAGTGCCGTGTTTGGCGATGGGGCGATTGGTATTCGCTTTGGCACATGGCTTTGCGGGCTGGGTACCTCATGGCTGGGATTGTTGTTCTTGCGGGGCATCGGCGTGCAGCAGTTTGGGCAGCGCCTATGGCTGACGGGAATCAGTCGCCGAGCTGGTCTCGTTGGTTCCTCACAAGGAACCTGGCCGCCAACGCTCACCGCGCGGCGGGCACCGCTACGATGAGTGCACGTTGCTAGCGGAAGTCTTCTTTACGAAGACCATGCTGCTTCATCTTCGCATACAGGCTGCGCGGATCCATGCCGCTGCGTTTGGCCGTGTCGCTAATCTTGCCTTTGGTCTGCTGTAGCAGTCCTTGCAGATAGGCGCGCTCGTGTGCCATGTTCCATGCTAGGCGTGACTCGGCCAATGGCCGCTGCAGCCAGGAGTCGTCGAGTCCTTGCACGGCGTTGTCGAACTGGCGCGTGACGGCGGCCGGAGCCTCGGGAACCGCAGCGTCGCGGACGACCGCGGGAAGGTCTTCTGGCCCGATCTCTTCGCCGTCGCACAGCAGCACGGCGCGTTCGACGACGTTGATCAATTCGCGGATGTTGCCGGGCCAGTCGTAAGCGCAGAGCGTCTTCAGAGCGGTATTTGAGACGGACTCCGCAGACGTCGGCATCTCTGTCTTGAACTGCTGGAAATAGGTTTCAACCAGCATTTCGATGTCTTCCTTGCGTTCCCGAAGTGGTGGGATCTCAAGGGTGACGACGCTCAGTCGGTAGTAGAGATCCGAGCGGAAGCGCTTCTCGCGGATTTCCTCCGCAAGGTCGCGGTTGGTGGCTGCGAGGATGCGGACGTCAATCGGCAGCGCATCTTCGCCGCCAACGCGTTGGATGGAGCGTTCCTGGATCACCCGGAGCAGCTTGACCTGCAGGTGCACCGGCATCTCGCCGATTTCGTCGAGGAAGATGGTGCCGCGGTGGGCCAGTTCGAAGTGGCCGCGGTGGGCGCGCACCGCCCCCGTAAACGCGCCGCGTTCGTGGCCGAACAGCTCGGTCTCAAGCAGTGCTTCGGGCACCGCACCGCAGTTGAGCACGATGAACGGAGCCGCCGCGCGTGGGCTCTGCGAGTGGATTGCACGCGCGAGCTGTTCCTTGCCGACGCCCGTTTCCCCGAGGATCAGCGCCGTGCTTGAGGCGCGGCTTACCTTGCGTGCGATCTGCAAGAACTTGTCCATGCTGGGGCTCTTGCTGAGGAAGCCGCCGAACGTATCGCTGGCTTCGTCCACCTCGCGTTGCAGTTGTATAGCCTCACGCCGCCGTTGGATCAGGGTCTCCAGTGCCTCGCGAAATTGTTCGTCCGGCAGTTCGTCGGAGATCACTGCCAAGCAGCCTGCTGTCAACAGTTCGGCGCGTTCGGTGGCGTCAACGGACGACGAGACCACGAGCAATTCGGGGCTCGAGTCTGTTTGTCGCAATGCCTTGATCACATCCTCGGCGGGGATCACTAAGGCTGCAATGTCGACGACGACGAGGTCACAGTCGATGCGGCCGATTTTCTGGAGCCAGACCTCAGAATCCAGTTCGGAAACGACCGTGTCTGGGCTTTCCGCTAGTTCTGCTAGTCGGCTGCGAAGCGCGGCATTGGTGATGGCAAAGACGAGTCGTGCGAGCATAAGGAATCGGCCAACTTGGGACGGTACAGTTCCGCACCCTACAGGTCTATTGTGGTCCGAGTCTTGCTAGGGTCTAGCTAGCTAATGATTCGTGTTGGACAACGTCTTGGGAAGTACCGTCTCAAACGCAGGCTTGCGGCCGGTGGCTTTGCCAACGTCTACGAGGCGTTTGACACCCTTGAGCGCGTGTCGGTGGCCCTCAAGGTGCCGTTGGCCGAGAAGCTCGACGCGACCCTGCGCAGCGATTTTGAGCGTGAGATCCGGATCAGTGCGCGCCTGGATCACCCGAACATCTTGCGACTGAAGACCGCGGACTACATCGAAGGCCGCTTGGTGCTTGCCTATCCGATTGGCTTGCGCACGTTGAGCGATCGTTTGACGAACCGCTTGTCGGTCCGCAATGCCCTGGACTTCGGAGAGCAGTTGCTCGAGGCGCTAGCGCACGCCCACGAACAGCGGCTCATGCATTGCGACGTGAAACCCGACAACCTGATCCTGTTCGCCGATGGCAACCTGCGGTTGGCCGACTTCGGGCTGGCCAAGCAAGCCTTGCGGACGCAAAACGCGTCGTCGTCTGGAACGCTTGGCTACATTGCGCCCGAACAAGCGATGGGCCGGCCGTCCAAGCGTTCGGATGTTTTTTCGGCAGGCATCATCATCTATCGCATGCTGTCTGGAGCGTTGCCCGAGTGGCCCTACGAATGGCCGCTGCCCGGCTTGGCCCGCGTGCGGCGTGGGGCGCCCGACATGATACCGGTGCTGCAGCGCGCGCTTGCGATCGATGCGCGGCGCCGGTTCCGCGATGCCGGACAGATGTTGGCCACCTTCCAAGCGGCCAAGAAGTTGACGCTGCGGCTGCTGGAGCGTCGTCGGAGGGCACGGCGATGACGGCTCTTAATACTCGTCCAGACGTCTGGTGTTGGGCGCACCCTGAAGGCCAGGATGTGACGCAGGTCGAGGCTGGGAGCGGCCAGTGCGTTGCGTTCGTGCAGAAGGCTCCGACCCGCGCCCCGGACGACGGCTGCCAGGACGCGGCGGCGGTCGTGTCGTGGTCTGGGGCTGCGTCGGTGCTGGTGGTTGCCGACGGCGTTGGCGGCCATCGCGATGGCGCCCTGGCCGCGCGTCTGGCGGTCGAGTCCATCACTAGCAGGCTCGTGGTCGAGCAGCCGGAAGGCTTGGCGGTCCAGTCCGCGGTTCTGGCTGGCATCGAGACCGCCAACCAGCAGTTGATCGAACTGCGGGGTGGAGCGGCAACCACGATCTTGGTCGCCGTCATCGATGGCAACGAACTACGTAGCCTGCATGCGGGAGACTCCGAACTCTTGGTGGTGGGCCAGCGCGGCAAGTTGAAGCATCAGACGGTTAGCCATTCGCCGGTGGGCTACGGCCTTGAGGCTGGTTTGATCGATGCGGACGACGGACTCAACCATGAGGACCGTCACTTGATCTCGAGTTGCGTTGGCATGGAGGCGATGCGGGTTGAGGTGGCAAGCGCGATCTCCTTGGCTGCGCGCGACACGGTCGTCCTTGCGAGCGATGGCCTGTGGGACAATCTGCATGTGGCGGAGGTCACCGAAATCGTTCGCAAGGGACCGCTGCAGTTCGCTGTCCGCGAGTTGGTGACACGATGCCAGCAGCGGATGCGCGGCGAAGGTGAGGTCGTCACCGGCAAGCCCGACGACCTCTCCATCCTGCTCTATCGCCGCTAGCTGGTTCGCGATACCGCGCGGCACGGTGGTTGCGAATACGCAGCCATGAAAGTCGCGGTCATCTACAACACCAAGTCTGAGCGGGTCATCAATGTCTTTGGCACCCTCAACCAAGAACGCTACGGCAAGAAGGCGATCGAACGCATCGTTGCTTGCCTGAAGCGAGGAGGTCACCAGGTTCGCGCCATTGAGGGCGACAAGGACCTGATTGAGAAGCTCGAAGACTTTATGCCCAGGGTCATCAAGGGCGAGCGCCCCGGCATGGCGTTCAATCTGGCCTACGGCATTCAGGGACAAGCGCGCTACACCCACGTGCCAGGCATCCTCGAGATGGTTGGCATTCCCTATGTTGGCTCGGGGCCGATGGCGCACTCGCTGGCGTTGGACAAGGTCATCGCCAAGATGATCTTCGTGCAGCACGGCCTGCCGACTCCGGAGTTTGCAGTTCTGCAAACTCCGGAAGATCGGGTGCCCGACCTCCGATTCCCGCTGATCGTCAAGCCGCGCAACGAAGCGGTCTCGTTCGGCATCAAGATTGTCAACGACGAGGCGGAACTGCGCGCCGCGGCAGGTGTGATCTTTGAGAAATTCCAGCAGCCGGTGCTGGTGGAGCGCTTCATCAAGGGCCGTGAGGTCAACGTTGGTCTGATTGGCAACCGCGCGCCCGAAGCGTTGCCGCCGGCGGAGCTGATCTTTGGCGAGGGTGGCCCGCAGATCTACACCTACGAGGACAAGACCCGCAAGTCTGGCCGCACGGTGTCGGTTGCCTGTCCGGCCGACCTCGATGAGGCGACAAACAAGCGGGTTCAGGAACTCGCGATCGCGGCTTTCGACGCCTTGGGCTGTCTGGATTGCGCGCGCGTCGACATGCGCCTTGACGAAGAAGGCAACCCCTACATCCTGGAGATCAACAGCCTGCCGAGCCTCGGCGAGCATGGTTCCTACGTGGTCGCGGCTGAGGCCGCCGGGCTCGACTTCTGCGCACTCGTCAACCGACTGGTTGAGGTCGCCAGCTCCCGCTACTTTGCCACTCCAGAGCCAGACGAAATCGCTCCTGAGAAGAGTGGCGATGCCGACCAGCTGCTGGAGTTCGTCACGTCGCGTCGCGAACGCATTGAGCGCCGCATTGAGCAATGGACTCGGCGTTCCAGTCGGACCGGCGACACCGTCGGTCTGGCAGGCGCCTTCGAACAGCTCGATCGCACGATGACCGACATGAGCTTGCGTCGCAAGCCGATGGACGTCGAGCCGCATGTGGCAGGCCTATGGGAGACCGCCGCTGGTTTGGACGGTGGCACGCTGTTGATCGGCCATCTCGACGTGCCGTTGCCCGATGCCGTGCATGGGCAGATGTTTCATCGGGAACCCGAGCACATCATTGGCGAGGGCATTGGATCGTCTCGGGCGCCGCTCGTAGCTATGGAGTTTGCGCTGCAGGCGCTGCGCAGTCGTCGGCAGCTGTCGAAGTCGCGGCTGGGGGTTCTATACTACGGGGACGAGGGCCGCGACTGTGCCCAGAGTGCGGGCCTGATTCGGGCAGCGGCGGCACGCGCCAAGCAAGTCTTGGTCTTGCGTCCGGGCAATGCCGGCGACCAGTTCATTACGCAACGACGGGGCGTGCGGCGGCTCGACCTGCGAATCAGTGGACCCGTGCGCAAGCTTGGGCAAGCGACCAAGCGCCCTGAGGTGCTGCGCTGGTCATGGGCGCGCCTTGAGCAGTGTTGTGCGCTGTCTTCTCGCAAAGATCGCGTCGCGGTCTCCGTGGTCAACATGCGCACGTCGGGGTTCCAGAACCTGCTGCCGCATGAAGTGTCGGCGACGATCCTGATCAACTATCTCGATGCTGCGGCAGCGGACCGAATTGAAGCGGAGCTGCATCGTCAGCTCGATCAGAAGGATGGCCTGAGGGTGCGGTTGACTCCGGTTGGCGATCGGCCTCCGTTCCTCCGATCCCCAGCATCGGAGGAGCTTGGCAACCGCCTGCGGGCGGCGGCCGACCGATGGGAGGTCCCTTTTGCCGAGGACTCTTCGTTGCTGCCCTCGGTTGCGGGTCTGGCACCGGCTTCGACGGCAGTGATTTGCGGCGTCGGCCCGTCCGCTACCGAGACCTTCACGTCTACCGAGTCTGTTGAGCGCATCAGCGTGGTGCAGCGGACCCTTCTACTTGCCCAGTTTCTGCTCGCCGAGGTGCAGCGCTAATGACTGCTCCAACTCCGGCTCTTACCGAACTTGGCCATCCGCAGCGCGTCGCGACCGCGAAGCGCGGCATGGTTGCCACCGCCCACGCGCGGGCTAGCGAAGCGGGTGCGCGCATGTTCGTCGCAGGCGGTAACGCTGTGGATGCCGCGGTCGCGAGTGCCTTGGCGCTCGGGGTCTGCGAACCTGCAGCATCGGGTCTTGGCGGCCAGACGATGATGCTGATCCACATGCCCGGTCAGCGCACGATAGCCATCGATGGCTCGTCGCGCGCGCCACACCGAACGCCACCGTCCGAGCTGAAGAAGGCGGAGCGCCTGCGTGGCCACCGGGCCACGACGGTGCCGAGCACGCCGGCGACACTGGCCTATGTGTTGGAGAGGTTCGGCAAGCTGTCCTGGCGTGAGGTCATGCAGCCGTCTATCGATCTGGCTGAGGATGGCTACGCCGTCACCGAGTTGCAGCGACGCCTGACGGTGCGTGAGCTGAACCATTTGCGTGAGGGCACCGCGGCGCCGTTCTTCCTGAAGGACGGAAAGCAGGCCTACGAGGTCGGCGAGATCTTGAAGCAGCCTGTGCTAGCCAGAACGCTGCGCCGCTTGGGAGAGCATGGCGTTCAGGACTTCTACTCCGGTGAGATTGCCAAGGCGATTGCGGCCGACATGGAGAAGCACGACGGCTTGATCCAGCTCGACGACCTGGCGCAGGTGCCGACGCCGATCGAGCGTCGGCCGATTGGCGGACGGTTTGGTTCGATGCGCGTGTTTACGTTCCCGCCACCGGGAGCCGGTCGGGCGCTGTTGTTCATGCTGAAGCTGCTCGATCAGTTTCCCGTCAAGCGGCGCCAGCCGGACACGCGCGAAGGGGCGTTGGTGCTCGCCGAGGTCATCCGTCGCGCCATGCTCGACCGACGCGATCGTCCCGTGGATCCGAGCTTCTACCCGCAGATCCAAGACAAGCGGTTGCTGGACGATGACTACGCGCAGACGGTCGCCAAACAGATCCGCACGAGGATTCGTACGACTGGCGAGACCACGCACCTATCGACCCTCGATGCCGACGGCTGTGGTGTGGCGTTGACTCAGTCGATCGAGCGCGTCTACGGCTCGTTCGCAGCGAGTCCCGACCTCGGCTTCTTGTTCAACAACTACATGAGTTGCTTCGAACAAGAGGACATCTCTCACCCGTACTACTTGCGGCCCAATGCGGTGCCGTGGGCCAGCGTCGCACCGACGATCGTCATGCAGGGCAACCGTCCTCGCGTTGTCTTGGGGTCGCCGGGTAGCGAGCGCATCGTCTCGGCGATTGCCCAGGTGCTGCTGCGTCTGGAGAGTCAGCCACTGATGGATGCGATCACGGCGCCGCGAATGCACACCAGTCTTGACGGCAAGGTGACCCTGGAGGCGTCCCGGATGCGCTCGGACTTGCCGGCAGCCCTGACGCGTCGGGGCTTTACCGTCAACGAGGTCGAGCCGTTCTCGTTCTATTTAGGGTGTGTGCAGGCCTGCATGCGCGAGCGCGATGGTTTGGTCGGCGTCGCCGACTTGCGCCGTGATGGCGCCGCGGTGGGGGTGTGACCCTGCCGATCGCGCTGTCGGTGCCGCACGCAGGCTTGCAAGTGCCATCCTGGCTGAGCGAACGCTACTTGCTGAGTGAAGCGCAAACCGTCGCCGACGGCGATGTCGGGGCCTTCGAAATCTACTCGTTACAGTCGGAAGTCACTCTGTTCGCGCGGACCCCGATTGCCCGTGCTGTCTTGGACATGAACCGGGCGGCAGTTGACGTGCAGCGCGCCGATGGCGTCGTTAAGACGCACTCGTGTTGGCAGGAGCCGGTTTGGAGCGCGCCACTTGTTGGCGAGGATGTGCAACGGTTGCTCGACGAATACCACGAGCCCTATCATCGGGAACTGAGCTCGTGGGCGGGCCGCGTCAAGCTCGGAGTCGACTGCCACACAATGTCGGGTGTTGGGCCTCCGATCGGTCCCGATGCCGGGTGTCGGCGCCCGCTCGTATGCCTTAGTGATGGCAAGGGCGCGACGTGTCCTGCCAGTTGGGTGGCGGCGATGCACGATTGTCTGAGTCACTACTTCGGCGACGACGTGGCTGTCAACACGCCATTCGCGGGTGGCCACATCACCCGCACGCACGGCGTCGAGATGCCGTGGGTGCAGCTGGAACTGTCCCGTACCGACGAGGTGTCGATCGCAGACAAGCGCGCTGGTGTGCAGATGGCTCTGCGGGACTGGTGTCGGCTCGACCTGCAGTCTTGAAGCGGCAGTCTTGAGCGCTTGGCACAGCTGTTGCTTCAGCAGTGGAAAACCCCCGTCCATGGAGGACGAATCCTATGTTTCGAACGAAGCTCGTGTCTGGCGTATGTGTGTTCCTGATGGCCTTGGTCGCGATGGGCGGTGATGCCGTTGCCCAGAAGAAGACCAAGGCCAAGCCGGTGATGTCGGCGGTTGTGCTTGTCGGCGGCGACTACCAGATTGTCGGCAAAGACGAGGTGGCGAAGCTCAAGAAGAAGCTGACGCGAGACCACAAAAACGCCCTCGCGGCCCACAAGGCGGCGAAGGCGGATGCCAAGAAGAACAAGGAGAAGTTTGCCTTGCCAGCTCCGAAGGCGCAGAAGCTCAAGGTCGTGAAGGCCTCGATTGAGCAGAGCAAGGCAGAAGCGTTGGTTGCCCAGCTCAAAGAGAAGGATGCCAAGAAGTCCGCGCCGAAAGAGCGGCCGGCCAAGAAGACCCCAGCCAAGAAGGCTAAGGGCAAAAAGAGCAAGTAGCTTCACTTGCACTCTCTCCGGATATCGTGCCAGCCGTGTTTGATCGAATGATGTGCCGACCGCGGCCTTGGCTGGTTGCTGCTTTGTTGCTTGGCGGTTGGCTGTTGCCAGCCGCGGTTGCTCAGCAGCCGGATAAACCCGTCGGGCTGGATGTTGCGGTGGTCGAGGCTCGGTTGGCTGCGGCGAAAGACTCGTCGCAGTTGTCCGATGCGGAGCGCGCGGAAGTTGCGGCGAGCTACGGCAAGGCACTTGAGGCTCTCAAGAAGGCCGACGCGGCCGCCGCTCGCAAACAGGAGTTCGTCGGCGTCAAGGCCGCCCAGCCGAGCCGGCTTGAGCTCGTGCGAACGCAGCTCGCAGTGTCGCCGGATACCGCGGATCCAACCGCGCTACCAGGTGCGACTCTTGCCGATCTCGAGCAGTCGCTGTTGGCTGCAGAAGCGGCTGCGCGTGCAGCCGCGGCATCCTTGAATGAGGCCGACGCGCGCATCCAAGCCCGTGCCAAGCGCCAGCCGGCATTGCCACAGTTGTTGGCTGCGGCGCACGATAACGCGACGCAAGCTGCCGCGACGTTGGCAGCTCTGCCGACGCAAGCTGGGGAGCCCGAAACGCGCGTCGCCAGGCGCTTGGAGCTGGCCGCAGAACGCTATGCTTGGGAGAGCGAAGTCGCCGCGCTCGAAGCGGAGCTTTCGAGTTACGATGGCAGCCAAGAATTGTTGTCCGCCGAACGCGACCTTGCCCAGCGCCGCGCACTGCAGACGCCGATATGGATCAAGGGCTGGCAACGCATTGTTCAGGAACAGCGCCAGCAAAACGCCAAGGAGGCGGAGAATAGCGCTGCTGCGGACGTCGCACGCACGGAGAACCGGCATCCGCTGCTTGAGCAACTAGCCAAGCAGAACGAAGCTCTTGCGAAGCGCCGCACCCAGCTTGCCGTTCGATTGGCGGCGGCGACGGAGTCCAGCAATCAGGCCAACGAACGGCTGGCTAAGTTGCAGCAGGACTTCAAGGGGGTCGCGGAGCGGGTTCGCCTGATCGGACTGACCGACGCGATGGGAGCGTTGCTTCGCGATCGCAGGTCGAGCTTGCCCGACCCTCGCAACGTCCGGCGCCATATCCACGAGGCGCGCGACTTGCGATCCGTCTTGCAGCAGGAACGCTTTGAATTTGACGATTTTCGAGCAGCGCTGGTTGGCGATGCGTTACTCGACAGCTTGCTGGCTGACGCGATTCCACCGTTAGGCAAGGATTCCGAGAGTGTTGCTAGGGAGTTGCTCGATGCGCGTCGAGAGTTGGTCGAAGAACTACGCAAAGACAGTCGCAGTCTGCTGGACTGGTTGGTGCGCCTTGACACGGCTGAGCACCTCTTGCTTGCCGCATCCCTGAACTACAACGAGTTCGTCAACCAGCGTGTCCTGTGGATTCGCAGCACCACGCCGCTGTGGCAGAGTAATCCGCGGGAATTGCGCACCGCAGCGGCCTGGTTCGTCAGTTCAGAGAACTGGGCTGCACTGATGGCCTCCACGTGGCAGGCACTGTTCGACCAAATCGTTCTTGTCGTGCTAGCGGTGCTCTTCTTGGTTGCCTTGTTATGGGGGCAACGACGTGCTCGCCACGCGATTCGGAGCTACGGTCAAGTAGCGATTCGTGGCACCACGGTGAACTTTGCGCCAACCGGATGGTCGCTGCTGTTGACCCTCGTCACGGCGTTGCCAGTGCCGGCAATCCTGTTCTTGCTGGGGCGACTGCTCGACTCTGGAGCTAACGGAATCGACCTGGCCAAGCCGCTTGGCCAAGGCCTTCAGAGCGGGGCGTTGTTGGTGTTGGGACTAGAGTTCTTTCGCCAAGTGGTGCGCGCTGGAGGCCTGGCAGAAGCGCACTTTGGTTGGAACGCACATGCGTTGCGGCTGATCCGCCGTGACTTGCTGTGTTTGACTCCGGTCGTCACCGTGGCCACGGTCGTGATCGGGGCGCTTGAGCACCATGGTGACCTTGGCTGGAAGGCCGCTCTCGGCCGGCCAGTCTTGATGATTGCGCTCGCGTGTTTGCTGTTGGTTGCTTGGCGTCTACTGCGCCCGCGTAACGGCATTGGTCATTTGCGCAGCGCGCCAGCGGAAGGGTGGTCGTTGCATGTGCGGCGGCTGTGGTTCGTTCTGGGCACGGGGATTCCGGCAACGCTCTTGCTGTTGGCGTTGCTGGGCTACAACTTCACCACCGTACATCTGACACAACGATTCACGGCGACGGTTGCGATGTTGGCAGCATTGCTGGTGGTACAAGATGTGATCTTGCGGGCCTTGGTAATCGCACGACGCAAGCTGGCGAAGCAGCAAGCCGCGGAGCGCCGCTCGGCAGCTGCGGCTGCCCGAGCCGGAGGTGATGCGGCACAACAAGGCGAGAAGCCGGCCGAAGAACCGGGGATCGATGTCAGTTCGATTGCGGAGCAGACGCGCAGCCTGGTGCGCTCGCTATCGCTAGTGTTCCTCGTCCTGGCGATCTGGGCAATCTGGGTAGATGTCTTGCCTGCGCTTGGCATTTTCCAAGACGTATCGCTTTGGCAGGAGGTGACGCTCGCCGATGCGTTGTTGTCGGCCATCGTGTTGATCATGACGTTCTTGGCGGCGCGCAATATCCCTGGTGTGTTGCAGCTGACGCTGCTGCAGCGCCTGCAGGTGCATGAAGGAGAACGGCACGCGATCACGACCATTGCGCGTTACACGATCATTCTGATCGGGCTGGTATACGGGTTTTCGACGCTCGGAATCGGTTGGGGCAAGCTGCAGTGGTTGGCGGCCGGCGTCAGTGTTGGCCTCGGTTTCGGCATGCAGGAGATCTTCGCCAACTTCATTTCGGGGTTGATCATTCTGTTCGAGCGACCCGTGCGCGTGGGGGACTTGGTCACCGTTGGTGGCGTCGATGGCTACGTGACGCGCATCAAGATGCGTGCGACAACCATCCGTGACTTCAACCGCAAAGAGCTCGTGATTCCGAACAAGGAGTTCATCACTGGCAGCATCGTCAACTGGACGTTGTCCGATTCGATTACGCGGCTGATCGTCAAGGTTGGCGTCGCGTATGGCAGTGATACTCACTTGGCTCGTGAGGTGTTGTTAAGGATCGCTTCGGAAAACTCCAACATTCTCGATAAGCCGAAGCCCAAGGCCCTCTTTATGGGGTTCGGGGACAGCACCCTGGAGTTTCAGTTGCGGGTATTCACCATCAACGTTGATGTATGGCCCGAGGTGATCGATGGGCTGCACCATCGCATTGACCAGGAGTTCCGCAAGGCTGGCATCGAGATCGCATTCCCGCAACGTGATCTGCACATTCGCTCGGCAGAGCCGCTGGTTGAACTGTTGACCAGGAAGCAAGCCGAAGCGTCGGACGCCGCGTCGGACGCTGCTTCGTAGCGTTGCCGGACCGCGGCCATGGCTTGGGACGCGGTGACGATTAGACCTCGGCGTCTTTGCCGTCTTCGCGGTAGCGCACGCGGTAGAGATCCCGTCGTCGATCGCGCCAGTTCTGCGTTGTGCCCTGGTAGCGGTGCCGGCGTAGCAGCTCAATGTCGAGGTCCTTCATGACGATGGTCTCGATGTTGGGCGTGCACTCGGCTGCCGTAGCATCAGGGCTGAACGGTAGATCGGACGGCGTGTAGATGCCCGACTGCGCGTAGTGGATGTCGGCATTGCGAACCTGCGGCAAGTTGCCGGTGCATCCGGACAAGACTGTGTAGACGTGGTTCTCGATGCAGCGCGCCATCGCGCATATGCGAACCCGGAGGTAGCCAGACCGTTCGTCGGTGTTGAAGGGCACGAAGATGACTTGCGCTCCCTTCTTGGTCGCGATGCGTGCGAGTTCGGGGAACTCGATGTCGTAGCAGATGAGGATCGCAATGCGGCCGCAGTCTGTATCGAAGACTTCGACCTTGTCGCCGCCCGTGACTCCCCACCAGCGCCACTCCGCTGGCGTCACGTGGATCTTGTATTGCTTGCCGATCGTGCCATCGCGTCGGAACAAGTAGGAGATGTTATAGAGCTTGTCATTTTCGATGGCGAAGTTGCTGCCGCCGATGATGTTCACGTGGAATCGCACGGCCAGGCTCTGGAAGAGCTCGATGTAGCGCTCGTTGAACGACGCCAGTTCGCGCGCAGCCATGCTGGGGCGTTTGGCCGTGACAAGCGAAAGCAGCTGTGTCGTGAACAGTTCCGGGAAGGTGACGAAGTCGCACCGATAGTCGCCGGCGGTGTCGACGAAGTAGACGACCTGCTGTTCGAATTCTTCCCATGAGGTGATCGCACGCATCTGGTACTGCACGGTTGCCAGCCGAACCATTTGCACGGGTCGGATCTCGCGCTTTTGGTGGGAGCGGTAGTCCACGTTGATCCACTCCATGTGCGACGCCCAGCCGACGCTGTCTTCGTCGCTCGGCAGGTAGTCGGGGATCAACTGCTTGAGTTCGAAGCCGTTGGCCAATTGCGTGGTCAACACGGGGTCATAGAGCGTCTTGTCCGCCACTTTCTTAGCGTACTCGTGCGCCGTCATCTCGTCCTTGTGAGCCGCATAGCCGGGAATCCGACCGCCAATCACAATGGCTTCGAGGTTTCGCTCCCGGGCGAGGCGTTTGCGTTCGGTGTATAGCCTGCGGGCGAGACGCATGCTGCGGAACTCGGGGTGCACCATGATCTCGATGCCGTAAAGTACATCGCCGTCTGGATCGTGGTTGGTGATGAATCCGCCATCGGCAACAGCCTTCCAGTCGTGCCACTCTGAGCAGAGGTCGTAGTCCAAGATCAAGCTGCAAGAAGACGCGACGAGCCGACCGTCGTAGAAGATGCCGATCTGGCCTTCGGAGAAGTGCGAGATCTGGCTCTCGACGTGCTTCTTGGTCCAGGTGGGCATGTCCGGAAAGCACATCAACTGCATTGCGACGATCTCGTCGAAGTCCGCCGGCTTTAGTGGGCGAACTTCGATTTGAGTCTCAAACTCTTCAAGTGGAATCGGTGTCATGGGTAAGTCGAACGTGCGAGCTAGTGCAGATGATCGATGAACAGCGACGCCAAGCCCAAGACGAGCATGAAGCCGCACATGTCGGTGATCGTGGTGAGGATGGGGCCAGAAGCTAGCGCGGGATCCTTGCCATAGCGCTTGAGAACGAGCGGCACTAAGCCGCCAATAGAAACCGCGATCATCGTGTTGATCATCATGGCTACGCCGACAACGAGTCCGAGCGCCGGGATCCCTTTCCAAATCCAGGCAACGGTCGCAACCAGGATCCCCAATAGCAGGCCGTTGATGGTGCCGACTACGATCTCTTTGCGCCACACGCGCCAGGTCTCGCTGGCTCGTACATAGCCCAACGATAATTCGCGGATGCTGACAGCGACGGCTTGGTTGCCGGAGCAGCCACTCATGTCCGAAATGATTGGCAGGAAAATAGCCAGCGCGATGACGGCCTGCAGCGTGCCCTCGAAGGCAGAGATCACGCTTGCGGCGAGAATGTTCAGCACGACGTTCAGCGTCAGCCAGGCCAGGCGGCGTCGTGAACGCAGCAAGACTGGCATGGTGCGCAGTTCTTCGCCGCCGACGATGCCTTGCGCCACGCGGTAGTCGTTGTCACTGCGCTTGGCGAGCGCAGACTCGACATCGGATCCGTGCACGACGCCGAGTAGCAGGCCGTCCGCATCAACCACGGGGACGCCGATGATCTCATACTCATCGAACAGTCTTTGCACGTCTTCGAGTGGCGCGTGGTCCAGTACCGAGAACGGTTCACGGATCATCAAGTCGCGCAGACTTGTGTTCCCTGGTGACAGCAGCAGGTCACGGATGCGCATGACGCCGATGAGGCGTAGCTGCGAGTCCACGACATAGGCGTACTGTACGTCGTAGTCCGTGTAGGTCTCGCGGTTGTTGCGCAGGTCGTCGACCATCTCGCCGACGGTCGTATTCTCTGTGTAGCTAAGGTACTCGGTGACCATGATGCCGCCAGCCTCGTTGTCCTCATACGCCGCCAGCGCTCGGAGCTCGCCGGCTTCTTCGGGATCGAGGTTGGCAAGGATCGCTTCGGCGTCGTCGCGGTCGAGTTCTCCGATTAGGGCGGCTTGGCCGTTGCTGGGTAGCTCGTGGATGATGCGGGCCGCGGCCCCCGGATCGAGGTGCTCGACAATCTCGATGGCCGCTGCGTCAGGCAGTTGCTCCATGAGATCGGCGGCATCCCCAGGGCGCATTTCGGTGAAGAGTTGCGTTTGCTGCACTTCCGGAAGGCGCGAGATTGCCAGCATGATTTCGCTGCCGTGGAGGTTCGCGAGGAACTTACGTACACCCTTACCGGCCTGCAGTCGATGCGACAGGATTTGCCACGGCTCGCCTTCGGTTGGTGGCAGGTGGCTGGGTGGCTGGGCGTTGTCAGTGTTCATGCTGGGTGGATGCTGGCGGTCGTGTTGGGTGCGGCAGGGATGCGTCTGCGGTCATCGTTGCGTGAGCGAGTTCGCGCTCAAATCACGGCGCGGCTCACCGACCCCGACAACACAGCACCGTTCCTCGTGGTCATCTGCAGACCACCAAACTGGAACGCTTGCTACCCTGCGGGACCGCATCCGCGGCAAGATCGGGCGCGCATGCGACGACGCCGTTGCTCGAGCGCGTGATCCGTTGGTCGGCAGCTTCGCTCAGGCTGATGCGGTCGAGCCGCAATTCGGGATTCGTCATGCCCGAACCTTGTCAAAAGACGTGCCGGTCGATGCGTTTCCCTCGCCTTGCTGTGGCGGCGGTCTGTGGCCGAGCCAGGCTCGGTAGCAGTCTGCAAAACCGGAGTTGCAGCTTCCGATCTTGCCGCAATCGGGCTTCTAGATCCGAGGCGTTCGCTGGCCGCTGATTGGTGGCGACATGTGCGTATTGCCTGCAGGCAGATATAGTGGCGCCATGCTGCCTGACTCCTCTGTGCCAGATGGTCCGTCCGACGTGGGGCTTGGTGCCTATGCTTGTGATGGAGTCGGAGGTTGTCGACCGATTACGCTAGCCGAAGCTGCGGTGCCACCGACTTCCCCTGAGTGGCATTGGATCCACCTGAACTACACCGACGACGACCATCAGGACTGGTTGCGCCAGGATTCGGGGCTGGATGGCTTGACCTGTGATGCGTTACTCGCCGTCGAAACGCGGCCCCGGCTGTTGCACACCGAGGGGCCGGTCCTCGTGATCTTGCGTGGGGTCAACCTCAACCCTGGGGCGGATCCTGACGACATGGTCTCGCTGCGGATTTGGGTGCACGAGCATCGCGTCATCACGCTGCGCAGCCGCCGGCTGTATTCGATTCAGGAAATCCGCAAGCAGCTGCTCGCCGGTCAAGGGCCGCGCTCACCTGGTGCGATGCTGTCCGCTATCGCGGGTCGTTTGCTCGGCCTGCAGGCCGCCGTCGTCAATGGTCTGGAAGAAGAGGTTGACGACATTGAGTCGGGCTTGATGGATGACCCTAGCTATTCGCTGCGCCTGCGCATTTCCGAGTTTCGCCGCAAGGCGATTGGCCTTCGTCGCTACATCGCGCCGCAGCGTGAAGTGCTGACTCGGTTCTCTTACGAGGAGATCGAGTGGCTTGGTGACCGTCAGCGCGGTCGTATGCGCGAGGCCGGCGAGCAACAGACCCGCTTGGTCGAAGAGCTCGATGCTGCGCGAGAACGCGCGGGCGTAGTCCACGAAGAGCTAAATGGCCGCTTGTCAGAGCAGATGAACCGCAACATGTACGTTTTGGCGGTGGTCACCGGCGTGTTCTTGCCGCTCGGCCTGCTAACCGGGCTGCTTGGGATCAACGTTGGTGGCATGCCTGGTGTCGAGAGCCCATACGCATTCTGGGTCGTGTGTGCCATCTTGGCGGTGGTGGCTACGGTGATGGTCGCGGTCTTCCGCCGCACTCGATTGCTTTAGCTCGTCCTATCCGGTAGCTCGGATGCGCATGTTTGGCATCGAATTTGGTCGCTGCGCAATTGTCTATGACCCATGAGTTCGTGACGGTTTTGGCCGAGTAAGTAGATCGGTGGTTCGATTCGAAGTTGGCAACCAGCTTGTCATGAGGAACCGGGCTGTCAGGCTGTGCGGCGATAGCTGCGAAGCACACCGCCAAGTCGCTCATCAACGACGATCTGGTAGTCATTGGGCTGGTCATTGCTGCTTGGTGTGACTTGCTGATTACCAAGCCCTTGGTGTTGTTGCTGCTCGTGATGGTGGGTCGCAACTTCGCAGTGCCTGGAGAGTGCGCCGAGGTGATTCCGATACGAGCCCGCGGGCGCATGTCTGGAAGGAGCGGGCGCCGATCTACCACGAACTCGGCCTGCAACTGGGGTTGGGTTCCGTTCGTCAACCTGCTGGCTTGGCGCTGATTGCCGGCACGAGCGCCTACCTGCGCTTCGATAAACGGTGACAGAATGGCCATCGGTTCGTGGACATGGGACCGGATTTGCCCAATTGCCATGTTCGATGTTTGCGACGCAGGGTGCGGGCTGCTCGAATCGCCCATTCCCCTCGACCCCCAAGGAGAATCAAATGTCTGAAGGAAAACGCCCCGGTGGCCTGACTGCGTTGGCCGTTATCAATTTCGTGTTCGGTGCCGGCAACGCAATCGTGACATTGGGCATGGCAGCAATGCTCGCGTTGATCCAAGGGGTCGCCAACGAGGTTGAGGGCTCAGAGAACCCTGATGCAAACGCCGTAGTCGACGCCTGGCGCGATCTCGGTATGGGCTTGTTCTACTTCATGCTGCTTATGTATGCCGTGGCCGCGATCCTGCTGATCGCTTCAGGTGTCGGCTACCTGCAGCAGAAGAAGTTCCTCGGCCGCACTCTCGGCACGGGATACGCGGTGCTGGCAATCGTCTCGCTGGTTGTCTCGGCGATGATGGTCAGTGCGGATGCCGGCGGCGGCTTCACCATCGGGACCATGGTTTTCCTGATCTACCCAGTGCTGACGCTCCTCCTGCTGAACACCACGTTCAAGCACGACTTCACCCGCTAGATCTCGCATGGACACACGCCAGACTTGGCTGATTACTCGCTACTGCTCCCGTTACTCGGTGCGCGGTGGCGTCGGTCTCGTCTTCCTCCTGCTGTCGTTGACGTTCGGCCTGATGGTCGCGCACATCACGCTGCAGCCGGTCGAAATGATCTCCAAGCAGGTGCAGGAGCTAATGGTCGACAAGGACCCGGACGAGATCACCGAAGTGGTGCTCGATCGACTGGTCGAGCAGGCGACGCCGGCGGTCGCCTGGGTGTTGTCAAAACGCGACACCGGCGACGACGACGTCGACCGCGCCGAGTCCAAGAGCGCCGACGAATGGGCCAGCTACTTGCTGCGCGATCGACCGGCGATGCTGTCTGCGATCTTCCTGATTCTGATGTTCGGCTGGCCGTTGATCGTCGCGTTCGGCGCGTTCGATCTCTACGCCGGCGACATCTCATCGCGACAACTGCGCTACCAACTACTGCGCGCCGATCGTGCCAGCATCTTCTTCGGGCGGCTATTCGGCACGCTGGTGACGTTCACGCTGGTGCTGATCCTGCTGGGCGCGACCGTGTCGCTTTACATGGCTGCCAAATTGCCGCTCTATGAGTTTGGCGAACTGATGTCGTGGACGGTCTACGGCGTCTGCGCGCTGTTTATCGTGACGCTGCCGTATGTCGCCTTGTGCTCGTGGATCTCGGCGTCGATCGGCGGTTCGTTTGCCTCGCTGTCGATCGTGGTATTGATCATCGGCGGCGTGCCGCTGATCGCAATGTTTGGGCGCATGCAGGCCGAATCTGCGGGCTACATCAACTACCTGTTGCCGTGGGGCTTCCAGACGCGACTGTTCCACCATGAGCCCTCGCAGGTTGCCCTTGCGGTCGGCGGCTGTGCTGTGCAAACGGTGTTTTTCGGCTGGCTCGGTTACCGCAAGTTCATGAGGCGCGACCTATGACCGACACCCAAACTGCTATCGAGAACATCCTCTCGTTCCGTGGCCTCAAGAAGAGCTTCGACCAGAACGTCGCACTCGACGACGTGTCGTTCGATGTTCCGCGCGGCTCGATCTTCGGGTTGCTCGGTCCCAATGGCGCCGGCAAGACGACGCTGTTCTCACTCGCGGCCGGCTTCATCAGCGCCGACGAAGGCTCGATCAGCGTGCTCGGTACCGACGTCGCGCACATCAGTGACCTGCAGGGCCAGATGACGATCCTGCCGCAGGACGCGGCGTTCCAGAAGAACGTACCGATCCTCGAGCAACTGGTGTTCTTCCGGCTGCTCGACGGCCGCGACAAGGTGACCGCGCGCCGCGAGGTCGAAGAGGCGCTCGAGAAGGTCGGCATCGCCGAATACAAGAACCGCGGTATCCACGCGCTGTCGCACGGCATGTTGAAGCGCATGGGCATCGCCCAGGCGTTCCTCGGCGACCCGGAAGTGATCCTGCTCGACGAACCAACGTCGGGCCTCGATCCGCAAAACGCGCGGCAGATTCGCGACCTGATCCTGCAGATGCAGCGCGAGCGCAACGTCACCACGGTGATCAGCTCGCACAACCTTGGCGAAATCCAGGAGCTGTGCACGCACGTTGCGATCATCGACAAAGGCAAGCTGAAGACTTCGGGCACCGTCGCCGATGTCACGCGTGGCGGCCGCATGCTCGAGATCGAACTGCGCCGCCCGCTGACTGACAACGAACGCGCATCGCTCGAAACGCTGGCCGGTATCGACCAGATCATCGACCGCGGCCCGCAGCGCTACCGCGTACAGTTTGCACTCGACGATACGATGACCGTCGACGACGTCACCATCGCCGTCTTGCGCCGCCTGTTCGACGCCGGTATCGCACCGAAGTCGCTGTCCGAAGGTGACAGCCTTGAAGAGACGTTCTTGCGCATGACGGGCCAGGACGACGAGTCGGCCGAGTAGCGAGACGCACGCTCAGGCGTGCAAGTCGGAGTCGACTGCGTGCGCCACTTCGACGGCGAGCTGGCCGCACGAGGGCGAGGCCTCAGCGCGATGCGAACGCAACCTATCCCTGCAGTCGCGCGAGCTGCGGGCGCGACCATTTGCGCAACCAGCCCTCCTTGTGTGCTTCGAAGTTGCGCAGTGCCGTCGCTACGGTCTTGGTGAGCGCGGGGTTCTTGTGCCAGAGGCAGACGTCGATCAGAGCTTCGCACATGAGCTGGTTGCTCTCCGGACTCTGTATGTGCACGGCGTAATCTGTTTCCTCTTCGAAGGCGCGGATGCCCTCAAGCAGCGGCGGCAAAACCTCCTGTAGCAATGACTCGTCACGCAGCGCCACGGCAATGCGGGCCATCGCGGCTGGCACCGCGATCGGGCCATCGCGCCAGCCACGCTTTTCCAGTTCGCCTCGGCAGTCCAGAGTGTCATCGACTGTCAGTCGCTCGTTCAGTTGTTCGACCGTGAGAATCGCCGGATCCACCGCGGGCTCAGCCTTGGGTGTCGGCCAGTAGTCCACGACTAAGATCGTCAGCAAGACCAGTAATACGGCCAGCAGCACCGTTCCTTCTCGTCACCACATCAAGCTAACAGAGAGGTCGCAACTTCGCAGTGCCCGGCACGTGTGTCGACGATGCGGGGTTGTGGCAGGAGCCGCCATGATCGTCAGTAGTTCGCAACAGCCTGCCCTAGGGGCCGAGTACATTTCGCATGCACTAAGGTGGCGGTCTCGCGGAGGACGTTTGCGATCCGCAATCTCAATCGCCTTGGAGAACTCATGAAGCCCCTCGTCTCGCTCTCGTCCCTCGGCCAGCTGTTCGCGTTCGCCGTCATGACCTGCGCGGTACAGGCGCAGTGGACTGGCGAATGGCCCATGGACATGTCCAGTGGTCAGACCACGTTCGACATCACTGGCAACGGCAACGACGGCACGTTGATCAACTTCACCGGGACGCCTTGGGTTGCGGGAGTCTTCGGCAACGCGATCGCGTTCGACGGCGTCGACGACTACGTGAACCTCAACTCGCAGTCGTCGACCTACGCCGGGCTGGGTTCGCCGTACTCGGTCTGCTATTGGGTGAAGGCACCGGCCCAGCAAAACACCTTCGTGTATGCCGAGGGCACAATTGGTAGTCCCGCCATCTTCATCTTCGGTAGCGGTCAGTTCCTTTCGGACGCCGATAAGTTCCGCGTCTACTTGCGCAACGATCAGAACAATGAACCACTCATTGGGGTTTCGAACTCCGTCGTCTACGACGACACGTGGCACCACGTCGCCTTCGTCGATGTCTCTGGCGACATCACGCTCTACGTCGACGGGGTAGTCGACACGAGCGGTATCACCTACGACCCCACGCGTATGCCGGGCATGCCGGGCCACGGGACGTTCTCGATGAACACCGCTGCGATAGGGGCACTCCGCCGCGGCACCGTCTGCTGCCAAATGAACGGGGCGGTGGACGACCTCCGCCTCTACCAGTTCGCGATGACGGCCATTGATGTTGCGGTTGCGATGGCGAGTGTGCCGGTATTGCCAACGTCGGCGAGCATCGGTAACTACGGCGTCGGCTGCGGCGTTGGTCCGATGGACCTCGTCGGCAGCGGCAGTGGCGTGCTCGGTGGCCCCGGGCTCGACCTGCAGGCGCAAGCCGGGCAACCGGGCGCGCTCGCTGTGCTGGCATGTGGTCTGGGCGCAGTCTTACCGATCGATCTCGGTGCGGCCGGCTACCCGGGCTGCACGCTCTACCCGCAGAACATCGCGACCGCGCTTCTCGGCGTGGTCGACGCCGCCGGCAACGCGCCGTCCTTCTCGTTCGCGATCCCGAACAACCCATTGCTAGCCTTCACGCAGCTCAACTGCCAGGTGGCAGCGTTGGCCGGTTCTGCGCTTGAGTTCTCTGACGTGGCCGAGGCGGTGCTCGGCAACTGATCGTTGCGGGCCGCGCAGTTGCCGCGTGGGCAGCGGCTTGACTTGCGGCGGCGTCAGCCGGTGCGACGTCGCTTGGTAGCCACGTGTCGGCAGGTAGTGGGAACAGCGCGAACAGTGCTAGCGGCGCGGGGCAAGCCCGTTTTCTTATTGGCCTACTGCGGCTTCGATTGCCTCGTTTCGCTGATGCCGCATGGCAACGTACTAGCTGCCGATGATGGCCGCAGTCGCTTCCAGTTCGAGCATGCAGCCGTAGTGCAGCGGACCACATGGAATGATGGCGCGCGCCGGCTTGTGCTCACCGAACCACTCGGAGTAGGTCTTGTTGATCTGGGCCCACTGATCGAGATCACTGATAAAGATGCGAACCTGCAGAACGTGGTCGCGTCGGCTGCCACCGGCGTGCAGTAGGTTCTCGAGGTTGTTGAGCGCGGCGATGGTCTGCTCTTCGATCGAATCAGGAACGGCTTTGCTGACCGGGTCCATCGGGAGTTGCCCCGAGATGTAGAGGGTGCCGTTGTGGCCGATCACCGGTGAGTAGTGGCCGGCTGGAGTTGGGATGCTTTCGTGCTTAGGGATGTGCATGGGGGATATGGGTTAGAGGTATTTGCCAGTCGCTGTGGCGCGCTGCATCTGGTCGTGGCGTTTGACGATGCCGTGCATCGCAATGTAGACGCCGTTTGGGGCTAGGTTCGCAGTGGCGATGGCACAGCCGACGTTGATCGGGGCATCGGAGTCGGAGAAGCGTTCGGGCCGCATCGAGCCGGTGATGACGATCAGCTTGTCGGTGATGTGCTCCGCCAAGAACGCAGCCGTCTCCAGCATCGTATCGGTGCCGTGCGTGACGATGACCTTGTCGTTGTCGTCATCGCGAATGCACTGGAGCAACTTCTGCCGGTCGTCGGCAGTGATCTCCGTGCTGTCCTTCTGGAAGACCGTGCGCACATCGAACGAGAACGATGGGTTGAGCCGCGTCAGAATGCGTTCGGTCGCCGGTTCGCCAAACTCGAACGCGTAGCCGCCGCTGCTGCGTGGGTAGTCCTTGTCGATCGTCCCGCCAGTCTGGATGAACGTGATGCGCATGCGACCATGTTGCCATGCGGGCGCGGGACAGCGAACGATCGCTGTCCCGATTGCGATCAGTTCCGGTGCCTACTTCACGTAGAGCATGCTGCGCACCGAGCCATTGCCACCCAGGCCGGGCCACTTAAGCCACCGGTCACCAGGATGCGGTTGTCATCGAGCACCGTCATGCAGTGGCCCATGCGTTGGCCGAGCATCGGTGCAAACGGCGCGATGACGTTGGCTGTCGTGATGTAGAAGTCGCACGAAGACGTCGCGCGGCCACCCGTTCCGACGGCGGCTCAGCGAGCTGCCAAGAACTGGAGGAGCAAGCGCGACGCCCTATTCTGGGGCAAAGAAGGCTACTCGTGGAACACGAAGGTCGTGGTCAGTGCGTTGGCGGCGTCAGAGCCTCCAACGAGCAACCATGTGCGGTCCGCGAGCCGGGACGCCGTCGCGGCGCCCAGCATTTGTGCCGTTGCCGCGGGGAAGCCCGGGTTGGTGCCAATCGGTAAGCCCGCGGTGTAGGTTTGGCCGTCGTGACGACCGCTGTCGGCAACCGGCGTCAGTGTTGGAGAGTTGCCAGTCAGTCCGCCGAAGATCAGCGCGTCGCCATTGGCAGCCGCAACTTGCACGTGGTTGGTTACGGCGACAGGGAGAGCGGTAACGGTCGTCCACGTGGCTCCGGTGAAGAGTTCGCAGGCACCAGTCGCGTTGACCGTGCCGGTGAACGTGTTCGACAGACTGCCGCCGGTGACTAGCACGTCGCCGTTCTGCAGCACGCTGGCGCCGTGGAAGGCACGCGGTGAGAGCAGGGTGCCGGTCGGCGCGAGCGTTCCGGTGGCGGTGTCGAAGATCGTGCAGGAACCCGTGTGGACCGGCACCGGCAACCCGGTGAGCACGGCTGGCGCCGCACCTTGGATGCCGCCGGTGATCAGCACGTTGCCACTAGGCAAGAGTAGCTGGGCTTGGCCCGAACGCGCCGTCGCCATCGTGCCAGCAACCGCCGTCCACGTGCCCGTCGCGGGGTCGTAGATCTCCGCGGTGTCTTGCGCCGTGTTCATCACTGCGAGGAAGTTGTTGAGTGGGTCGACGTAGTCGGCGAGGCCGCCGGACACGAACACACGACCGTCATTGAGTAGAGTCGCGCCGTGGCCGGCGCGCGGCGTCGTCATGGTGCCGGTTGCGGCGAGCGTGTTCGTAGTGGGGTCGAAGAGTTCGCACGTGTCGGTGACGACGCCGAGGGTATCGGCGCCACCGATGACCAGCACAAAACCGTTGTCGAGACGGATCGCGCGATGCAACGTGCGTTCGACGGTCATCGTTGGACCGGTCACGTAGGTTCGCGTCAACGGTTGGTAAATCTCGGTCGAGTCCGTTGCGAGCGGCGTCAACACCGTGCCGCCGCCGCCACCGGTGATCAGCACGCGTGTGTCGTTGTCGCGACCATCTGCCGCCAGCAACGTGGCAGTGTGCAGTGCGCGTGGCACCTGGAGCGAGCCAACGGCGCGGTAGGCTCCGGGATTCTCGTAGGGGATGCGAATGGTCTTGCTGACCGAGAAGCCACTCGCTTCACAGGCGACCGCGCACGCAAAGATCGGCGGTTGTCCAACCAGCGAGTTTGTGTTGGGGACGGCGAAGCTCCCGCTCGCTTCGCCCTGCGCATTGAGTGCGAAGTAGTCGAAGTAGAAACTCGGCGACAGGAAATCCATGCAGACCGTGCCGATCGCCGGAAAGTTCATCGGGCTGAAGCTGTCGCTCGAGCAAATGACGGAAACACCGTTTGGTGCGTTTGGCGAGCCCCATGTGACGTCGAAGTTGCCGCCGATGGTCGCAACCCCGGATTCGATGAACGCTGCGCCAACGCCATTGCCCTGGTGAGGGGCCTGGGCAGAAATGGGCACAAGAACAGCAAACGCAGTGGCTAGCGCAAGCAGTGACGAGGGTGTCCGCATAGTGACGAGTCTATCCGGTGGGACCGGCGCCGTGCTCTAGCAACCCTTGTTCCTTTCATGACCACGAATGGCGACTCGATCTCCCGCGAACATTCTCGGCTATTGGCGAAGGCCCGAGGCAACCAGTGCCGCCATCCTGGCGCACGTGCGTACGCAGTGGGCGGACTTCAAGGTGCCGCGGCGCGTCGAGTTCGTTGCCGAGCTACCGCGCACGCCGAGCGGCAAGATCCAGAAGCACATCCGGCGCGAACCGTTCTGGTGGGGCTGTTCTCGCCGCGTCAACTAACGCGACGACAGCGTGGCTGGGCGCGTTAGCGACGCCGACGCTTTGGCTTCTCTTCCTCTGCCATCGGCTCGGGTAGGTCGAGCGCGCTGACCACGCGCAAGCCGGGGATGGCTTTGCGCAGCCGCACGACGGCATTGGCCGTGGTCTCGGTCTCGTAGAGGTAGAGGCTTCTGAGATGCTTCAGCGAGGCGAGTGCCGTCAGTGCGTAGTCGCCGGTAGCGGTGCCGAAGAGGTTTAGGCTGCGCAGCTCTTGGCACGCGGCCAGTTCTTTGACGCCCGAGTTACCGACCTGGGTTTGGCGCAGGCTGAGCTTGACCAGCCGCGGCATCTTGGCCAGTTGCCGACAACCCGCGTCGCCGACCTCGCTGCGCGCTAGGTCGAGTTCGAAGATGTTGGCGGCGATTGGGGCGAGCTTGGCGAGCGTCGCATCGGTGACGTTCTCGGTCTTGCCGCAGCACGTCACGGACAATAGTGGATTGCCGTCGCCGACACTCTTCACCTGAAACTCAGAACCCGCGAAGCTCTTCAATACAGCCGCGGAGATCGGCTGCAGGCCCTTGCTGAGCGTGACGACCGGCGATGGACCGGAGCGCTTGTTGGGCTTCTTCGACGTCGACTTGGTTGGCTTAGGCGGCTTGGGCTTGCGACCGCTTTTCTTGGCCTCGCCGGTCCATGTGCCGAAGTCGGCGCCCTGGTCAATCCACTTGGTGATCAAGTCGACGTCGCGCTTCGACAGCGGCGGGCCAGCCTTGGCCGGCGGCATGCGATCTTCATCGTCAGCCGGCAGTGTGATCGAATCGAGGATCAGCGACGCGTCGGTGTCGTTCGCAACGAACAGTCGACCGCGCTTGCTCTTTTTGATGTTCGCCAGCGTGTCGAACATGACCTTGCCTTTCGGTCGTTTCTTGCGGCCGTTGTTGTCGAGGTATTCCGCTCGGTGGCACTCAATGCAATTGCGCTTGAGGATCGGGAAGACGTGGCGCTCGAAGATCACCTTGTCCTTGCTCTGAGCCGCGAGCGGCGCAAGCAAGGTCAGCAGAAGTAGTGACAGACGGATCAACATGGATCTGGTGATGGGGGGGCAACAGCTGGTGGTGGGCGGCGGATGTTGGCCAGCGTGTCCGCGTGGGACTCGCGCCGGCCAATCGTGTCGGTTAGCCGAGAATCTCGGTCACTGGCATGCCCTTGTCGCCAACTCGGAACGGGCGGCCGGACGGCGATGTCAGCACGTGATCCGTCGGCAAGCCACAGGCGTAGGCGATCGTGGCGTTGAGGTCCGGGATCGACACTGGGTCGGCGATGACTTCGCGCCCTTCCTTGTCGGTCTTGCCGTAGCGCATGCCACCCTTGATGCCACCGCCGGCCAGCAGCGCGCTGAAGGCCTTCGGGTAGTGGTTGCGGCCATTGTCTTCATCGATGTCGGGCGTGCGACCGAACTCACTAGCGAGTACGACCATCGTGTCTTCGAGCAAGCCGCGCGCGTCGAGGTCGGCGAGCAACGCACTTAGGCCTTGGTCGATAGCTGGCGTCAGCGCCTCGAGGCGGTCGAAGTTTTCATTGTGCGTGTCCCAGCCACCGCTCATGACTTCGACGTAACGAACGCCGTGCTCGACGAGGCGGCGCGCCAGCAGGCAGCCGCTGCCAAACTTGGTGTTGCCGTAGGCGGCCTTGATGCTCTTGCTTTCTTGGTCGATGTCGAACGCGGTGAGGTCGCTGCTGCGCATCAGCTTGACCGCGTCGGTGTAAGCCTGGTTGTAGGAGCCGACCGACAGTTGCTTGTGCTTCTCGCTGAAGCCAGAGTCGAGCTTCTTCAACATCTCCAAGCGCTTCTTGAAGCGACGCTCGGTAATGCCACTCGGGCGCGACGCGTTCTTCAAGCCGTCATCCGGATCGCCGATCGGCACCGGCTGGAACTCCGCCGGGAAGAAGCCTGCTCCGGGGGTGTCCGCGCCACCGCCAACGATGACGTGGCCTGGCAGAGTGTCGTTGTGGCGGCCAGCCATGCGATGGCACCACGCGCCCGTGCTTGGGTGTTGGATCGTGCCGCGCAGTTCGTAGCTGGTGCGCATTAGGTATTGAGCCTGCTCGTGCGCTCCTTGCGTGCTCGACAGCGAGTTGATGACGCACGCCTTGTCCATGTGCTTGGCAAGGTTGGGCAGGTATTGCCCAAGCATGATGCCATCCGCACTGGTGCGAATCGGGGTGTTGGGCCCCTGCGTCTTTTGGCCCGGCTTCGGGTCGAGTAAGTCGACGTGGCTCATGCCGCCTTGCATGAACAAGTAGATGACGTGCTTGGCGGTTGCCCGACCGAGCACGATGGGCTTCTTCGGGCCCTGTGGGTCTTGCGCGAGTGCTTGGGCGACGAAGCTCGGGCCGAAGCTGGCGGCTGCGCTAACTCCAAGCATCGACTGGGCCATGCCGGTGAGGAACGTGCGACGGCTGCCTTCATCGGCGCCGCGAATGATCTTGCGAAGTGACATAGGTGTTCTTCGGTTAGTTGGGTGCGGCGGGTGTGTTATTGGACGAAGCGGAATTCGTTGCTGTTGCAAAGAACCCAAACGAGGTCGTTCAGTGTCTTGTTGCCGTTGACGGCAACCTGGCGGCGCCAGTCGTCGAGTTCTGCCTTCGTCGGTTCACGGCTTAGTGTCGTCAGGAACGCGACGCGAATGCGGCGAGCGCCATCGGTCGCGAACTGCAAGTCACGCCGCAAGGCCGACTGGCCGTTGAGCACGCGTTGGTCGAGGAAGCCGTTCATCAGGGTCAGTACCTGCGGCACCGTCGCGACGTCCGAAGACGAGTCGATCGTTTCTCGGTCGGACTGGCCGAACTCGCGCAGCATGTGTCCGGGACGCGCAGGTTGGGTGAGGTCACTGGCGCGCAGCAGGTCGTTTTCAAGGCCCTTGCTAGCGCGTTGGCCCAGGTTGACGCCCATCTGCTCCAATTGCTCGCGGATCTTACCGACGAGAATGAGGTCGCCATCGCGGCGGGCCGCAGCAAGTTGGCGCATCAGCGGTTGGGATCGCTTGCGGGCGTTGCGGTCGCGGGCTTTCTGGGCCTGGGCCTCCTGGCGTCGCTCTTTGGCCATGCTCTGCATCATCATGCCGCGGCCGCCCTTGACGATCCTCAGGATCTCCTCCTTGTCGGCACCCTTGATTTGCTCAAACGACGCGTAGACGGCGGTTGCGCGGCTGTCCGGCGCGCGCAGTCGCTCGTCGATGTCGTCAAACACCAGCGTGATCAGCGAGTCCCAGACTTGCTGCGAGCTCATGCGTCGCATCACGGGGCCGGTGAACAGTGGGGCCTTGCCCGGTTGCGGGTCGTTCTTGGCGGCTTGTTGCTGGAACAGTTGGGTGTGCAGCAGCACGCGTTCGAATTGGCGCAAGTCGAAGTTGACGCGCACCATCAGCTTCTCGAGTTCTTTGGCGAGCTCGGGATGAATGGCGACGGTGTTCTTCTTCCAGTCGTCGCGCGGCTCGACTAGGCCGCGACCAAACGTCCGGGCCCACATGCGGTTGGCGATGACCTTGGCGAACTGCGGGTTCTTCTTGTCGGTCATCCAGTCGGCGAGGGCCTCGCGCGAGTTGATGCCTGTGGCCACTGCCGCGCGGTTGCGTCGCTGGGCTCGTGCGCGCTTGGATTGCGACCGCGAATTGCTCTTCGGGAAGACCAGCTTGACCTTGCGGCCGAAAATCGTGCTCGCCTTGATCGGTGCCATCGGGCGGGCGTCGTCGTACTGGTAGTCCTTCGGCAGCTTGTCGACACCGCTGCCGGTGCCTTGGATGCCTTGGGTCACGCGGCGAATGAGCTGCAATGCCTGCTGGCGGGTGCGTTGGTCTTCGGTCGCGAGTTCCTTGCGCAGGTCTCGGTAGCTGCCGACCACGCGGTTGTCGCGGTAACGCATGTTGCCGAAGAACGCCGCCATCTCGAAGAACTGCTTCTGCGTCCAATGGTCAAACGGGTGGTTGTGGCATTGCGCGCATTCGAGCCGAGTGCCGAGGAACAAGCGCACCGTGTTGGCCATCGAATCGTGCGGCATGCCGGTGTCGCGCATCAGGTGACCCGTCGCACCATTGTCGGTGGCGTGGGCCGCGCCTTCGGCTACCAATAGCTCGCGTACGAACTCGTCGTAGGGCTTGTCGTCGATGACCGACTTGCGGATGAAGTGAGCGAACGGCTCGCCGCTTAGTTGGCGCTGCCGCGACTTCACGCGCAGCAGGTCGAACCAATAGTTGCTGAAGTGGCTGGTGCGGCCCGGGGAGTTGAGTAGCAGGTCGACCAGTTCGGTGCGCTTGTCCGCGTTCTGATCGCCGAGGAACCTTTCTGTCTCGACCAGCGTCGGGATGCGGCCAACCACGTTGAGGTAGGTGCGCCGCACAAAGGTCGCGTCCTCGACCAATGGCAGCGGAACTTCTTGGTGCCGCTTGAGGCCGCGTGTCAGCAGGGCATCGATCTTCGACGCGTCGCGCCGCACCTCTTTCTTTGTGCGGGTGTCCTCGACCTTTACCTGAGGACGCTGCGGGTTGCGTGCGGCGGTTTGGGCGTTGGTGATTCCGACCAGGGCGAGGGCGATGAAGGCGGCACTCGTGCGGGTGATTCGGCTCATATCGTTGTCCAGTGGGCGCGCGTTGGGAGTTGCGCCTAGCGGTTATTGAACGCTCTATTGCTTGGATCGGCTACCGGGGGGACGGCTGTAAAGCCCGAAGACCGTACCGATGATGTCTCCCCCGGCTTGCGTTGTGGTCGTTTGCTAGGCAGTTCCTGGGCGGTACGGCGCCGTAGCACGGCGACGATACGGCCTCCGCTGGGCAGCCCAGCGATCGGCAGGCCGCGGCCGGGACGCCGTTCGATACGCGCGGCTGAGTCGGCAGATGCGGTGACCAGCAGTTGTGGACAACCCTCTGTCAGCTCCTTGCTGATCGCGTTCAGGCGGGCTTCGGCGAGGGCTAGAGCCGCCTGTCGGGTTCGTCGTAAGGCACTTCTCTCTCGTGGATTACCGATCTGATCGATCGCCGAATTGAGGGCCACGAGCAGTTCGCCTTGATGGCGATCGACGGTGTGAAGTTCTTCCTGCAAGCGCCATGCTTCCTGGGGCTTGCCGGCTGCATATAGGGCGACGATGTCCGCTGCCAGCGGGGTGCGCTGGGCCTCCAGCTCTGTCCGCTTTTGCTGCAGTCGGGCGATGGTCGCGCGCACCACTTCGGCTTCCGGGTTCGCCAGCTGATAGGCGCGAGGCTGGTCGCCAGCGCCCATTTCGTGCGTCAAAACAATCGACAGAGTCTCATCATCTACCGCTGCTTCAATCAGCGGGCCGAGGTCGTGCGCGTCCGGCAGCGGCGAGCCGTCGCCGAACGGGACCTCGATCGCGATGTCGGGGATGCCGCTGCTACCTCCGAGCAGGCCGCCCGAAGCGCCTTCGATCACGCGGTTGCCGGCGCTGCTAAACGCGTCGCCAATCAGTTTGATTAGGTTCTCGACCGCGAGGGCGACGATGGCACTTTGGCTGACACCATCGGCCGGCACATGCAGGCTGATTGGTATGCGCTGCTGATCGTCGGCGTTGCGCAGCAAGAACAGGATCGTCTGGATTGGCGCTGGCAGACGCAGGTAGCGATAGATCGGGCCGTCCGGCGGTTCATCGAGCGCCAGGTAGGTCAGCACGTGGTTGCTGCGAATGTCGATGCCGTCGTAGCCCTTGAGGTCGATGTCGACGCGCATGTCGTAGAGGCCATCGGTCAGATCGACGCCGGCTTGCTTGGCAATGCCGCGGAACGCCGCAAGTTCCAGCTCCGTCAACGAGAGATTGATGCGACCGAGTGTCGTGGGGAACAGTTGCAGCTGGCCATCGGCGCTCAGCTCATCGAGCATCGCGCGTTGTTCGTATTCGTGTTCTTGGTTGGCGCCGACCAACGCTTCGGCGCCGGCTGTCAGCAAGCCGGCGACCACCGAACTCTTGATGACACGCCGTTCGAGTTGCACCGGGCCGCCGCGCACGGTAACCGAGAACGACATCGGCCGCGGTTCGGTGAAGGCGCGCGTTGAGAAGCGACGCAGTTGCGCGTCGGTGTCCGTCAGCATCAGGTGGGTTGGCGGATCGGTCGTCGCGTCCTTGAAGTCGACGTTGACGCCGAGCAAGTCAAAGCGGTCGATCGCGAACTCACCGGCGTCTGTAGGCGCCGGAGTTGCCGCGGGCTTGCTTGGCTCTACCGGCGGAGTCGTGCCCTCGGGCTGCGTTTCGGTTGGCTCGGCGGCCGGTGGCGTTGGCAGCAGGAAGCCGGCGATGTGCATGCCGTCCGCGTCCTTCTCGACTCGCAGCTTCGGATCGTCGATGGTCAGCGAACGCAGCAGCACGCTGCCTGAAGCAGGTTGGATCGCGCGCACGACGGCGTCGATGCTCGCGATGCTGGCATACGGTTCGTCGGTGTTCGCGTCATGCAGCTTCAGGCCCTCGATCACGAGTTCGGCGCCCAGCGAACGGTTGAAGTCGAACTTGCTCGCCTCGCGCCGCTTCATGTTGAGGAACGCGTGCAGTTTGGCCGTGGCAGTCAGCGCTGTCGCTTCGCCGCGTATTTGATTGGCAAGCGAAGGCATCACGCGTTGCAGTTGCGTCGTGTCGAATTTCTCTAGCGAGAAGTCGACGTCGAGCGTCGGTGTCAGGTCAAACGGCGAGAGCTTGGCGTTAGCCCTGAACTTGGCGCCGAACGGTTGCACGTTGCCAATCATCTGCAGCTTCATCGGGTTCGGCACGTCGGCGTTCGGGTCGCCGATCCAAGCTTCGAGCAGGAGCAGGTCGGTCTGCAATACCAGTGGCTCAGCGTCTTCGCCGCGGCGGTCAAGCAGTTCGAATCGTTCTAGGTTGAGTGCGAGCGCATCAATGCGCAGTTTCGGCAACGTCAACGGTTCGGTGCGGATCGCGTTGTTCGGGGCCGTTGCCGTTGGGGCTGCGGTGGGCGTCGCCGGGTTCTCGGTCACCGTAGCGAGCGCGAACCCAGGCACATGAAGTGCGTCGGGCGTCATCGTCACGCTCGCGCGAATGCCCTTCACGTGGGCGTCTGTGATGTGCACTTCGGTGTCGCTCGCCGATGCGATGTCGAACACGATCTCGTCGATTGCCGCCAGTTCGACCGAGCGATCCTGCAGCTTCAAGCCGCGCAGAATGGCGTGCATCGCCGAGCTGTCGAGTTTGTTGATACCGGCATCAAAGTTCGCATCGAGTGTGCCGTCTACGAGTGTGCAACTTATGCCTTCAGGCAACAGCATCGCGAGCTCACTGCCTTGGATGCCCGTGGCGGTCAACTTGCCGGTAATCGTGTCGCGGGCAGGGTCTAGTTGCAGCTGTGCTTCGATGCCACAACTCTGTATGGCGCGGTCGAGCCGCAGCGTCACGTTGACCGGCAGTTTGCCGTCCACGTGTTCGGCCAGGACTTTGGCGTCCAACCCAATCGAGAACGTGCGGTTCGGGTAGCGCGCGTCGGTCCATGCGATCGTGGTGCGGTCGAGGGTCAAGTCGCCGTGCGTGAACGATGGATTGAGGGTGTTGGGGCCTGGCTCCTGCGCGGGTTTGGTTGGCTTGCTTCTCGCGCTCGTAGGCGCGTCGGCGCTCGCGGCTGCAGCCGCGTCGCTTTGGCCCAAACGCAAACCGAGCACGTGCAGCGCTTGCTCCGCATCGCGGTGCACCTTTACGAACGGGTCCTGAATCGTCCACGTGCCGAGGTGGGATAGGCTGAAGTCCGTGCCGCGAACGCCGCGTAGCGACAGCAGCTTCTGGTCGCCGTCGGTGAGTCGCACGTTGAGGAGCTCTGCATTGGCAGCAAGCTCGCCGTTCTCTAGGAACGTTACGTCCGCGCCGGCTGTGAATTGGAACTCGCCGCTATCGAGTTCCGATTGAATACCGAGCGGCGCAGTAAAGGCGCGCAAGCCTTGCAACGTGATGCCGCTGGTCGTCGATTCCAGATCGACGCGTAGGCTGTTCTCGGTGCTCTTCAAGGTCAGCTGGGCCGTGAACTTTTCCAAGACGTCGGGCACTCGGAAAGCCACCGTGAGTCGCCCCGGCGGAGCGCGCTCGCCGATCGTGATTGCGTCGGCGTGCACGTCAAGGTCTTGCAGAGAGATAGTCGTTTCCGGCGTGACCGTTGCGTCGGTGTAGACGAGCTTCGTGCCAGACCAGCTAAATGAGCCAAGCCGCAGTTTGGGCAGCGTGATGACATCGTGAAGCCGCGCGGGTGGTGGCGGCGGCTCGGCGAGTGCACTAGGTGCACCTGCCTTGATACGCAGTCCAGCCAACAACATCGAACCATCTGCTTCTTTGCGGACAGCGAGCTCAGGCCCGACCAGTTCGATCGATCCAATCGCAAACGTGTCGTCAAGCGTGCGCACGTCACGAATTGCGACGTGTTCGAGTTCGAGCATCGGCTCTTGCTGTGAGCGGATTTTGACGCGTGTGAGGTCGACCGACATCGACTCGCCAATCTCAGCGTCAAGCGAGGCACCGATATCCAAGCCGCCTTCCGGCAGTTCGAGTCCAGCTGCTTCGAGCATCGGGCGAATGCGCACGCAAGTCAGTCCTTCGCCTCGCAGGTCGGCGTTTACCGCGGTGCGCGTTCCCGACAGTTCCAATCGACCGTTTTGCAGGCGCAGCGCATCGACGATGCCGTCAGTGTGCATAGCCAGCGAGAACGGCGTCACCACGCCAACGTCGACGGTGCCAGCGCCGGTGACTTTGGTCGGTCCAAAGGTTGAATCGATCGTGCTGCGTTCGATGCCGTCGAGCGCCAAGCGGAATTTCAACCCGCCAGCGAGTGCTGGGTGATTTGGCGCCCTCGGCAGGATCTTCGCATTGAGACCGCCGTCCAAATGCACATCGACAACGTGCGCGTTCTCGATCATGTCGAGATACTCCTGCGGCAAATCAAAGCGATGCGGACGGAAGCCGCGCACGGCTGCTTGGAAGTTGACGTCGGCGTTGCTCGCCATCGCCTGTACTTGCGCGTGCACGAACAGTTCGTCGCACAATTGCGGTGCGTGCACGCGCAATATGACCGAGCCCTTGCGATCGGGAAATCCGAGGTCGGCGATGTCGATGTCGAGCTTGCCGGTGTGGCGTCTCGCGGGACTGACGCTTTCGTCGACGAAGTCAAACTGCAGGTCATGCAGGCGGGTCGAAGCGATCCAACACGGCAGTTCGAAGTTGAGCGGTTCAGCCGCGGCTTCTTCCTCTTCGGGTTCTGGCAAAGTGACTGCAGGCGGCGTAAGCCACGATTTTGGCAGTCGTAGCGTGCCGTCTGCGTTGCGATGCACGATGACCCGCGCGCCAGCGATGCTGGCGTCAACGATCGATACCTGACCGCTGAGCAGTTGTCGCATCGACAAGTCGGCGACGACTTCCTGCGCCATTAGCAGTGCCGGTGCGTCCGCGTCATTGGCATCACGCACGACCAGGTCTTCGATGCGCAGCGACAGACCGGTGATCGACAACGACGCGCTGCGCCACGATACGTCTAGTCCGGCATAGCCCGCGCCAAAGTTCGTGATCTGCTCGAGGAACAGCCACAGCAAGAGGCGCGCGACCAGGCCAGTGACGGCGAGGCGCTTGGTCCAGCGCCACCACCAGCGAGACTTGGGTTTACCGGCCTTCTTCTTCTCGGCCTTCTTGCCCTTGGGGGCCTTCTTGGTGGCTTCGTCGGTGAGGTCGTCGGTCGCGTTGTCGGAGCTGTCTTCGGCTATCGACGTCGCGGGTTGCGGGCCACTGGGGTCGCTGCCGTCAGGGGTGGTTGCGCCGCTCTCGGGGACGCCGTTCGCAGGTAGCTCGCTCATCGTCCAGCCTCCGTCGCTGAGTGCTCGGCTGCTGCTCGTGCCGCTTCCTGCGCAGCGACGTAGCGGCGCACGGCACCGCGACGATCGGCCTTGCTGCCCATCGCGTCGTAGTCGTCGACTGCCACTTTCTTACCGTGCAACCAGGTGACCGCAGTGACGCGGATGGCCGCGCTGCGATCGCCGAGCGCCGCCAAGTTCTCTTCGAGCAGTCCGCGGGCGAACGATTCTCCATCGCCAGACATCTTCAAGAGCAACTGCAGCGTCGACGCATCGTCGTAGATGGCGCCAAGATGCCGCGTCGCCGCGGCCTGCAAGGATGGCGTCAATTCGTCGCGTTCCATCCGTGGGATGAGCGCCTGCCACATTGCGGCTTCGACTGGCCAGCCAACGTTGTCGACGGTGCCGTCGACCAGCCCAAGTTGCTCGGTCATCGCAATCAAGAGTGGCTCATCGCTGGCGAGGATCAGGTCGGCAATTCGCGGCAGCTGCAGTGGCGTGACCACGGCGAGCAAAGCCGGGCGGCGGTTGCGTGCGCCGATGGCCTTCTTGGCGACCCGCCACGCCATTGGTAGTGGGTTGGCGTCGGCGGCAATGGCGAGTTTGCTGTTGGCCCGTTCGGTTGCCGCGGCGAGGGTCTCGGGGCTTGGCGCCGCACTTGGCATCGCCAGCAGCAGCAGGCCGCCGCCGGGCACGCGCACGTCGGGAACAAACAGCCCGACTGGCTCTGCGCTGTCGATGGCATCGGCGATTACGACGACTTCGCGCTCCACCCGCATGTCAGGATCGCTGCCTTCGTGGTCTCGGTCGGCAGACGCCTCGGTGCTGAGTGTTGCGCGCAGGCCGCTTACCCCGCGCTGGAGCTGGAACGTCGGCAGTGCGCCGACCGAATCGATCGATACCGAAGTTACTAGTTGGTGCGCGAGCACGGCGGTCACGGTGCCCAGTTCCTGTAGTTGCCAAGGTTGGCGTTGAGCCAGGCCGCTTCGCCAAGCCAGCACTTCCGTCGGGGCGAGCCAGCGGCTGCCGGTCGGCAGCTGCGTCTTGCCTCGGAACGGCGTGCCGCGGTCGCTGACGATCGCGGCGGCGGCGAGGGCAATGGGGGTGCCGCCCGGAGCCTTAGAGACCGCATACAGTTCCATCAAGCGAGCCGCTAGGGGAGGGCCCTCGGGGCGAGCAAGCACCGACCGTTCGTAGTCGACGGACAAAGTGGCCGGCGGCAGCGTCAGCGGTTTGGGGGGGGACTGGCAGCTGCTGGCGAGCAGTGCCGTGAGGCAGACGATGTGGAAAGTTGTGCAGCGGAACACGCGAGCAAGGTACGCCTGTCGCGGGCTCGTGCAACCGCACTGGCCTTGGCTTTCTAGATGTCCGGGCGTTACGTTGCGCACGGCGGTCCAGCCGGCCGCTAATTGTTAATTTCCCCGGAGGTATCTGTGTCGTCTGCCGCCCGCGTAGCCGCAATCCAGTTGATTGCCCGCAAATCCCCGCAAGCCATCGAGGCTCGCTCAACCAACGTGCCGGAATTGTTCGGCGTCAACGTGTTTGGGCTTGAGCAGATGCGCCAACGCCTGCCGAAGGCGGCATACAAGTCGCTGCAGTCGTGCATGGAGCGTGGCGAGCAACTCGGCGCGGACTTGGCCGATCTCGTTGCGAATCAAATGAAGCAATGGGCGCTCGAGCGCGGTGCCACACACTTTACGCACTGGTTCCAGCCGATGACGGGCTCGACGGCCGAGAAGCATGACAGCTTTGTCGACATCGACAATGGCAAGCCGGTCATGACATTTAGCGGCACGGAGTTGATCAAGGGTGAGCCCGATGCGAGTTCGTTCCCGAGTGGTGGTCTGCGGGCGACGTTTGAAGCGCGCGGCTACACCGCCTGGGACCCGACGTCGCCGGCCTTCATTCGTGAGACCAAGAGCGGCGCGACACTATGCATTCCGACGGCATTCTGCTCGTGGACCGGGGAAGCGCTCGACGAGAAGACGCCACTGCTGCGTAGCTCCGAAGCCCTCAACCGCACCACGTTGCGCTTGCTGAAGGTGCTTGGTGACGAGCGCGTCACGCACGTCTACCCGACGCTCGGTTGCGAGCAAGAATACTTTCTGATCGATCGCGACCTGCACATCCTGCGACCGGACCTGGTCGCGACCGGCCGCACGCTCTTCGGTGCCAAGCCGCCCAAGGGCCAAGAACTCGAAGACCACTACTTCGGTTCGATCCCGCGCCGCGTGCTGTCCTACATGCAGGACGTGGAGCAAGAACTGTGGAAGCTCGGCGTGCCAGTCAAGACGCGCCACAATGAAGTCGCCCCGAGCCAGTTTGAGCTCGCGCCGATCTACGAGCGCACCTCGGTCGCGTCCGACCACAACATGCTGACGATGGAAGTGCTGAAGCAAGTTGCGCAGCGCCACGGCTTCAGCTGTTCGATGCACGAGAAGCCCTACGCCGGCATCAACGGCAGCGGCAAGCACAACAACTTCTCGATGGCGACCGACACCGGCGAGAACCTGCTCGAGCCCGGCAAGTCGCCAGAAGAGAACATGCGTTTTATCGTCATGCTCGCAGCTGTGCTGCGTTCGGTCGATGACTACGCCGACTTGCTGCGCGCCTCGATCGCGCATGCCGGCAACGACCACCGCCTTGGCGCCAACGAAGCGCCGCCGGCGATCCTGTCGATCTTCCTTGGCGACCAGCTCACCGAGATCATCGACGGCCTGATCAGCGGCACCAAGGGCGCGTCCCGTCCTGGCGGCACCATGCAGCTCGGCGTCACCACGATGCCCGACTTGCCGCGCGACGCCACCGACCGTAACCGCACCTCGCCGTTCGCGTTCACTGGCAATAAGTTCGAGTTCCGCGCCGTCGGTTCGAGCCAGTCGCCTTCGAAGCCGATGACCGTGCTCAACACGATCATGGCCGACTCGATGGACTACATCGCCAACGAGATCGAAGCCCGCATGAGCAAGGGCCTCGAGACCGCGGTCAACGAAGTCATCGTCGAAGTCTTCAAGAAGCACAAGCGCATCGTCTTTAACGGCAACGGCTACTCGGAAGAGTGGCACGCGGAAGCCGAGAAGCGCGGCCTCGCCAACGTTCCCAACGCGGTCGACGCGCTAGCCGCGCTCGGCCTACCAAAGAACATCGACTTGTTCTCGCGCTGGAACGTGCTCTCACCGGCCGAGACCGAGTCGCGCATGAACATCCAGTTCGAGGCCTACGCCAAGGCCATCGCGATCGAAGGCCAAAGCGCCCTTTCGATCGCCCGCACGATGATCCTGCCGGCCGCACAGAAGACGCAGCGCGATGTCGCGGATAGCTTGTCCTCGGCGAAAATGCACGGGCTCACCGTCGACAAGCAGACTGCGCGCCTGCGCGACATGTCGCTGCGGCTTGAGGACTTCATTACATGCCTCGATGACCTGTCGGCGATGTTCGAACGCGCCGAGAGCCATGTTGGCTCCGAATCGGATCACGCGAAGCAGTATCGTGACCACGTGGTTCCGGCGATGGAGAAGTTGCGTGAGCAGGCGGACTTGTTGGAGACGATGACGGACGACGCGTATTGGCCCTTGCCGAAGTATCGCGAGTTGCTGTTCTTGCAGTAGCTTTGAGTGGCTGTCGTGGCCATGTAAACCACTGCCGATACAGCGCCTAGCGCTGAACCGCCACGCGGCGGTGCGGCTTCGAAACCCGGTAGCACTACCGGCGTGCTATCCGGGAATTGGATCGCGCTTCCCCAGCAGCAGTTGCGGCACGGAGCCATGCGTGGGTGTAGGTAATTCAAGCTGCGGTTCGGACCACCCGAACCTCACTCAGCCACAATCCCACCCCCGCGACACCCGGTCAGAATCGGGCCGCCGATCTACCTACTCGGCCGAAACCGTCACCAACTCATTAGTCATCGACGTGTTTCGAATGGCCAATTCGACCCAAAACGACCTCGGCTCTA
>JBNMND010000003.1:0-44545 GCA_051274975.1 Planctomycetota bacterium | reverse complement strand
TCCTACCAAGCCGGCCCGCGTTGCTCCGTTCACATCGTCGACGACCTCGCCTACAGCCTTGGCACGATGGGCCACCTGTTTTGCTTTGCGGCGGCAACCGGTGAGATCGTTTGGCAGAAGGATCTCAACGCCGACTACGCGATCGACATGCCGATCTGGGGGATCTCGGCGTGCCCGGTGATCGAAGGCGATCGATTAATCGTTCCCGTATCGGGCAAGGACGCCTGGTTGGTCGCGTTCGATCGCAAGACCGGCAAGGAACAATGGAAGGCGTTCTCTGACCGCGGCAACTACTCTGCTCCAATCGTCATCGACCAAGCCGGCAAGCGCGTCTTGGTTTGTTGGTCGGGCGATCGCGTCGTCGGTGCCGACCCCGCAACTGGCGCTCTGTATTGGGAGTATCCGCTGAAGGCCAAGAACATGCCGCTCGCGTGCGCGACGCCCTTGCTGCATGGCGACCAACTGTTCTTCACCGCCTTCTACGATGGCTGCGCCCTGCTGCAGCTCGATCCGAACAAGACCACCGTCAAAGAACTCTGGCGACGCCGCGGCCAAAACGAACGGCGCACCAAAGGGCTCCACAGCATCATCTCCACGCCGATCGCTATCGGCGACCATATCTACGGCGTCGACAGCTACGGCGAGTTCCGCTGCCTTGCGCTAGCCGACGGCAGCCGCGTGTGGGAAGACAAGACCGCTGTGCCGCGCAACCGCTGGGCAACGATCCACTTCGTCAAGAACGGCGAGAACGTGTGGATGTTCAACGAACGCGGCGAGTTACTGATCAGTAAACTCACACCAAAGGGCTTTGAAGAGATCGACCGCGGCAAGCTGCTCGAACCAACGCGCGTGCAACTCAATCGCCGCGGCGGCGTATGTTGGTCGCACCCCGCGTTCGCCTACAAGCACGTGTTTGCGCGCAACGACAACGAGCTCGTCTGCGCCGACCTGACTGCGCCCACTAACAAATAGCGGCAAGAAGTAGCGCTACTTGCCTTCGAGGATCTTCCGCAGGCGCTTGCGCACCGACGGTGCAGGATCGACGGCCGCAGCCTCCATCGCGGCGCGCGCCTGCTCCTCGAGCTGCGCATGCTGCAGGGACAGACGGTGCAAACTGTCCATCGCCCACGCCCGCATGAACGGCAATTGACCGTAGCAGCATCGCAGCAAGAACTCCGCGTAAGCCTCGACGTGGTTCATTGGCACGACCATCAACGGCACGCATCGCACTAGGTGCAACAACACCCACTTGTCTTCGAAGCCCGACAGCATCCCGGCGAGTTCACCAATGATGCTCGGCGTCAGCCGCGACCCGCTGGTCATCCAGGACCACAACAGCCACGTCGCTCCCTGCGCGATGACCGCATCTTCATGCGCCGCCAAGCGCACGCATTGCCGCAGCACCGCAGCAGTCGGCGAAAGCTCCTCGCGCAGCTCTTTGAGCACATCGGCGTGCTTGCCGTCGTAATCCCCGAGAGCAATCTCGAGGGCTGACCTTCGCGCCTTTGCCACCTCTACTGCGTCTTGGTCGGGTCCAACATCCACCAGAAGCCTGCCGAATCGACAAACACTAGGTTCTCGCGGTGTTTGGCATACCAAGCTGCCCAAGTGCCGCCGTCTGGATAGATCGGCGTATGCACGTAACGCTTCAAGCAACGCTTGGCTCGCGCACGATCCTCGGCGTCGGCACCTTCTTGATCCGCCAAGGCGATCCACTTCTCCAAGCTGTCGCGCTTGTTGTTCGCAGTGCCCATCGCCTTCGCATCGGCATCGACTTCGAACCGCGTCTTATAGCGCTTATCGGCGTGCTTCTCGGACTTGCCGCTAAACACGTAAGACAAGTTCTCCTTCACCCACGCATCCGCACCATCGAAGGTCGGAGTGTAACTCTCGCGCCACTCCTCGACCAACTGGTTCGGGAAGTGCTCTTCGACGCCGCGTTTGTAGCCCTTCTCCTTGCCGAGCATCGTGTAGACCCAAAGAATCTTGCGCGTCTTGCTCACGAACGGCGTCGTCTGCTCGCCGCGGCGACCATTCATGTAGTGCAGCACGTTGATCAACGTGTCTTGCCCGCCGGCCGTCAGGTCTTGGGGGTCAGTTGAGTAACCCCAGTAGAAGTAGCGGCCTTGGCGCGCCAGCGAGAGGCTGCCGAGCATCTTGCCGGAGTTGCCTTCTGCCAAACTCTCAAATCCCGGCACGTCGGTGAAGAACCCTTCGTGACTGACAACGGTTGGATTCGGCGTTTCAGGCTTCTTGTGTTCGAACTGCGCCAGCTTGTATTTGTCCGGCACACCCTTCGGCCACAACGGCGACGTCGCGCCTTCGTAGTGCTTAGGTCGGTCCTGCTCGAGGTGCTCGAACGTGACGGCGTGCGGCTTCTGGAAGATGTCATGGTTTAGGTCCATCCCGTGGCCCTGGTGATCCATGCAGATTCAAATGTAGCCCGAGGTCATCGCTATCCCGTGCGCCTCGATCAACTCAGTACCCCAAAGCCCGACGGCCACAATCGGCGTGACCGTCTGCGGGAACTTCAACACGAGGTCGCGCACTCGAGCACCTTGACGGAACAACTTTGAGTCGGCGAGCACTACATCGTGGCTGTAGCACGCGGCCGTCGTGACCTTCGCGTAGGTCGTGACGTGCGACTGAATGCCACGCTCGCCCAGTAGCTTCGTGATGCGCGCACTGCGCTCATCCTCGGCGTCGACCACGAGCAGCACATTCATCGGCGGCGCGCTTTGCAGTTCGACTTCCGCCGGCGCCAAGCACTCAAGCTCATCGCAGACCTGGAATGTCAAGACGGCGCGAAAGTCTCGACCCGCACCACGAGCCTTGATCGGCAACTGCCAACGCGCCTTGCCAGTTACTTTGCCTCCATGCGCGTTCGGCAGCTTGAGCTTGCCGGTGGCGACGAAGTCACAGTCCGCAGCCAGCTCGATTACGAGCGGCATGCCACCGCCGACGTCACGCGAGTAGGCATGCCAACCCTCGGCGATGACGAGATCCACGATCACCGCATCCTTGGTGGTGACCGCACTCAGGCTGACTTGATCGATCTCAGGATCGCTGGCACGCAACGGTATCTGGGCCACCGCACTCGCACAGACGAGCAGCAGCCAGAGCACGGATCGCAGGCTAATCATCGCCGCACGATACCTCGGACCTGTTCGCAGAGGGAATGGCCTCGCCGATCTGCTAGCGTGTTTGCCCCGAGTGCCCGGCACATCCGCTCTGGACGCGTGTATCGCGTCCGTATCGGGTGACCGCTCACCTGACAGAGGCGCGATGGCGCGCCCCGAATCCCACCCGCTGAGCATTGCGAGCGGCCCGAATACTGACCCATCCGGCACCATGACTGACGCCCCGAAGATTATCTACACGCACACCGACGAGGCCCCCGCCCTCGCCACCTACTCGTTCTTGCCAATCGTGCAGTCCTTCGTGAAGGGCTCGGGCATTGAAGTCGAGACGCGCGACATCTCGCTCGCCGGTCGCGTGATTGCGAACTTCGCGGACCTGCTACCGGAAGCTCAGCGCCGAAGCGATGCCCTCGCCGAACTCGGCGTGCTCGCGACCAAACCCGACGCGAACATCATCAAGCTGCCGAACGTCAGCGCTTCGGTGCCGCAGCTGAAGGCCGTAGTCAAGGAACTGCAGGCGCAGGGATACGCACTGCCTGAGTACCCGGACGAGCCGCAGAACGATGCCGAGCGTGATGCCAAGTCCCGCTACGACAAGGTCAAAGGCAGCGCGGTCAACCCAGTGCTGCGCGAAGGCAACTCCGACCGCCGCGCGCCTGCAGCCGTGAAGGCTTACGCGCGCAAGTTCCCGCACCGCATGGGTAAGTGGAGCACCGAAAGTAAATCGCACGTTGCCAGCATGTCGGACGGCGACTTCTTCGCGAATGAGAAGTCGGTCACGATCGGCAGCGCGACAACAGTGACGATCGAGCACGTATCGAACGACGGTGCGACGACCAAGATCAGGGGCCCGCTCGCGCTCGAGGCTGGCGAAGTCATCGACGGCACGTTCATGAGTAAGGCGGCGCTGCAGTCGTTCCTGGGCGAGCAAGTCGCTGACGCCAAGGCAAAGGGCGTGCTGTTCTCGTTGCACCTGAAGGCGACGATGATGAAGGTGTCGGACCCGATGCTGTTCGGCTACGGCGTGCAGGCATTCTTCAAGGGCGTGTTCGACAAGCACGGCGAGACGCTAGCCAAGCTCGGCGCCGATTCGCGCAACGGCTTTGGCGACATCGTAGCCAAGATCGCGACGCTGCCGGAAGGCGAGCGAGCCGCAATCCAAGCAGACATCGACGCGTGCTATGCGAATGGCCCCGGCGTCGCGATGGTCGACTCAGACAAGGGCATCACCAACCTGCACGTGCCGAGTGACGTCATCATCGATGCGTCGATGCCGGTCGTGGTTCGAGACTCCGGTTGCATGTGGAACGCCGAAGGCAAGCTGCAAGACACCAAGGCGGTCATTCCGGATCGTTGCTACGCGGGCGTCTACCAGGCCGTTATCGACGATTGCCGCACCCACGGCGCGCTTGACCCAACGACGATTGGCAGCGTGCCGAATGTTGGCCTGATGGCGCGCAAGGCCGAAGAGTATGGCTCGCACGACAAGACGTTCGAAGCACCGAGCAATGGCACGGTGCGCGTTGTCGACGCCAATGGCACAACGCTCATCGAGCACGCCGTCTCTGCGGGTGACATCTGGCGCATGTGCCAGGTCAAGGACGAGCCGATCCGCGACTGGGTCAAGCTGGCCGTCAACCGCGCCCGCGCCTCCGGCACACCAGCCGTGTTCTGGCTCGACAAGGATCGTGCCCACGACGCGCAGTTGCTGCAAAAGGTCGAGGCCTACCTCGGCGACCACGACACCAACGGCCTTGAGTTCCACATGATGGCGCCGGTCGATGCGTGCAAGCTCTCCCTCGAGCGCATCCGCAAGGGCGAGGATACGATCTCGGTCACTGGTAACGTGCTCCGCGATTACCTGACCGACCTGTTCCCGATCCTCGAAGTTGGCACCAGCGCCAAGATGCTGTCGATCGTGCCGCTGATGAACGGCGGCGGCCTGTTCGAGACAGGTGCCGGTGGCTCCGCTCCCAAGCACGTGCAGCAGTTCGAGAAGGAGAACCACCTGCGTTGGGATTCGCTCGGCGAGTTCCTGGCATTGGCAGCCTCGTTCGAACACATTGCTGAGCGCTACAACAACAAGCAAGCGCGCTTGCTCGGCAAGACGCTCGATGAAGCGAGTGCCCAATACCTGCTGCAGAACAAGTCGCCGTCGCGCAAGGTCGGCGAACTCGACAACCGTGGCAGCCACTACTTCGTCGCGACCTACTGGGCGCAGGCAATGGCCAGCCAGACCGAAGATGCCGCTCTTGCTGTGCGCTTCGCCAAGGTTGCCGAGTCTCTGACCAGCAACGAAGACAAGATCGTCGCCGAACTGAACAGCGTGCAGGGCCCGCCTTGCGACATCGGTGGCTACTACCAGCCGGACGTCAAGCTGACGGCGGCTGCCATGCGTCCGAGTGCCACGCTCAACGCGATCATCGACGCCTGATCCTCGGACAAGGGTGCAACAGGCAACGCGACTGTGGCCGAAGCGAGCGGCGGCCATTACTGGGCTGCTCGCGCTGATCGTGTTCACGGTCCAGTCGTGCCGCAAGGCTCTTCGTGAGCAGGGATGCGACCTGACTTGCTACCTCGACGGTGGCGACTTGGCGCTGGCGGGAGAGACGCCGTACGACGCAGAGGCGTACTTCGAGTTCTTATACCCGCCGTTCTTCGCGCTCGAGATGACGCCGCTGTCGATCTTACCGATCGCGCTTGCATCGGTCATTTGGAGCCTGCTGACGGCATTCTCGCTCGTCTACCTATTTCGCACCGTGCGTAACCTGGTCGCAAACGGACGCAAGCGAGCCTTCGACACACGGGACCTCGTGGTGCTGGTAGCGGTAGCAGCCATCGGCTTCCGACTCATTCACGCCAACTTCGCCAACGGCCAAGTCAACCTGATCATGGTCGGCATGCTGACTGCGTTCCTGGTCGCCTTGCGCAACGGACGCGATCGCTCCGCTGGTTTCTGGCTGGCACTCGCTGTGCAGACCAAGACGGTGCCGATCCTATTGCTGGGCCTGCTCGTAGTGCGTGGTCGGTGGCGCGCGATCGGCTGGACCGCAGTGTTCGGCATCGCAATGACGCTGCTACCACTGCTCGCCTGGGGAACGGACACCATCGCGATCTACCAGGACTGGTTCGCGATGATCGACCACAAGCTCAAGACCTACACGATCGACATGGGGGCGTTCACGATCGACAACGCAGGCAACCGTGAATACTTCACATTGCGCGGCATGCTCGCCACGCTGTGGCCAGCGACTTCGCCGAACGCGATCGCCAAGTACGGCTGCATCGCAACAGTGCTCGGCACCACTCTGTGGTTCGATCGCTCCCTGCATGCGCGCAAGGCACCACACGCGACCCTCGCAGCATTTTCGCTGTGGCTGATCGCGGCGCTGCTGATTGCGCCGATGTCGGAGAAGCACCATCTCGGCATGATGCTGCCGGCAGTGGCGCTCGGCCTCTACGCCGTCATCGACGGCACGCGCCGGCAGCGCATCGAATCGCTGGTTTGGGCGGGCGGTGCTGCTACGGCAATCGCACTCAGCAAGCCGTTCCCGTACGGACCGTTCTACTTCCTTGCGGTCGTGACGGTGTATGCGTGGGCGGTGCGCACCGCCTACTTGCCGAACTCGTCGATGGCGCGCCGCGACTCTTCGCCATAGAGCCCGTGCGTTTCTTGATCGGCGCGCAAGATCCAACGGCCAAACCCGCTCGGGACAATCTCGATCAACAATGCTCGGTTTTCGTTGCCACCAAGGCCGACTTCGACAGGCTCGCGGAAGTAGCGAAACGAAGTCTTCACTTTGTTGCCGTCCGGCAACACAACCGTCTCGGCCAAGTCGTCCATCGGCATTAGCAACGCGTCGCCAGCGAGCTTCTCAGCGACGAACAGCTCTGCCAGATCGTTTGGCATGCGACCCTCGCGCTGCTCAAACGCACGGAACGACTCCGCCACGGCACGCACCTTGTGGCGACCAATGATGTTGCCAAGACTATGGGCCGTGCGGTCAGGCACCTCGCCGCCGCCCATCGGCGGCCATGCCATCAAGTATCCCGCGAGGACCGGCCCGATCGCCCCCTTGTGGCGCAGGATAAGGCGAGTGCCTTCGCGGAAGGCGACGCCCCTGACAGCGCTGACATGCTCGTCGATGACATCGGGATCCGGCATATCCTGACGCGTCAACGGCCGGCCGTCTTCCGCTGTCATCTCGAAGAGCGGCAACCACTTCTTGTAGAAGTTGCGGTAGATCAACGGCAGGTCGAAGCGCGCGTCAAACGATGGCGACACGTCACCCGACACGCTCGCCAACGGTGCGTCGCCGACATCCATCGCGTCAGCACCATTCTTCTGAGCCTTCAAGAAAGCACGCAAGCTCAGGCCCGATTCGGCGATGTGCAGCTTGTCCCCGACGCGGCAATACCCCGGTTGGATGCCAGCAGGCATGCCGGGGAACTTCAGTAGAGTGCACTCAACGCCACCGTAGGTCACGTTCTTGACCGGCAGGCCTTCGGCAATCACTCCCGCCATCACCCGGTCGAACGCTTCCGTATCCGCGAGACCCAACGTCAAGAACACCTGCGGGATCATGCCGCCCTTCGGCGCGCAGACACCGAGCGCCACCGAACCGTCGAGCATCTTCCGGAAGTCCGGCAACAGTGCCGGCGGTATTGAGAGCTCATCGCCAGCGAGTTCCTCAATGGCGGCGACTAGATTCTTGTAGCCGACCGAGAAGCGGAGCTGCGCCAACGCACCCTTCGGCAGAGCTTGCGGCAACAACTTGTCGCCGCCTTCCAGAATCGCGCCAACCAACCCCGACGGCTTGATCGCTTCCGCCAACTCCAACTCAAAGTCTTCGACGACGCTGTCACCGTCGAAGTAGTTGCGCCAATTGACGTTCTTGAGTGCATCGAGGCCAATCGCAGCCGGCACTTCCCCACCCATGTTGATGGCGGTCATGTAGTCCTGAACACTCATCAACATGCTGAGCCCTGGAGTGCCCTTCGCTGGCGACATGTCGACCGTGCCGAGGTCATCCGGCAACCCAGTGCCAGTGACGAACGTTCCGGGAAGGTGCAACATCCACTTGCCGAGGCCATGCGAACGCTCGCCCAGCTCCTTCAGCGCCTCCGCTGGTGGCTTGAAGCGATACGCATCGTAGCTTCCGACCTTGGCTGTCTTCTCCTCCACGCACCATGACGATGTCCGCAGGATGGCTGCCTCACGTTCGTATTCGTGCGTCCAACGGCCTTCGTACTTCGGCAACGGAGAAATTGAGGTCGTCGTGCCCTGGCGCCGAAATCCGCCAACCATCGTCATCGTCGCGAAGAACTCCATGCGACGCATCTGGGCGAACGGCACATTCAATTCACCAAGTGGGCTCGCCATGGAGAACATGTTCGAGGCCTCATAGGACTCCATTTGCAAGTCCAGCCGAGAGGCGGCCTCAAGCGTCGCAGTTCGGCGCGCGTAGTGCGCATCCATCCACGCCCCGTATTTGGCGACCATGGCTGCGACATCAGGATCGGCAAACAGCTTCCCGAGTTTCGTCTGCGGCCAAGCGGTGTGCAACTCTGGGATGCCTTCGACGCGCACGCGTGCCATGGTGGCAGCCTTGGGAACGAACTGCGGCGGCGCGTTCTGGGCGGACAGCCAGGACAGCGGGGCGAGAGCGACGACGAGGCAACGATTCATATAGGTGGTGGCCCGGATCTCCTACGGGCGCACTCACCTTAGCAACCTACGCCGGACTAATTCTTCTGAATCGTAAGAGTGTCGAACAACCGACCCTCGAGATCGTACGCCTTCATCTCCAGCGTCGTTCCATTTACGGCGACGTAGCAGAAGTGGTGGCCGCGCTTAACGGTGTTCTGGAAGAACGGGCGGATCGGGCCCGGCGTTTCCAAACCACCACCGCCGCCACCAGTAACCATGTAGACCGTACCGTTGCCCGGTGACGTCGCGTGCTGCTCGCGCAGCGGCCACGTGCGTTCGTAGCTGTGGATGTGGCCATTCCAAACGATGTCGACGCCGTATTTATCAAACAGCGGCACCAACTTGCGCGTTCGCAGGTCTCCGTTCGTCGACGGGCCGTACCACGAGTTGCCGTAGTCGTTCTCATCCGAACTGTAAGCTGGGTGGTGGTAGCAGACGATCTTCCACTGCGCGCGCGACTTCTTCAGCTCCGCTTCCAAGAACAAGAACTGCTCCGTTCCGGGCCCAACCTCACGATTCGAGTCGATCAGGAAGAACTGCGCGTTGCCGTATTCGAACGTGTAGTAGTACTCCGGCGTCGGCAGCGACATGTAATCGTAATAGAAGTGCGCGTCCCGCTCGTGGTTGCCGAGCACCGGAAACATCGCGACTCGCTCAAGCAACGGCTTCATGCTCGAGAAGAAGTGACTCAACCACTGCGCCTTGACGGTGCCGGTGCTGACAAGGTCGCCGGGATGCAGCAAGAAGTTGGGACGCAGCCCCCACGCGAACTTCGCCATCGCACCAGAGACCTTCGGGTTGCCTTGCGTGTCACTGATGACGGCGAATGCGAACGGCACATCCGCACTTGGCGCGGTTTGGAAACTGAGCACTTCGCCCCACAACCGCCGCCCTTGATCGTCGACCGTTTCAACGCGGTAGTAGTATGCCGTGTTCTCTTCGAGTCCATCCAAGCGGACTTCATGCAACAGCGACGCGCCCGCAACGATCTTCCTCTCGGCGAAGACCGGCGTCTTCTTATCCTTCTCACCAACGAAGTCGACCTTCTTACCCCAGTGCACAATTGAGCTACTCAAGCGTGACGTTTCCCACCGCACTGTCATGCCAGTCTTCGTCGCCCATTGCAGATACGGGCGCACCAACCAGCGCATCTCAGGATCCTGAATGACATGCGGCTTGTCCTTGGTCAGTGCTTTACCATGCGTGAACATGTGCTGGACCGCCTCGGCCTTCGCGGTCTCAGCAAAGATGCGCGCCGAGTGGATGCGGCCATGCATCGGCGTGTTCTCGTTCGAATCGCGGTAGGTGCCGATCACGAGCGGCGCCGACTTCGGATACAGCAAGGCACCGGACTGCACCGTGCTCTCGCCTTCGAGCTTGCCGTTGACGTAGATGCGCTGCACCTTGCCGTCGTAGGTGCCACAGACGTGGTAGAAATGGCCCTGCTTGTAGCGCGTCTTGCTGGCGAGGTATGTCATGCGACCATCGCCGTCATCCGCGCCCTTACTCGCCAACGCGAACGTGAAGTGATGATCGTCATAGCCGAGCACCCAACCGCTCTCGGCTTCGGCATTGTCTTGGATGACGCCAACGATGCCGCCCCATCGCGCAGGCGTATTCACCGCGACCCACGCCGTCACCGTCATGTGCTTCTTCGGCAGCTTCTGTTGGGACTTCGCGTAGTCATCAGCAAGCACAACCGCCGTCGCCTTGCCATCGAAGAGCATCGAGCCACCGAGCTTGTCGGCGACGAACTCGACCTTGCCTTCGATACGGCCAGACACCCCGAGCAGCGACTGCAGTTTGCCGTTCTTGATCTGCGGCTGCGACAACCGCCAACTGCCGATCGGGTCGGGCCCGTCGTGAGGCGTCCCCAACGGCGCGCCGTGCGAAGCAACGAGGAGACCAAACAACGCGAAGCGAACCAGCATGTGTGCAGCCTACGGGCAGGCCCCGACGCAAGAAAACATCCGAATGCCCGGCACCTGGTTACTTCGCGACGGCGCGAACCAACAACCTGTTCAAGTAGTGACTGCTCATCGGGTAGTCGCCGCCAAGGCTTGGCCCGTCGCCGAACTCACGCATCGTGCGAGTTCGTGCGGCGTGCCAGCGAACACCAGCTGCCCACCATCGACTCCCGCGTCTGGACCGAGATCGATGACGTGATCCGCCCAAGCAATGACCGCCAGGTCGTGCTCTATCGCAATGATGGTGTGGCCCGCCTCCAACAACCGTTCGAACCCGAGCAGCAATGCATCGATGTCGTCTGGATGCAGACCACGGGTCGGTTCGTCGAGAAGGAACAGCGTCGCGCCCGCCTTCTTTGCCGAAGCAACACGACTGAGGTGCACGGCCAGTGACACGCGCTGTGCTTCACCACCGGACAGCGAATCGGCGCTCTGGCCTAGGCGCAGGTAACCGAGCCCCAACTCCTGTGCAGTGCGCAGTGGCGCGGCCAATTTGCGCGCGACCGCGCCGCCGAGCTCTTCGACCAGCTCGTTGATCGTCGCATCCAGCACGTCCGCAATGCTCATGCCTTGCCAACGCACCGAGAGTGTCTCGTCATCAAAACGTCGCCCGGAACACTGCTCGCACAACGTCCACGAATCCGCTCCGAGGAAGTCAAACTCGCTACGCACCCAGCCGAGACCGCCACACGACCGACACGCACCGCCGTTCTTGCCGAGGAACGCAAAGTGCGGTGCCTTGAAGCCTCGGTCACGCGCATCGTCGGTCGCCGCGAACATCTTGCGGATCTCGTCGAACACCGACAACTCCGTTGCCACGCAGCTCGTGCGGCTGCGCCTGCCACGTGCTCCTGCGTCTTCGACAACCGACGCAAATGCATCAAGACCGGTCAACTCTCGACAGCCATGTAGACGGTTCGCTTGCGCCGAGGCAAACAGCACGCCGCGGATCAACGACGTCTTGCCGCTACCCGACACCCCGGTGATGGCCGTCAAGCAGCCAACAGGAAGATCGACGTCGACATCCTTCAAGCAGTTCAGGTTCGCCCCACGAATGGCGACCACGTCCTGCGCATGCGCACGCGGCGTCACCCTCGCAACCGGCGCAGCCATGCGAAGTCGCCTGCCGCTGCGTGATGCCTCGGGCAGTTCCAGTGGCGCGGCGGCGGCAACCAATTCGCCCCCGAGACGGCCAGCACCGGGCCCAACTTCAAGAACGTGATCGGCAGCCGCAAGCACACGCATGTCGTGCTCGACAGCGACGACCGCGTTGCCAGCTGCAACAAGACCGCAAATCGCCTGCAACAGCGCATCCGTATCGCGCGCGTGCAAACCTAGCGTCGGCTCATCCAACACGTAGACGCAGCCGGTCAACGGGGAGGCCAACTGCCGCGCCAAGCGCAATCGTTGCCGTTCGCCAGAAGACAACGTCGAGGTCACGCGATCGAGCTGCAGGTGGCCGAGGCCAAGCTCAAGCATGCGCGCTAGGCGGCGTTGCATCTCGGCCAACGTGTCGGCAGCGACCTCACGATCACGGGTCGACGTAGCCAGGCCACCTTGCAATACAGCAACGAGTTCGGCAGCCGTCAGACGGCACAACGCGGGCAAGGTGTAGCCCCCAACTTGCACCGAACGCATCGGCTCAGCCAATCGATCGCCGGCGCACGAAGGGCACTGCTGGTCGGACAACAACGCGGCGAACGCGCTCGCTCGCGTCACGGCACCGCTCTGTTGCCGGCGGGCATACTCACGATCGATGTCGCCAGCGACGCCCAACCACTTCGTGCGCCACTGATGCGGCTTGCCACCCTCGGCGCCTTCGTGCTGCCAGACCGCGTCGAACTCTTCGTCGCCACAGCCGTGCAAGAGTTCGCGGTGCGCGTCCGCTGACAATTCGGCCCAAGGCTGCGCCAAGTCCCAACCACGCGCAATCGCAACGGCTTCGATCACGGCTCGATAGCGCATGGTCGGATCGGCATAGTCCGCAACGACCTTGTTGCGTCGATCGAGAGCGCCTTCGAACAGCGGCGCGGCGATGTCCACAACGATGCGCGAAGCATCGCATCGCTCGACGGAGCCAACACCAGTGCAATCCAGACAGGCACCTTCTCGCAAGAAGAACGAGAACGCGCCCGCGGCCAAGCCCTCGCCACCGATACGTGACCACAACGTGCGCAACAATGGATGCAGCTCGCCAGTCGTCGCGACCGTTGCCCGAAGATCGCGTCCAGCCGCGCCATCCGCCCGTTGCTCCAGTGCGATCGCAGGCCGCAAGCCATCGGCGTCGCGCAAACTGCGCGCGCGAGCGCCGCCGGCACCGAGTTGCCGCTGTACGTAACCCGACAGATGCTCAGTGAAACGCGCACGCGACTCGCCAAACAACGTATCGAACACCAGCGAGCTCTTGCCACTTCCCGATACGCCGGTGACGACAGTGAAGCCAGTGCTCGGGATGTCGACATCCACGTTGTTGAGATTGTGGGTCGTCGCACCCCGCAGCCGAATCCTCGACGCCGCATCGACGGGCGCTCCCCGATTCGCAATCACTGCAACAACCCCATCGCGCAACGCGCGACCGGTTGGCGTATCCAAGCCAGCAACTTCGTCGGCAGTGCCCTGGCCACAAACGGTGCCGCCAGCAGCGCCAGCGCCGGGTCCCATGTCGATCAAGTGATCCGCCGCGCGCAACACGTCGAGATCATGTTCAACCAATACGACCGTGTGGCCCTTGACGACCAAACCATCCAAAGCGCCCAGCAATTGCGCGACGTCCGCGCGATGCAGACCAATGGTCGGCTCCTCCAGCACGAATAGAGTCTTCTTGCGGCCACCGCGCGCCAGTTCGCCAGCTAACCGCACCCGCTGGGCTTCGCCACCGGACAACGTCGTCGCGGGCTGCCCCAAGGTCAGATGGTCGAGCCCGACCAAGTGCAACGCGTGCAGCACGGGCAATATTTTTGGCTCGTCCGCGAAGATCTCGCGCGCTTCGGCAACCGTCGCCTCCAGCACATCGAGGATCGAATACTGCGCGCGATACCTCACCTGCAGGACATCTTCGCGGAAGCGACGGCCGTGGCATTCGCCGCACGTCAACTCGACCGCGGGCAACCCGTGCATGCCAACGACTTCGCGACCACTGCCCTCACACATGGTGCAGCGGCCGCCGTCCTTAGTATTGAATGAGAACGTCGTCGCCTTGAATCCCTGCTCTTTCGCGAGCGGCACCTCGGCGAAGCACTTGCGGACCTGGTCGAAGACACCGGTATAGGTCGCCGGGTTACTTCGCGGTGTACGCCCAATCGGACCCTGACCGACGTGCACAACTTGGCCGAGGCCTTCGGCATGTCGAAGCTCGCGCAGCGACTTCGGCAAGGCACGCCCGTCGATTTGAGCGCGCACGGCCTCGGCCAACACACGCGTGACCAGCGTCGACTTGCCGGCGCCCGCAACTCCCGAGACGACGTTCAGACGGCCCAATGCAAATCGCGCATCCACATCGTTCAGGTTGTTGGCATTGGCGCCACACACCTCAAGGAACGCAACATCGTCGACAGCTCGGCGCGTTCGCAATGGCACACCAGTGAACTCACCGCCCTCGGCATAGTGCGCCCGGGTCTGGCTACCGGCATCGGCTTCCGCGGCCAATCGATCGGGCGGGCCAGAGTACAACACGCGCCCACCGAGCGACCCGGGGCCCGGACCAACGTCGATCACATAGTCCGCGGCACGCAACGCGTGTTCACTGTGCTCGACAACCACAACCGTGTTGCCTGCATCGCGCAGGTCAGCGAGCAAGTCGAGCACAGCCAGCTCTTCGCTCGCGTGCAACCCGATCGATGGCTCATCGAACACGAACGTGACTCCCGCGAGGCCGCCGGTCGCAATCGCACCAAGCCGTAGTCGCTGATGCTCGCCGCCCGAAAGCGTCGCCGCGGCCCGTTCACAACTGAGGTGTGACAACCCCAACCGCTGGTAGACAGCCAGCCGACGCTGCAAGCGCGTGCTTTCGTCGCAGTCAAACTTGGCGCACCACGAAGCCAACTCCGGCAGCGACCAACGCCCGGCAGCTACAATCGTGACACCGCCAATCTGTGCCGTGCGCGCGGCCTCGCCGAGACGGCTGCCGTCACAGGTTCGGCACGGCACTGAGACCGCGAAACGCAGCGCGTTTTCATTGCGACTGCGGCGAAGGATGTCCTCGATGGTCGGAATCAGTCCTTTGTACAACCCAAGTTCGCGGGGCTTCGCGGTGATGCCTTCCCACCGCATTCGCGATTCGAGCGAATGCTTACCGAACGGTACCTCGACTCGGTCGGAGCCATAGAAGACGACGTCGTGCTGCTCGCGCGTCAACTCGCTCCACGGCGTATCGACATCAAAGCCATGTGCCTGGCACACGGTGTTGAGCGCATCGACTGTGACCTGGCTGTAGACGATGTAGCCGGTCGGCGTGGTCGGCACGAGCGCACCCTGCCGTAGCGTACGACTGGCGTCGGCGATCAGCAGTTCGCGCGAGACCTCATCGCCACTGCCGATGCCGCGACAATCAGCACACGCCCCCGCACTGACAAACGAGAAGTCGCGCGCCTCGAGTCCGTTCTCGCGAGCGAACCAAAACCGCAGGACGTCGTGCATGCCCGACAACGTGCCGACGGTTGAGCGCGCCTGATCACCGGCGTGACGCTGACCCAACGCGATACTCGGCGACAATCCGGTCGCCGATCGCATGCGCGGCGTCGGCAGGCGCTGCAAGAAGCGGCGCGCGTGCACCGACAGGGTCTCGAGGTAGCGCCGCTGGCTCGCAGCGTGCAGCGTATCGAAGATCAGCGAACTCTTGCCGCTGCCCGACACGCCCGTCACGACAGTCAGCTTGCCGTGCGGTATCTCAACGGTGACACCGTCGAGATTGTGTTCTCGAACATCGTGAAGGCGAATCGGAGGGCAGGGCACGCTCGCACGAGCGTACCGCCTCGACGACTCGCTTAAAGCCGTCTACTTGACGTCCGGCCTCTTTGCTTCGCGCTTCTTGGCGGCGGGCTTCTTCGCGACAGGCTTCTTACTCTTCTTACCCGCCGACCGCTTGCCTCGCTGAGCCGAGCCGCGCTGCTTGCCCTTAGGGGCGACAACCTCAACCTCGACTTCTACCTGACGAGCGGAACCGCGACCGCCACGGCCACCGCGGCCACCCGAGCGTTCGCCACGGCTGCCGCGACTACCCGAGCGCTCGCCGCGCTCGCCGCGCTCGCCGCGCCCGCCGCGATTTCCCGATCCCCGGCGACCACTCTTCCTACCTTCGCTACGCCCACCGCGAGCGCCAGGCTTCGCCTGTTCGCCACGTTGGCTGTTGGCGCCACGGCCACCGCGACTACCGCGCTGCGTCGAACGTTGTGGCGACCGGCCTGCGCCACCACGACTGCCTTCACCACGGCCGCCTGCGCGCCCTTGACGACCACGCCCACCAACTCGCTCTTGACGTTGGCCACGGGCGCTGCCACCACGTTGACGTTCGCCACCAGCTTCCGAACGACCAGCGCCGCCGCGTCCGAAGCGCTCGCGCATCTGCCCGACGCGTTCTTGAATGCGCTCACGCATTTGCGCGCCGCGCTGGCCGCCAGCTGCCGAACGGCCTGCACCACCACGACCGAAACGCTCACGCATCTGCTGCATGCGTTCCTGGATGCGCTGACGCATTTCTTGCGGTGCCGCGCGCTCGCTGCGCTGACCCTGCCGCTCGGTGTAGCGCTCTCCGCGGCCACCGCGGCGTTGCTGCGCGTCCAAAGAAACAGTGAAGAAGAGGACCGCGATGGCCACCAGAATTGTCGTTGCTTTCATAAGGGGTTACCTGTCGTTCGAGGCGTGCACTCAACGGCGCGCAAGCTAGTACGCCCACACCAGTTGCCTCCTTGAGACATATCCAGGTGCGGGGACAGCGAAACCGTCACATTTGGCCCACATGTGCTAGAGCGCGGCACGCTCTACGGCAACGGCGCGACGCTCGCGAGTCCGTATTCAACGTGAATGCTAAGAGCCTCTGCGGTGTCATGGGTCTCGCACCCAGACTCCAGCCCACGCCCAACCACTCGCCGACTGCATGCACCTGCCGAGCTGCTCCAATCTTCTGCGCACTGCGCTGCTGCCCATGCTCTTCGTTGCCCTTGCTCACGCACAGGACAACGGTCAGAAACCAGCACTCTTGCAACTCGCCTCGGCGTTCAGCGACCACATGGTGCTGCAGCGCGACCACGCGATCACCGTCTGGGGGCGTGCGTGGACCGGCGCGAACGTGTCCGTCAACATCGGCGAACTCCAAGGTGACGCGAAGGCCAGGGACGGTCGCTTTGCCGTCACGTTGCCGGCACTGCCGGCCAATGCAAGTGCATCGGACTTGGTGGTGAGTGCGAAGCTTGGTAACCGCGAGCAAACGGTCACCCTGCACGACGTTCTGGTTGGTGATCTGTGGCTGTGCACCGGCCAGTCGAACATGCGATGGCGTGTCAACCAGTCGGCAGAGGCAAGTGAGATCCTCGCCGCGGCCGACGTGAAGAACCTGCGGGTCATCGACTACGAAGGCTCGCTATACCCGACATCGAAGCGCTACGAGTTGGACTTCCTCAAGCGGCTGAAGCCAGAGAACTACTACTCGACCAAGGGCTGGCAACAAGCGTCACGCGAATCGGCGAACACCTTCTCGGGCGTGGCGTTTGTGTTTGGCCGGCGCCTCGCGCGGGAAGCCGGTGTGCCGATCGGAGTCATCCACAATGCCATCGGTGGATCGCCGATGGCCGCGTTCTTGCCATTGAATGGATCCGCCGTTGCCCCCGTCGTCAGAAAGTCGATGGCATCATGGCAGGCCGGTGACGGCTACCCAGCCTGGTGTCGCAGGCGCGTGAAGCAGAATCTGGTGGCGTGGTTTGACAAGCCGACTGGCCAGCAACCCCACCATCCATTCGAACCGTCGTTCTTGTTTGACGCCGGCATCGAGCCGCTCAAGCAGCTGCCGATTCGGGGCGTCGTTTGGTACCAAGGTGAATCTGACGCGACCGACATCCCTGGCAATCGTCCGCGTAGCCAGGCGCTCAACCACGCCATCTTCACGAGCTTGATTGCCAGCTTCCGCGCGAACTGGAGCAACGCAGAACTGCCGTTCTTCTTCGTGCAGCTGCCAGGCCTCGATCGCAACTGGCCTACGTTCCGCGAGATGCAGGCGCGAGTAGCCAAGGAAGACGCGCACGCTGACATGGCCGTCACGATCGACGTTGGTCACCCGAGCGATGTGCATCCTCGCCGCAAGGTGCCCGTCGGCGACCGCCTCGCGCAACTCGCGTTGGCTCAGGTCTACGGTCAAGCCGTCGCGACCAGTGGGCCGCGGTTCGCCAAGATGCGTATCGATGGCGCCCGCGCAACGGTGCACTTCGACCATGGGCATGGACTGCGCACGATCGACAACAAACCAGTGCTGGGATTCTCTATCGCCGGTTCCAACAAGCAGTTTCATCCAGCGATCGCGACGATCGCCGGATCGACGATCCACTTGCGCTCGGCACAGGTCAAGCAACCAGTGGCCGTGCGATACGCGTTCGCGAGCGACCCAAGAACGAATCTGGTCAACAACGCGCGGTTGCCAGCTGCGCCGTTCCGCACGGACACGTGGACCAAGATAACGACCGCGGCGGTCACGCTAGACATCGACAGCTTCGAGGAGATCGCGGTCGGCGCACTGGAAACCGCCGCATCACCACAAGGCAAGTGGCAGGCCGACAAGGGACATGCCGAGATCAGCAAGCAATTCGCGCACTCGGGCAAGCAGTGCCTGCATCTGCATGGCGGTGAGGATCGACAAGCAACGATCGCGCTGACGCAACGCGGGCCTCGCCGCATTTCGTTTGTCGCCGAGCGCTGGACCAGCCGCGCGCCGTTCACGTTCCGCGTCGAAGCGCGTATCGGTAGTCGCTGGAAAGAGATCTACAACGGCGACAAGGTGCGTGTCGGCAGTCGATTCTTGAGCCAAGTGGAAGCGGACCTGCCAAAGGGCGTCACTGCGTTGCGGTTCCGTAGCACAACGCCAGCGAAGAGTGGCGTGCTGATCGACGACCTGCAACTCGCTGACGCGGTGCCGATGCGCGTGCTCGGATCCCAACATCGACTTTGGGTCGCGCCGGCGTTGCGTGGCAAGACCAGCCCAATCGCGAAGATTGCAATCAAGACGACCGGCCACAACAAGCCGCTATCCGTCACGCAAGTGCAGCTCACCTTTTCGAACGACACCGACCTTGCGGGCATCGCTTACGTGCACGCGCTCGGCCAGCAAAAGCCGGCGAGCCGGACGATGGTGTTCGAGGGGAAGTCAGCGCTAGCCAATGGCGACAACGAACTGGCGATTGCTGTCGACCTTACCGCCGCAGCGAACCTCGATTCGAGGGTACAGGTCCGCGCCACCGAAGTAACGCTCTCCAATGGCGAGACGCTGCATCCCGACGGCGGCGGCACCGCGCAACGCATCGGCGTCGCGCTGCGCACCGCCGGCCAAGACAACTGCCACACGTATCGCATTCCCGGCTTGGCGACGACCAACAAGGGCACGCTGATCGCCGTCTATGACAATCGTTACCGCGGTGGCGGCGACCTTCCTGGCGACGTTGATGTCGGCATGAGTCGCAGCACCGATGGCGGCGCCACGTGGGAGCCGATGCGCGTGATCATGGACATGGGCAACGACAAGAAGTGGCACTACGACGGCATTGGCGATCCGGAAGTGCTGGTCGACACGGTCAACGGCCGGATCTGGGCCGGCGCGACGTGGAGCCACGGCAATCGTTCGTGGAACGGTTCGGGGCCAGGCATGGAGCCCGCCGAGACCGGGCAGTTCATGCTGGTTCACAGTGACGACGACGGCAAGACGTGGTCGAAGCCGCGCAACATCACCAAGCAGATCAAGGATCCGAAGTGGCGCTTCGTGCTGCAAGGTCCGGGGGCCGGCATCACCATGCGCGACGGCACGCTGGTGCTCGCGGCGCAGTATCGCAGCGCCCCGGATGGGCCTCACAAGGGTAAGCCGTTTTCGACCCTGATCAGCTCGATGGATCGCGGTGAGACGTGGCAGATCGGCACCGGCGCGAAGGTCGACACGACCGAAGCGCAACTCGTCGAACTCGAAGATGGCGTATTGATGATCAACTGTCGCGACAACCGCCGCGGTAGCCGTTCGATCTACACGACCAACGACCTTGGCAAGACTTGGACGGTGCATGCGACGTCGCGGCACGGCTTGATCGAGCCGACATGCATGGCGAGCCTGCTGCGCGTCGACCACAAGGAACTTGGTCGCCTGCTGGTGTTCTCCAACCCCAACACGGCGGCCGGCCGCTTCGACATGACGCTGAAGGTCAGCACCGACGATGGTGCAACGTGGCCTGCTCGCTGGCATACGCGTTACGACCAACGGCCCGGCGCCGGCTACTCGTGCCTGACGCAAGTAGATAACGAGCACGTTGGCGTTGTGTATGAAGGCCGCCGCGAGCTTTACTACCTGCGCTTTCCGATTCGCGAACTGCTGACCAAATGAACTGTTTCTCCACGGCGGCCCTGACCGCACTGCTTGCCACCTCTCTCGCGTCGCAGGCCCCGCAACTGAAGCAAGGACCGCTAGTCGGCCATACCGACAGCAGCTCGGTGCATGTCTGGGCGCGCGCGAGTATTGCTGGCAAGTACGTGTTGAAAGCGCAAAGCATCACGAACGCTAAGAGCCACTTCAAAGCGGCGGCGGTGGCCAAGCCAGAGAATGACTTCTGCATGGTGTTCGAGCTGGCGGGCATGGACGCCGACAGCAGCTACGGCTACCGCATCGAGACGGCCGCGGGCAAGCTAGTGTGCGGCGGTGACGACTACGTTCTGCGCACGGCACCGACAAACGACGCGGACGGTAACGTGCGCCTGATGTTTGGTTCATGCTGCTACGAAGACGAAGGCACCGGCAACGCGTGGAAGCGCGTCGCAGTCGAGAAGCCAGACGCCGTCGTGCTGCTCGGCGACACGCCATACATCAACAACACGCAGATCAATGTGCAGCGCCGCCGCTACGCCGAGTTTGCTGGCTTTGCGCCGATGGCGGACTTGCTGCGCACGACCAGTTGGTATGGCACGTGGGATGACCACGACTTCGGCGACAACGACACCGACGGCCGCATGCGTGGCAAGGCCAACTCGCGGCAGGCGTTCCTCGAATACCACGCCAACCCTTCTTACGGCGACGGCCAGAACGGCATCTACACGAAGTTCCGCCGCGGCCCAGTGGAGGTGTTCGTGCTCGACACCCGCACGTTCGCGGCAACCGAGCCTTCACCGTTCTTGCGCCATCACGCGTCACTGCTTGGCAGCAAGCAATGGAAGTGGCTACTGAAGGGCCTCACCGAGTCGACAGCGCCGGTCAAGGTGCTCGCCTGCGGGATGATTTGGAACGAGGCCACGCGCCCGAACAAGCAAGACCATTGGGGCAGCTACCCGCATGAGCGTTCCGCACTATTCAAGGAGATCGGCCGCAACAAGATCACAGGCGTCGTGCTCGTCGGCGGCGACATCCACCGCTCGCGCGTCGTGCGCCACGCGACCAAGAAGGCCGCGGGCTACGACATCATCGAGCTGATCAGTTCGCCGATGCATCACAGCATCATCAAGACTGCCAACGCACCGCACCCGGGGCTGATCAAGGACATGGGCGAGCCGCACACGTTCTTGCTGATCGATGCTAAGCAGTTGGGTGGCAAGCTGACTTCGGTTCGCGCTCGCTTCGTCAACGACGAGGGCACGGAGCACTTTGCAATCGACCTGCTGAAGTAAACGGGCCAAACTCATCACATGCCATTCCCCGTTGACGCCGCGTTCATCAGCCTCGCCGAGGATCAACTCGGCACCCAGTTCCCAGCTGGATACCGACAGCGCTTGCTGCAGAACAACGGCGGTGAAGTCGATCTCGGCGACACTGGCGACGACCCTTGGATGCTGTTCCCAGTCAGGGACGACAGTGACGAGAAGAGCCTCAAGCGGTCCCGGGCTGATGTCGTCCGCCACACACAACGCGAACGCGGACGACCACACTTCCCATGCGATGCCGTAGCGATTGGCGAAGACGGCAGCGGTGACCTGCTGCTATTGATTCCGACTGCCGGCAACTGGGCTCTCGCAACCTGGGATCACGGGACCGGCGACACGAGCCCCGTGCCGCGAGACATTTTCGGCAGCTAGCCCGAGAGTGAACCGATCGACGCCTACGTCTTCCCGGGGTCTCTGGAGTAGACCATGGCGTTCACACATGACCGAGGCATCCATGGCCCCTACTTCACTCGGCGCGACTGGTGTCGCGCCGACGACCAGCCGAGGCTCGCGCTACTCCTCAGCCTTCCACGAGTTGTTGCCGCGCTTGTTGTCCGGCAGCATGCGCCCGGGGTCGAGACGCACTGCAACAATCTCTTTTTCGGACTTCACGGTGTGCACGACCTTGTTCGACTTGAACCAGATCTCGACCGGCAAACGCTGGATTTCCTTGGTGCCGTCCTCGTATTCGACTTCGAACGTGATCGGCATGACCATGCGTTCCTTGTTTAGGAACGTAATGCGCGCGCCGCGACTACTGATGCGCACGCCGTCGATCGCTTGATCGAGCAACGCATCCTCCAGGAACCAACCGCGCCAGAACCACGCGAGATCCTTGCCAGCTGCGTCTTCCATCGTGCGGAAGAAGTCGGCCGGTTGCGGCGACTTGAACTTCCAACGGTGGATGTAGGTGCGGAACGCGTAGTCAAAGCGCTCTGGGCCGAGCACGTATTCGCGCAGCAGCTGCAGGCCGATACCAGTCTTCTGGTATTGCAGCAAGCCCAACTGCAAACCGTTAAGGCGATCCGCCTGCGTCACCACCGGGATGCCCGGCATGCGCATCATCATCGCATAGGACGACGGCTTGGACGGCTTGTTGTTCTTCTTGAACCAGTCCGCCGTCGAATACATGTTGATGAACGTGTTGAAGCCCTCGTCCATCCATGCGTGGCGACGCTCATCGGTGTTGACCATCATCGGGAACCAGTTGTGCCCGATCTCGTGCGTCGTCACGCCGTAGAGACCACGATCGTTCCGCTTGTTGCGACCGCTACAGAAGATGATCATGGGGTATTCCATGCCACCCTCGATGCCCGCGACATTGGTCGCGACCGGATAGGGGTACGGGTATAGACGCTCGTTGTAGCCCTTGATCGCAGCGCACAGCATCGCCGTCGACTTGCCCCATACTGGCAGCGAGTCTTCGGGGTAGACCGACTGCACGAGCGTGTCGCCGACCGATGCGGCATCGAGAATAAAGGCCTCGCTGGATGCGAAGGCCACCGTGCGCACGTCCTTGCTGTGGAAGCGCCACGTCAGTGGACCATCGCCTTGTGGACGTGATTCGGGCGTGCCGACCTCGTCCTTGCTGAGGATCATCACCGGCTCGGTGCTCTCGCGCGCTTGCGCCAGACGCTCGCGTTGCGTGGCTGTGTAGACCTGCGCTTCATTTTGCAGCACACCAGTTGCGACAACGATGTGGTCGCGCGGCGCGGTGATGTTGAGTTCGTAGTCGCCGAAGTTGGTGTAGAACTCGCCGGTGCCGAGATACGGCAGCGTGTTCCAACCATGGACGTCGTCGTAGACGGCGACGGCCGGGAACCACTGCGCCAACTCCCACACGATGCCCTTCTTGACGTTCATGGTGCCGTAGCGACGGAAGACGCGCTTGGGCACATCGAACGACCAGGCGATGACACATTCGAACGTCTTGCCAGGCGCGAGCGTCGTCGGCATCGTGACGCGCATAAGCGTGTCGTAGACCTGGTGCTCGAGATCCTTACCCGCGGCACTGACTTCGGTGATGCTAACGCCTTCGTTGTGATCGGTCGGACCGCCCATCGCGGAGGCGCCGTCAGTCAACGAGCCAATGCTGTCCTTGCGCAGCACGTTCTGCTCGATGTGAACCCAGATGTAGTCGAGCGGGTCCGGCGAGTTATTGTGATAGAAGACGTGCTCGCTGCCCCTGACCGTGCGCGTCTTCGGATCGAGCGTCACATCGATGCGGTAGTCGACCCGTTGCTGCCAGTAGTCGGCACCGGGCGCGCCGGAGCCGGTGCGAATCCGGTTGGGCGCAGGTAGATCCAGCGGACTAAAAATCGTGTGATCCGGTCGCGCGCCGGGCGCACGCGAAAACTCATCGCGACGCTGCGCGGGCAAGCTCGCGGTGATCGACAGGAGAAGCAGGGAGGAGACCAAGAGCCCGAGGGGCCCTCGACGAGAGGAAAGCAGGAACGACATACAGTTGGTGGACACGAATCCGTCGCAAGTAGACGTCGGACGCCCGTTCCTTTCCTTCGATTTGTGCAGAGTCTGAATATCCGCACGGTCGGCCGTCAAACCGAGGTGAGCCCGGGCCGCAAATAGCCCGGGTACCGCCAAGCTGGTTTGGCCGCTCGCTTGGCGTCTGCCAGTGTTACTTGCCGCGGCGGCCGCCGGCTGGCCGGGACGCCGCACGCTGTTCTGCCGCAGCCCGGCGCTGTGCCACTTCCTGCATCGCGGTCATCACCGCTTGGGTATCAACCGCGACGGTAAACACGTTCGGCTGGCCACCCGGCACGAGGCGCACATCGACTTCGCCAAGCGTGATGTTGACCAGCCCCCCACGTCGCTTGTCACCGAGACGCGCGATCACCCGATAGCGCCCATCGCGAAGCGGACGCATGGAGGCGCGATCGCGCGCATTCAACCGCCCGTGACTGGAGCTCGCCCGCACCATCATCTTCGAGATCCGTCGACTGCGCGAATCGAATGACGCCATCGCCGACTTCTCGACGAGCTCCATCGAGATCCACACCGACTCCTCGCCAACAAGTTGACGCAGCCCCGGTGTCTGCAAGGTCACAGCGGGCACTCGAGTAAACCGCAACTCATTGCGGCCGGCAATCAGCGTGCTCGGCGGTGAGCGGAAGCCCGGCTCTTCGGGCAACACCTCAAGCGAAGACTGTGAAGTCAGAATCTCTGTGTGGCCACCCTTCCACTGAAAGCCGACCATCGCATAACTGCCATCGGGCCGCATCACGCGCGCCCGCAGCGGCGTCTTCGGGTTCATGCGTTTGCCGGCTTCATCTATAGCGAAGACTTCGAACCGGTAGAGATCGCGCGCGAGGTCGAGATCCTTCAAGCGCGGATGCATGTCGCGCTGGCCGGACTTAATCTCAAAGCCGTCAACCCGCACGAACGCGTCCGGGAAGTCCTCGAGGCGTAAGCTGAGGCTGTAGATGCCCGGCTTAACCCAATCGAAGTAGATCAGCTTCTGACCACGGTAGTTGATAATGCGCTCGTCACGGCCCTTGGTCGGATCAACCTGACTCTCGAGGCGCACCTTGACGCGCCGGCTAGACAACCACTTCGGCAGCAACACCGAACCAACGACACGCGAGCGACGGTCCAACTTGATGACGGCACCATCACGACTAGGTAGATTGGGCGGCTCGTAGGGGAAGTGCTCACCCGCCGTCACGCGCAAGCGATAACGACCCGCCTCGAGATCCCCAAACAAGGAGAACTGGCCATCGTCATCGGTCGTCGTGACCGCGAAGGCTTCATCTTGCCAACTGAGCCGCGCACGGCTGCCGACCTCGCGTTGACGCTGCAACTGCACACGCGCATCAGGGATCTCGTCTCCGAGATCGTTCACGACTCGGCCGAATGTGATGCGTGTCAAGTCGCCGATCTGCAGATCGCCGATGTCCATGACGCCTTCCTTCGGCAGCACGCCAAGCGTCGTCGCAAGACCCGGGACCGGGTTGCGTTCTTGGTAACGAACCTGCAGACGCCAGGGCGGCTGATGCTGTCCCCGGAGCTGATACGGAAGGTGGAAGCGGCCTTCGTCATCGAGCAGCACCTCTTCACCTTCGAGACGGCCACGGATGCTGTTGATCAGAAACGTCGTCTTCGCGTTCGCCAGCGCCACGCCACTGGCATCAAGCAAGCGGCCGTAGAGCATCGCGGCGCCGGGTGCTACGACCAGGTCGACGATCAGACGCTCGCCAGGTTGCTGCGGCCCGGCAAACACCGGCGCGCGCCAGCGGAAGTCGTTGTCATCCAGCCGGCACGAGGCATCTAGCTGCATGCCGAGGCCGACGAACGGGAATACGATCTCGCGCTCGTTCTGCTCCTTGCGAATCGGCATCCGCGCCCACTTCGGGTTCTTGCCATCGATAATGCGCAACTCCCCGTGCACCGGATGCGTGAACGGTCGTCCATCACGATCGACCGTGCGCAGCGCAATGCTGCCCGTTGGCGGCATGCGCAACTCGATCACGTCTTCGGGCACTGGCTTGCCGCGGAAGCTCTCGCGCACCGGTTCGGCCAGCGGCACCATCAGCACGGCCTCGAAGCAATCCTGGTGCTGCTTCGGCCACCAACCGGATGCGTTCTTTCGGTAGAGCTGGAAGTGCTTGAAGACAGCGTAACCCTCGGCGTCGGTGCGTCGACGAGCCTTCAGGTCCATCTTGGTCGTAGTAACCGCCACGATCTTCTTTGGAAAAGGAGACTTGCCCTTGCTGACCTTCTTGCTCGGAGCGGGACTCTTGCCCTTGGACTTCTTCGCAACCGGTCCGGTGTCCCTCATCGCGTACAATTGCTTCATCAACTGTTGGCGCTCACGCTGCATGCCCACCAGGCGGCGTTCGGAACGAACTCGCAACTCAGCACTTGCGGCACTTGACAGCCGCTTCTTAGCAGCCGCAATCGACGATTCGAGCTCCTTGTATTGCTTGATCGCGCGTTCGGGGTTGAGGCGCTCGGGAATGCGTTGCTGAATGCCAACCGGAACGTTCGCGAGCACGCGCCCCCGTTGATCCGTCACGCGCACCGTCACCGTTTCCTCGGCCTGCAACACCACCGACTCCGTTTCCCGGTGCCCCTTGCGAAGCCGCGTCATGCCACTCGAGCCCGGCAGGGTCGCGGCAATGACGGTGGTCTTCTGTAAGCGCGGCAGCACCACGCGGCCTTCGGATGTGGCGGTGTACCGCGTGCCCTTGGCAATCGCGACTTCACACCAGTGCGGCGCAAACGAATCGCTCATCTCGGGTCCTTCGTAGCCCTCGAGCACGTAGACCTTCGCTTCGGGCGCGATCTTGCCCTTCTTGCGATCCCAAACTTGGATCACGAGGCGCGGCGAGTCGTCAACTTGGATCTCGACCTCGCTGCGTTCGAGTTCGCCTTCGTCAGCGGCACCCTCAAAACTCGCAGCCTCGGCCGAAGCTTCGACAACGGCGGAGGAGGCCGCGTCATCATCTTGCTTCTCGAAGTAGTCGTCAGAAGGAGGCGCCGGCAAGGCGCTGTCGTCGCCGCCAATGAAGAACATGACGGCGCCCAGCGCGAACACCAGCGCGAAGACAGAGAGCAGTAGGGACGACTTGTTCATTGGGGACGCAGACACCGCAGGTCGGCGGTGAACGCCAGCGATGATAAGCCGCAATCCCGGTCACGTCGCCGCATCCGCGGGTGCGTTGACATACTTGGGACGGGCGCGCCCCTCAGCCGCGCTTGATGGCGCAAACCTCGAAGAACTCATTGTCCCCTTGCTGCCGCGACTCCAACGCCAGCCCCTTGGTGTAGAGCATCGTCTTCACGAACTCATTGAACTCCGTGCGATCACAGGTCAAGTTGCCGACCCACGAGACCTCGGTGTCGGCATCGTCCCTATGGAAGGTGTATCTGCCGTGGGTAACCAACTGCGCCATTTTCAGAAACTCCGACACGGGAATCGGCGACTTGCAACTCACCGAGACCGCGTCGTCGACGATCGACAACACGTAGGAGTCGTTCGCGATGACTTGCTTTGTGGTGCTGGCACAACTCGCCAACATGGCGCAAGCGGTTGCGAGGCAGAGAGAGAGCAGTTTTGTAGGGAGCTTCATCGGGGGTGCTGGGACGGGGTTCTTGACGGGATATTCCGGATCGACTTGTCGGACGCTACTTGTTGCGACGCCAATCCGGCAACCGGCCCGGCGTATCGCCAGCGCCGGCGCGCTCGACAGCGTTCTCGATGCGTGGCAGGGCCTCGGTCGCGATGCTGCGCAGGCGCGCTAGCACCGGCTCGAACGCGTCCGCCGCGAATCCGTAGGCCAACCGTTCGGTCTGGGTAGGCACCGACGACGTGTAAAGCTGTGCCCCAGCGACGTTTTCGATGCGTTCGTTGATCGACATCGGGGCCGGCTTGCTGCGACGGCTCAACGAATGGTCGCCGCTGAGCTTGGTGCGCAACTCGCGCAACTCGGTGTCGAGCTTAACGACGTCCTTGAGCAACGCGGGGTCCGCCGAACTACGACGGATGGCCACCCGGGTGTGGTCGACGCGCGACTGCAATTCGCCAAGCACGCGGTTCGACGCCCGCACAGCGCGGCGAAGTTCGACCACCCTCTTTTGGAACGCCAACACATCGGCACGATCGGCAGCCGGCAGAGTCGCGAGGTTGAGAGCGGCAACTTCAATCGTCACCGGGCCAGCGAGCACGGCGACATCGCCCGCAACTTCGCGCTCGAGCGTCGCCGTGAACTTGCCACTCAACACCAACGGCCCCGCGTCGGGATTCGACCACGGAGAATCGGGACCAGGCTTACCGAGCACGATCTTGGTCGCCTTCGCGTAACGAAGATCCCACGCGATGCGGTGCATGCCCTTCTTACGCGGCACATCGATACGCCGCACGAGTCCGCCAGCGCTGTCCTTGATGGTCACGAACACCGCGGCCTTGTCTTCCGCATCCTCAGCGCGCACCGCGTCGTCGCTCGGGAACGGATAGACTAAGCCATCCTTGCGTGCCTTCGCCTGCGCGGCTTCGCGTTGCTCCTTGAGCGTGTCAAAGCCATCGCGAAGGTACATCGTCAGGATCGCGCCGTAGTCGGGATTGTCAGCGTGGTAGAAGGTAGAACCCTGCGTTCCAAGGCCGGTGTTGAGACCGAGGCGACTGCGCTGGATGTAGAGCGGCGCCTTGCGAACGGCAAACAGATGAGCCGGTTGCTCCAACAGCTTCTCGGACAGCGTGCGCAACGCGGAGTAGTCATCTAACACGTAGAAGCCGCGACCGAACGTGCCGAGGATCAGGTCGTTCTCGCGACGCTGGATTTCGATGTCGCGCACGGCAACCGTCGGCAAGCCGCTCTTCATGCGGATCCAGTTGGTGCCTGCATCGAGGGAGACGTAGATGCCATACTCGGTGCCGCAGAACAACAGGTTCGACTGCTCGTGATCTTCGGCTAGCGACCAAACCACATCTGTTTTGGGCAGCGTCTTCATCAACGGCTCCCAAGTTGCGCCGTAGTCCTCGCTGACCAGCAAATACGGCTTGAAGTCACCGTTCTTGTGGTTGCTGAACGCCACGTAGACACGTCCCTTCTGATGACGCGAAGCCTCGAGACGACTGACGTAGCTCTCATCCGGAACACCGGGGAACGTCGCGATCTTGGTCCAGCTCTCACCAGCGTCGCGAGACGCATGCACGAGGCCATCGTCAGAACCGACGTAGAGCACGTTCTCGTCGATCGGCGATTCGCTCAGCGATACGCAGTTGCCATAGACCGACGTCGAGGCGTTTTTCGCGACTGCATCCACGTCTTGCACGCGGCCCATAACCTTGAGTAAGTCGCGATCGAGGTTGCGCGTCAGATCGCCACTAATCGTCGTCCACGTGTCGCCGCGATCATCACTGCGGAACAAGCGATCGCCAGCGAAGTAGAGGCGCGCCGAGCTGTGCGAACTGATCATCAACGGCGAATCCCAGTTCCACACGATCGGCGCTTCGCCGGGAGCCTGCCGCGGTTTGATGTCGGTGTTCTCGCCGCTCTTCCGGTCGTGCCGCACCAAGCCGCCGTATTGCCACTGCGTGTAGACCAAGTCCGGGTTGGTCGGGTCGACCACGGCTTCGTAGCCGTCACCGCCAACCGTCACGAACCAATCTTCGTTGGTGATACCCGCGAGGCTCGTCGTGCGCGACGGGCCGCCCATCGAGTTGTTGTCCTGGGTGCCGCCGTAGATGTTGTAGAACGGCTCGGCTTGATCCGCACTGACTCGATAGAACTGCGCCAGCGGCAAGTTCTCTTTGAAGTCCCAGTTGGCGCCGCCGTCCCATGTATCGAACAGGCCGCCATCGCCACCGATCAGCAGGTGGTTAGGATTGCGTGGGTCGATCCACAAGGCATGGTCATCGACGTGGCGATGCTTGTTGCCGATATTGTCCCAGGTCTTGCCGCCATCGCGCGAACGCGACGTGTAGGTATCGAGGCAGTAGACGGTGTCGACGTCATTTGGGTCGCACAGCAGTTCGTTGTAGTACTGCGGGCTCGACGAAACTTTGTCGCTAACCTTGCTCCAGCTCTCGCCGCGATCGAGCGAACGGAACGTGCCACCCTTGCCGCGCTGCGCTTCAACAATCGCATAGAGCACGTCGGGGTTGGCCGGCGAGATCGCCATACCGATACGGCCCATGTCGACCTTCGGCAGTCCCTTCGTGAGCTTGCGCCACGTCGCGCCACCATCAGTAGTTTTGTAGATCGCCGACTCCGGCCCACCATCGATCAGCGTCCAAACGTGACGGCGACGTTGGTAGGCACTCGCGTAGGCAACGTTGGAATCACGCGGATCGAGATGCACTTCATTGGCACCCGTGTCGTCGCTGATCTTGAGAACATGCTGCCACGTCGCACCCGCGTCGGTCGTCTTGTAGACGCCACGATCACCGCCACTGCGCCACAACGGCCCCTGCGCAGCAACCCACACGGTGTCGCTGTCATAGGGATCGACGGCGATGCGGCCGATGTGCTCGCTGTCCTTGAGGCCAACGTTGTCCCAACTCTTGCCGCCGTCGCGCGAACGGTAGACGCCGTCGCCCCACGACACGCTGCGCTGGCTGTTGTTCTCGCCCGAGCCAACCCAAACCGTGTGGCGGTTGCTCGGATCGATCGTGACGCAGCCGATCGAATACGACGACTGCGACTCGAAGATCGGGTCGAACGTCGTGCCGTTGTTGGTCGTGCGCCAAACCCCGCCGGATGCCGTCGCGACAAACCAACGCGAGTCGTCGACTGGATCCACCGCGACATCAACGATGCGGCCCGAGCACATGGCCGGGCCAATGGCGCGGAACTTGAGTGCACTAAGGGTCGACGAACTCAACGACGCGCCATCTTTGGCAGCATCCTGAGCAGCAACAAAACCGGCGCAGACCGCCGCGACTACGAAAAACCTCATGGCCGCGACGATAGCGCCGTTTGCTCAATTCATCGAACAGACAAACCGCTCGGCACCGTGGCCGGGATCAGCGCACTAAGGTCTCGGGCGGAATCGGCCGTCAACGATTGCAGGAACGCGACAACCTCATCGACGTCGAAGTTGCGCGCGTTGCGCACGCGGTTCGAAATTCGAGTGCTGATATCGTTGGTGTTCGCCAACAGCGTGCTGAGCAGATCCGGGTCGGTAACGTTGTTGAGGATGCTGTAGTTCTGGAGGAACTGCGTGGTGTCGGTGTAGTGCAACACGATGCTGCGCAAGTCGTCGTATTGGCCGAGACGGCCATACGGTGCCGTCAACTCGATGTTCAACAACGGTGCCGTGCGGAAGTCGTAGCGATCGTTGCCCTGACCCGTCACCTGCTCGCGACCGAAGTCATCGAGACCGCTGCCACCATCGCCCTTACCAGGCCCGAACTGCGGCAACCCGATGTTGTGGAAGTCGTTGTCCGTGAATCCTGAGCCGGAGTGGCACCGGGCGCAACTGTTCGGTGCGTAGAACGCCAACGCGCCGCTGACCTGCTGCTCGGTCAACGCCTGGGCGTCGCCATCAACAAACCGCTCGAAAGCACTGTCTGTCAATCCAAACGCGCGCACTTCGAAGGCCGCGAGGGCGTTAGCCGCGTGTTCGAACTCGATGTCACCGATTCCTGAAAGGCCAGGATACGCGGCCAAGAATAGCGTTTGGTAACCGGTGAAGGCGACCAAACGATCACGCAAAGCATCCCAGATGCCAGCGAAGTCCGCATCACCAAGGTTCGCGATTGCGTTCTGGCCGTTCTGCCCGCGCATCTCTTCGCGCGAGGTCACCGGGAACAGCGCTTGCGCCGCGAGCAACTCCCACTGCGGATCAAACACCGCGCGCATGCCCGCGGTGAACGCCGCACCAGCAGGCGTATCCAAGTCAGCACCGTCGATCTCGATACGGCCGTCGTGGAACACCTTCTCGAGCAAGTGTGCGTTGAGCACCGTCGGGCTGTTGCGCGGGATGATGTTACCAGTGGTGCGATCCACGCCTAAGTTGATGCCGCCAACACCGCGTGGCAGCGTGCGCTCATCCGCGCCAGACAACTCAGGCCAGTGACATGTCGCACACGACACGTCGTTGTTGCCCGACAAGATCTTGTCGAAGAACAGCGCAGAACCGAGCGCGAACAACTCGTCGCTAACGGTCGGCACCGCTGGCTGTGAGCCAACGCCTTCCGCCAGCAGCACGTTGGCCAGCTGGGCCGCGCCGGGCACCGGATCGGGCACCGAATCGGGGACGCTAGCGCTGCCACCAACGCCTCCGCACGCCGTCGCCAGAAGGGTCAGGGTGAACGCAACCGTAGCTGTCACGCCATTGCTCATTGGTCGTCTCATTGCTGCTCGCTTAGCGCGGGCGTCTCCGTTCGAACGCGCTACTGATACAACGCGGAGACAATCTGCACGCACACTGGCAAGCTCACTTCCTCGGCAAAAAGACCATCCCGACGTTACGCGTTACAGCTTACGCGTCTTGGCCAAAGGCAACTCGTCACCGGTCAACTTGCCGTCGCCATTCTTGTCGAGAGTGCGCAGAACCTCCGTGGCATTGGCCAACTCTTCGATCGACAACACGCCATCGCGATTGGCATCGAGAACGTCGCGCAGGGACGTCGCAGCCGGCAGCGCCTTCGACGTATTGAGCATCAACTCGTCTTCGATCGCTTCACGCAACTCGCGTGGTTTGAAACCGACCGGTCCTCGATCGCCGGCGTACGCGATCAGACCATCCTTGCCGATCAAATAGAGGCGATCGGGATGCGACATATAGGCGCGACCGACAGCATCGTCGACACCATCCAACAACGCGGGTATCGCCAGGTTCATGTCGGCAACAAACTTTGCAGCGACGCCGCGACGTTCGGCGTCTGTGATCGGATCCTCGACCGCCGCGCGACCGGGGCGGTTGCCATCGATCGGGTGCGCTTCGCGGCAGTAGACCAGGAAGAACTGAACATCCTTGGAGAAGTCCGAGTAGAGATCGCTCAGCTGACCAGCTGAGCTAACAAAGGGTTGTCAAGTACAGCTCCCAAACACCAAAGCGACCGGCTTGTCGCCCTTGTAGTCCGACAGCTTGACCGACTTCTTACCGTCCTTGACGAACGTCAACGTGAAGTCGGGAGCCTTATCTCCGGCTTCGGGAGCCCCGCTGCGAGTCCTACCGCCGCCTTCGCCGCGCTGACGATTGCCGCGCTGACGATTGCCACGCTGGCGCTCGCCGCCACCGGCCCAATCCTTGGCGGTCAGCGCGCCGTCCTTGTCCTTGTCCAAACGCGTGAACGTAGCCTTGTCGCGCGTGTACTCCGCAGCGCTGATGCTGGCGTTCTTGTCAGCGTCGTATTTCTCCTGCAAGAACTTCCACGTCGCCTCACCGCCGCGGCCACGACCGCCGCCGCCGCCGCTCATCGACTCCATCTCTTTCTTGGTGAGGGTGCCGTCTTCGTCTTTGTCGGCTCGCAAAAGGCGATCCCACACGCGGCCTTCGCCAACCTCTTCCTTGGTCAGCTTGCCATCCTTGTTGGCATCGTAGCGCTCCACCATGCGCGCGACATTGATGCCGCGGCGGGGTTGGCCACCACCGCCTTGGGCGAAAACGTCACAAGAGATCAGTAGCGCGCAGCTGGCTGCTCCGAGGAGAAGGCGATTCATGGTGACCGACAACGGTAAGCCGTCGCCGCCTCACACCACAAGCCCCAGACGGGACTGCTGTGGGACACGTCACGGGCAATTGGCCCGGCGACGCGCACCTGCAGCACGTTGGGGCGGTACTTACAGGCCGACCGTCGCCGTAGCGGCGTCGGACACAACACCGCCAAACGCGTTGGCCGCGGCATCAACCACAATCGCCTGCGTGTGCAGTTCGAAACCAGACAGCGCCGGCGTTGCCGGGACAGCCAGACTGAACGACGCCGAACCAGCAGCACCGGAGATCAGCTGCAGCACATCCGGATTGACGTGTGCCGGGCAACCAGCTGCACCGAGGAAGCCAAGGTCCACCGAAGGACTGATGGTGCCAAGACCAAGCACCATGACCATCAACTCAGGCGCCGGCATGTTGCCGATGTCGATCACCATCGTCGTGCCCAAAACAGGCAGCGCCGAAGCGGTATTGCTCGGCACGCCACTGGCGCCTGCACAACCCGCACCGAACATCGCGTAGGAAGCCGAAACCCCCGCGCTGTATTCCCACGTCTCGGTAAACCACGTTTGGAAGTTGCCGGTCAAGCCGCCGTAGATCATCGGCACGCCGCGTGTCATGTCGAACGCCATCATGTTGCGCGTGCGCGAACTCGGCGTGCCACTGGCGACGATTGCCCACGCAGTGCCGTCGTATTCGAACGTGTCCGCTGAGAACGTACCGTTCGGCGTGCGACCGCCATACAGCATCGAAACACCGCGCACGCTGTCGTAGACGATCTTGGCGTTCTGCACGCCGAGACCCGGGATCGCACTCGGCGCTGGACCGACGGATGTGGTGCGGTCCACCCAGTTGACACCGTCATATTCCCACGTCCTTTGATCGGGCGCGCCAAACAAGCTTGTGCCGCCGGTCAACACGCAGACGCCGCGATTGATGTCGAAGCACATGCACGAGTAAGAGGTCTCGAACGGTGCGTTGGCCGTCGTGACTTGCGTCCACGTCGTGCCGTTCCATTCCCACGTATCGGACAACTCGGCCGGTGCATTTGGGTTCGTCGTGCCACCAAAGAGAACGGTGACGCCACGCGTCGCGTCGTACGCCATCACGTGACCTTGGCGACCAGGCGGGCTCACTGCCGGAGTCATGTTAGTCCAGTCCGCACCGTTCCACTCCCAGGTGTCAGACAGCCCGCCGCCACCACCAAACATCACGACCACGCCGCGCGCAAAGTCGGAAGCCATCGCGTTCTCACGGCGTGCAGCCGGCACCGTCGCCGGCGACGCACTAGTCCAGTCGGCGCCGTCGTACAACCATGTGGTGCTCAGAGCAGGCCAGCCACCAAACAAAACGGTGTTGCCGCTGCTGTTGTGAAACGCCATCGCGCCGTCGCGAACTTGGCCGGGGGTCGTCGCCGTGACGACTTGCGACCACTGGGCGAACAGTGGCGTGACGAGTAGGGGCAGAAGGGCGATACGCAGCACGGTGGCAATCTCCAGTGAGGGGTTCTGGTTAGGTGTCGCGGGCGAGCATATCGAAAACGCCACACTCACAACCGCCCGACCAGTTCTCCATTCGCACCGTTTGTGCCGTATCTCCGCGCGACGCTTGCCGCTCTGCGCAAACTGCCGCCAAAGAAACCGCTACCAACTAGGTCCCGACGAAGCGGCGGCGCCACAACCGCCATGACAAGCCACCGGCGATCACAACGAAGCCCCACAGCACACCCATCGATCGCAGCATGACCGGATCCGTCCAGGACTTCTGGTGCCAGAACATGCCTTGGAAGCCCTCCATCGCCCAGTAGGTCAACGTCGAGCGCGTGATCACTTCGCCATACCACGGCAGGTCGGCCATCTGGATTGGGAACCAGCAGCCACCGAGCGCGGCCATCACCAGGATCAGCAGTGTCGACACGCCTTCAGCCTGCTTGGCGGTCTTGGCCCAAACCGAAATAAGGATGCCGAAGCTCGTCGCTGCAGCAGCCCACGTGACCGACAACGCCAACAGGGTCAACGGATCGCGGAACGCACCGATCGAGAAGACCAGCTCGCCGAACGCAAACAGCACGAGCAACTGGATCATGCCGACGATGAAGCAGAACAAGAACTTGCCAAGCAACACAGCGTGGCGCGGCGCACGACTAACCAACAACCGCCGCAACGTGCCTTGATCGCGCTCAATCAGCAACATGCTGCTGCAGGCCATCAAGCCGAACATCAACATCATCACGGTCATACCCGAGACACTCTGCGCCAATTGGAAACCCAGGTTCTTGGGTCGAGCCGGCGGGGAGACGTCTTCCTTGGTGACCGGCACCATCTGCTCAAACATCGACGTCATGTCGATGCGCTTGGTGTCGACGTCGCCAGCATCCGGCGCACGCAACTTCGGCTCGCTACCACTGGCGAACATGCCAATGAGGTTCTGTATGACATCCATCCCGGTGCGCATGCGATCGACACCTTCGTCGCTCATGCCAAAGCGCTGCATCATGCTGCCCATCATCCAGGACATGCTCTTGCCATCGCCAGCCGACATCATCGCCTGCATCAAGCCGATACCGATCAAGCGAGATTCCATGTGCCGGCCCGGATCTCGAACCAACGTCAACTGCGGTTCGGTGGCGTTTGCGAGCGCTTCCCCAAACCCCTTCCCGACAACCAACGCATGGTGCGCCTCGCCGTCTACGACCAACGAACGCAGATCCTCGGCCGTTCGTGCCTCTTGCTTGACGCGCGGCTGCACGCTCAGCATCGACACTTCACGCAACGCAGCGATGAACTTCTGGCTCGCCGCAGTGTCGTCTTCATCGCAAACCCAAATGGTGACGCGCGGAATGCCGCCCTCGCCACCAAACGCAAACTTCATTACCGAGCCAAAGACGGCCACCAACAAGATCGGCAACAACAAGCCGAGCAGTAACCCGGTGCGGTCGCGCCGATAGAGGTTGATGTCTTTGCGAGCGATCAGAACAGCGGCGGACCAAGTGTTCATGATTCATCCCTCAGCGAACGACCCGTCATGGCCAGGAAGGCCTGTTCGAGGTTTCCTTCGGCGGAGCCAGCTTGCTTGCACAGCTCTTCAGTCGTGCCCACACCAATGACAACGCCTTCGTTGACGATGACGATGCGGTCACACAATCGCTGCACCTCTTCCATATAGTGCGACGTGTAGATCATGGTTCGTCCCTGCTCGCGTAGACCCAGCAAACATTCGAACAGGTGGTTACGCGATTGTGGATCAACACCAGTCGTTGGTTCATCGAGCAACAACAGGTCGGGGGCGTGCATGTCACCGACCGCCAGATTGAGTCGCCGCTTCATGCCGCCGGAGTAGCTCGACACGCGATCGTCTTTGCGGTCAACCAAGCCCGAAAGATCGAGTCCACGCTGCACGGCCGCCGCGACGTTGGCTGACGGCACACCCTGCATGCGCGCGAAGAAGGCTAGGTTCTCCTTCGCGGTCATCTCCGAGTAGAGCGCCAACTCCTGCGGCACCAAGCCAAGCCGCGCGCGACTGCCCGCATCGTCGGCCGGCAGGAACGGCTTGCCATCGAACGTCAACTTGCCGCCGAAGCCCGTCAGCAGCCCGGCGATACAGGACAGCAATGTCGTCTTGCCCGCCCCGTTCGGTCCGAGCAGGCCCAGAATCTCGCCACGACGACACGTCAAACTGGCGGATTTCACCGCTACACGTTCGCCATAGCTGTAGCGAAGCTCATCGACGACGAGCAGATCCGCGGGTTCGGTCATGCGGGTAGCTTAGCTCGCAATCCGCATCGGCCCAAAGGCGCAACTGCACGACTACCGCAGCCGATGCGAGATCTCACCGCGCGGCCGGGTATGCTGCCGCGCCCGTTTTCGAGATCCTAGCTATGAAGAAGCCAACGCCCCGACTGTCCCTGGCCGCGCTGCTGCTCGTTGCCGCGTGCAACTCTGCGCCTGCCCCACGCGACTACCAACTCGACCGCGTCGACAACACCGTCGTCGTGCAATTGTATGCCGATGGCTTCGAGGCGCTGAGCCACGACGACAAGATGTTGGCCTACCACCTGTCGCAAGCGGCAATCGCTGGCCGAGATATCTACCTCGACCAACGCTTTGAGTTCACGCTCGGGTTGCGCTGGGTGCTCGAATCCCTGTGGCTGGTCCGCGACGAACTGCCGACCGACGTCAACGAAGAGGTCACGCGCTACTGCAAGCTGTTCTGGGTGCACTCTGGCATCCACGACAACTTAACGACCAAGAAGGCACCACTGCGCCTGACACTCAAGCAGTTCGCCGACGCATGCGCAGTGGCCCAAAATAACGGCCATAACATGACGGCCAAGGAACTCGCGCCAATGCGCAACCTTGAGCACGCGTGGCAGATCATGACCGACCCGACGACCTACGTGTCGGTAACCAACAAGAGCACCGAGCACGGCAACGACCCGGTTGCTGCGAGTTGCAACAACCTCTACTCCGGCGTCACGACGGCCGACCTCGAAGGCTTCGTCGAGAAGAACGGCCTCAACTCGCGACTCGTCAAGCGCGACGGCAAGTTGTTCGAAGAGATCTACCGCTGCGGTGACGGCAAGAGCATCCCGCCTGGCCGCTACGCCAAGGAGATCTCGGCGATCAACGTCGAACTGAAGAAGGCACTGCAATACGCGCCGGTGCCAACCAAGAAAGCCATCACCAACCTGATCCGATACAACGAGACCGGCAGCATGGATGACTGGCGCGAGTTCAACATCGCGTGGGTCCAGGACAACGACTCGACGATCGACTTCATCCTCGGCTTCATCGAAGTCTACGTCGACGCGCGCGGCATGAAGGGTTCGTGGGAATCGGTCGTCAGCTTCCGCGACGAGATCAAGACCCGCAACATCGCCAAGCTCGCGCTCGAAGCGCCGTGGTTTGAAGCGCGCATGCCGTGGGAAGAGAAGTACAAGAAGAAGGACGTCAAGGGTATCTCGGCGCGCGCGATCTCGGTCGTCATGGAGACCGGCGACAGTGGCCCGATCACGCCGATCGGCATCAACCTGCCGAACGAAGCCGACGTGCGCCAGGAATACGGCAGCAAGTCGGTCAACCTCGCCAACATCGTCGAGACCTATAACTCCGTGAAGGCGTCCGGCAGTCTCGGTGAGTTCTCGTTTACGACGGAAGAGGAAGCACGCGCTCGCCTCTACTCATCGGCGATGGACGACATGCACACCAACCTGCACGAAGTCGTCGGCCACGCGTCAGGCCAGTTGATGCCCGAGATCAAGAACCCGGCACAGCGTTTGGGCCTGTTCTACAGCACGCTCGAAGAAGGCCGTGCCGACCTGGTTGGCCTCTACTGGATCGCCGACCAGAAGATGAAGGACCTCGGCTTCGTGCCGAACGACCAAGCCGTGCTGGCCAAGTATGAGGCCTACGCGCGCAACGCACTGGTGCAACTGCGCCGCGTACCGCTCGGCGAGCGCGTCGAAGAGGACCACATGCGCAACCGCCAACTAATCGTGCTGTGGTTGCTCGAGCACGACGGTGGCGTCGAGGTCAAAAAGAAGGACGGCCGCACGTTCTACGTCGTCACTTCGGCCGACAAGTTCCGCGAAGGCTCGGGCAAACTGCTCGCCGAGCTCATGCGGATCAAGGCCGAAGGCGACTTCAAGGCTGGCAAGGCGCTGGTTGAGAAGTACGCCGTCAAGATCGATCCGACGCTTCACAAGGAAGTCATCACCCGCATCGAGAAACTCGGCCTGCCATCGGTCACCGGCTTCGTGCAACCCGAACTGCAACTCGTCAAGGACGCTGGCGGCAAGGTCATCGATGTCAAGACGATGCATTGCCGCGACCTCGCCGATCAGATGCTGCGCTGGAGCGGCCGCAAGTAGTTCGCATGCGCTACGAAGGCAAAATCTATCGGCCGCCGAGCGAGGCGGACGCTTACATCCTGCAGGCCACGATCGGCTGCAGCTGGAACAAGTGCACGTACTGCGACATGTACCGCGACAAGAAGTTCGTGGTGCGCTCGATGGAGGAAGTGCTGGCCGACATCACGTTGGCCGGCGCGACCTACGGCTCAGATGTGCAGAAGGTCTTCGTAGCCGATGGCGACGCGCTGATCCTCGACATGGCGTCATGGCGCACGATCCTCGCCGCGTGCAAGAACGCGTTCCCATCGCTGCGACGCGTATCGTGCTATGCGATGGCGAGCAACATCCTTGAGAAGAGCGAAGCAGAACTGACCGAGTTGTGCACATCAGGACTGACGCAGCTCTACATCGGTCCGGAGAGTGGCGACGACCCAACCTTGAAGCGCATCGCCAAGGGCAGCACCGCACAAGACCACGTCGAAGCGGCGCAGCGCGCGCACGCGGCTGGCATGAAAACGTCGGTGATTTTCTTGCTCGGCGCCGGCGGCATCGAGCGCAGCCAAGAGCATGCGCTCGCGTCGGCCGAACTCGCCACGGCGATGAACCCTCGCTTCTTGTCAGCCCTGACGTTGACGGTCGTGCCAGGCACACCGATCGCGCGCGCCGAAGAGAAGGGCCTGTTCACGATGCCCGACATTCCAACGACGCTGCGCGAGCTGCGCACGTTCGTGTCGAACGCCAATCCGGCAGACTCGATCTTCCGCACCAACCACGCTTCGAACCGCCTGCCGATTGCGGGACGATTGCCGCGCGACCGCAACGACATCGTTGCCGCGATTGATGGCGCGTTGAACGGCGACGTGCCACTGCGGCCAGACTGGCAACGCGGGCTGTAAGGCCTGCCCGCGAGCAAAACTCTCGCCGGCCGCCCATCGCCAGTCCGGCCGTAAGCAGCGATCACCCTGAGACACGCCTGCCACAATTCCAGGGTCGGATGCCGCAGGCAGTGGCTCTAAGCCCGCCGCCTACGAAGTTGCACTGATGGGTTCCCAAAAAAGTAGCTCGAATCGCTGCCCACCAATCGTAAGGATTCGGGCAATCGGCGCGACGGGATCGCTAGACTCGTCCGACCAGTTCGACCACATAAGTCAACGAAAGGAACAATAATGATGAAGTCTGTAATCGCTCTCACCTGCGCCGCACTCATGACGTGTGGCCTGCAAGCTCAAATCGGCGGCAGCCTCAACCGCAACGCGGCCAAGGTCACCAACGCCATCGAAATGGGCAAGAACAAGGTCTCGGTCACCTACACCGCCATCCGCTTCGGCGACGGCAAGTGGCAGGAGTCCAAGGACAACAAGGAAGGCTACGAGAGCTTCAACAAGTTCGCCGCCAAGAAGCCGATCGGCAGTGTCACCACGTCGTGCGATCTGATGGCCGCTGGCCGCACGATCCCGGCTGGCAGCTACTCGATGTTCTTCACGCTGCACGAGCGCGCTGGCTGGTTGCTCAACCTGAAGCCCGCCGAAGGCGAGTCGATCATGTGGGGCATGCGCCTCAAGGACACCGCCACCAAGAGCGCGTGCATGAAGATCAGCATCGAGCCGTCCGACAAGGATGACGCTTGCGCGATCGCCATCACGTTCGGCGACAAGGCGGTCTCCGTGCCGGTCACCGTCAAGGCCAAGAAGGAGTAGTAGGACGCTGGGTTGCTGACTTGCTCGGCAACCCGCCCTAACTCAGACCTGCCACGCAGGTCACGCCCGCGGCGCCAGTTTGACTGGCTGCTGGCGAGCCCACCAGATTCACGCTATTGACTGGTGTGCACTGACCATGGCGAGCCTGCTAGATTACGACCACCCAGACTCCGTATGGAACCGCGCCGTCGACATCATGGCGCACGGCGATCCGTTCTGCTGCCGAACCGAGTGGCAACTGTCGTTTCACGAGGCGTTCGCTCCGAATCGCGACCTGTGTATTGCTGCCTACGAAGACAGCGTGATCTCGTTCGCGCTGCATGAGAAGACGCCTTCTGGTCAATTGCTCGAGCCGGTCGAATCGAGCTGGCTGTTCGGCTGCCCGCTGCTTGGCCCCGACGCTGTGCCGATGTTGGCGCAACTGCTTAAATCGCACGCGAAGGCAACCGTGCTGCTCAGCGGCATGGATATCGAAGGCCCAGTCGTGCCCGTGCTCAACGAAGCTTTTGGGGCTAGCTACGACTTGCTGCACATCGCCACGGAAACAACCTGCCGCGCATCGCTCGAGGGCGGGCTCGACGGCTACCTGTCGCGGCGCTCGGCGAAGACCCGTCGCGGCGCCCGCAGTGCAGCACGCCGCGCCCATGATCGCGGCGTAACCTTCGAACGCCACCAACCCACCACAAAAGCCGAATCGGACGCCGTCTACGCCCGCATCATCGCCGTCGAAGACCGCAGCTGGAAGGGCCTCGGCGACTGCGGCATGAGCAAACCACCCTCGCTGCAGTTCTACTCCGTGATGCTGCGCCGCATGGCCGTCAGTGGCTGCGGCCGCGTGATGTTCGCATGCCACGGAGGCACCGACATCGGCTTCATCTTCGGCGGATTGTGTGGGCCCAACGCCCAAGACAACGTCTACCGCGGCCAGCAATTCAGCTTCGCCGAGGACTGGCGCGCAGCGTCACTTGGCAATGTGATGCAGCTCGAGCAGCTGCGATGGCTCTGCGAAGAAGGCGTCGCCCGCTACGACATGGGCCCGCTGATGGAATACAAACACCACTGGACCGAGTCGCAGGCGCGTTTAGATACGGTCGCACTGCGGCCATCTTAGATCACAGCATCAGGACGCCCCACTCGTTGCTCGCGGCGCCGGTCGCGCCAGCGACATGCCGCCGAAGAACATCGACCATGGAGTCCTGAAACATCGGTGCGACGTCGAGCACTGAGGACATCAGCTCGCGCCGCAACGCCAGAGGGCTCAAACGAATCCGCAACACGGCACCAGCAGGCAACCGGGTCTTCCCGCGGCTGTAACGCCGTCGCGAGCCTCGTCGTCTACCTTCAGATCCAATAGAGTGTCGAGAGGAGTTCTCCGTAATGAAGCTGATTTCCATCGAACCGACGCCCAACCCGAACAGCATGAAGCTGAACCTCGGGGAGAGTCTGCCCAAGGGCATGAGCCGGACTTACACGGCCGAGGAAAAGGGCGACTGCCCCGACTACATCGCGAGGCTCCTGAACGTGTCGGGGGTGAAGAGCCTGTTCCACATGCAAGACTTCATCGCCATCCAGCGCGAACCCCGCGCGGACTGGCAGCCTATCCTCGCACGCGCCCGGCAAGCGTTCGATGAGGGCGGAGAACTCCCGGAAGACGTCGCCGTGGCCGCACAGGAACTCGACGCCTCCTTCGGCGAGGTGCGCGTCGAGCTGCAGGACTTCCGCGGCGTTCCGATGCTCGTGAAGGTCTCTGCGGGTATGCAGATGCACCGAGCGGCGCTCCCCGAGCGATTCGCCAGGGCGGTCAACCGGGCAGCAACCGCGTCGCCGAACATGCTCGCTGAACGCAGATGGGTCGATCAGGGGGCGCGCTACGGCGAGTTGACGGAGATCGCGAAGGAGGTCGTCGAGGAGATCGACAGCGCTTTCGATGACGAGCGGCTCGAGGAACTCGTGAGCCAAGCCCTCGCCGATGGGGCGGCCCCCCGCGAGTCGAAACCCGACGAAGAGCATGGACCGATTTTACAGGTCAGGGAACTCTCGGACGATCCGGATTGGCGGGTGCGCTACGCCGCTCTCGCGAGGCTCGCACCGCGGCCGCCCAATTCAGCAGCTGACATTCCAGTGTTGACCGAGGCCCTGCAGGATCCCAAGTCCTCGATTCGCAGGTTGGCGGTGGTCTACCTCGGGCTCACCGGCGATCCCGCCGCCGTGCCGGCGCTGTGTGACGCGCTCGACGACGAGACGGCGGCGGTCCGCCGCACCGCGGGCGACGCGCTTTCCGACTTGGCGGATCCCCGGGCCATCGGGCCGATGGCCAAGGCGCTGCAGGACCCGAACAGGCTCGTTCGCTGGCGTGCGGCCCGGTTCCTCTTCGAGACAGGCGACGAGAGCAGCCTGGCCCCACTGCGAGCCGTGGCGGAGGATCCAGAGTTCGAAGTCCGCATGCAGATCCGGCTGGCGATCGAGCGCATCGAGAGCGGTGACTCGGGACAAGGTCCGATCTGGCAGCAGATGACGCGGTGATACAGACCGCCGAAGGAGGCCCCAATGACACGCAGCACGTGCGACCACATCGCACAGGCCTCAAGCTGAATCAGTGACCAGCTACGCGGTCGAAGTGACCGTCAACACACGCGATGAAATCTGCGCGTTGACGCCAAGCACTACTAGTTCCAAAGTGCCTACAGGCCACCCGACCGGGCCAAACCACGTCGCATCGACTTGGGTCAGCGTGCGCAACCCGCTAGCATCACGCACCATGCTCGTGCGTACTCATCACGTTCCCCTGCGAGAAACGATGCTGTGGTTGGAACCACACATCGAACAACTCTCCGCGCGCATCCTCGAAGTCGGCTCTGGCCAAGGGCACCTCGCCGCAGCGCTAGCCGGTGCCGGCCACCAAGTCGTAGCGATGGACTCCGACGAAGAGGCGGTCGCAGCCACTCGCTACAAGGGAGTTGATGCGCGCGTCGGCACGTTCCCCGACGAACTACCAGAACACGACGAGGGTCCGTTCGACGTCGTGCTGTTCACGCGTTCGCTGCATCACCTCGAAGAACTCGACGCCGCGTGCGCCGCCGCATTCTCGCTGCTGTCACCGACTGGTGTCGTGCTCGTCGAAGACTGGGCATGGAACATCATCGACGATCGCACGGCGGCATGGGCCTACGGCTTGATGGGCATAGGCCGCACCACCG
>JBNMND010000002.1:0-49478 GCA_051274975.1 Planctomycetota bacterium | reverse complement strand
TGCGCAGTTCATATGGCAATGGCAGCGCCCCACGCAAGAAAACGGGGCTGATGTATGCGCAAGTCGAACGCGGCGAAGGCACGCCGACCTTCAAGGTCACGAACGTACCGTTCTCTGATTACCCTTATCGCGTCACGCTACACGCCCCCGGCCTCAACGGCGGACAGAGAATGCTGGCGGTGACCAAGGAACACCCGCTGCACGACATCAGGCTGGCAATCACTCCGGGTGCCCCTTACTCGATCTTGCTGCGCGACCAAGACTCTGGCTTCCATACCGACATCGATCTCTTGATGCGCCCGGTCGGACTACCGAACGGTCGGCCACGACTCGCCGGCAAGAGTGACAACTTCGGCAGCGTGATCTTCGACAGCGTGCTCTCCGGCCAATACGAACTGGTGACGACGCTCGAGAACAAACCGTTTGGCGACCCGGAGGTAGTCACGGTGCTAGAAGGCACCCGCAACTACGGTCGCAAGATTCGGGGCCAGGGCCATGTCATGGTGATCCCGCGCGGCGTGCGCGTAGACGTTCGTGTGCATGACCGCAACGGCTATGGCATGGAAGGCGCGACGGTGACCGCGGTTGCCACGGACCGCCGAACGGCACAGCCGGTCGAAGGCGAAACCGATCCAATTGGGCGGTTGCGGTTCAACAACCTCACCCCCGGCACGTGGCAATTCACGGTGCAGTTCAAGGGCTTCCAGCGAGTTGATCAGCAGATCACTCTGCGCAAGAACCAAGAACCGCTGCTGAAAGACATCCGCATCGTGCAGTTGCGCTAGCAGGCTGACGCAGAAAGCAGGCTGGCGCAGAAGCTCCGCGCCTTGCTCGCTAGAGCATCGCGCCCATCACGACCATCTCCATCTTCATCGCGCCTTCGCTGAACACCTGTGCGTTCATGCGGGCGAGACGGCGGCCACTGATTTTCTGCACACTGCTGACGAAGTAGACGCGTGCCGGCGGCACGATCTGACCGCGCACCCGCACGTCGTCGATCCCGGCCAGACCAATCATTTGGTCGGTCGCCCACGTCGCCTGCTGCTTGACCAAGAACGTCGCGATCTGCGCGCCGCCTTCGATCATCAACACACCGGGCATCAACGGCCGGCCGGGGATGTGCCCCTTCGCCCACCAGGGGTCCTCGCCCCAATCCTTGTAGCCAACTGCGATGTTGTTCTCCTTGTCCAGATGGCAGATGCCATCGAGCAACTTGAACTTGTCGGCCTGCGGCAGGCAGCGGCGCAGGACTTCGTCCGGAACGACGTCCTGCGTCAGGTCGAGGGTTGCGAGGTCAACAATCGGTTTGCCCATTACGCGGAGCAAGTTACCTGACTGCCAGCGCCAAGTCCGGCTCGAATCGCGGCATTTGCCGATTGCGCGGCGCTTCGGTGTTGCTCGAACGAGTTTTACACTGCGCCTGCGCGCCCCACTTATCCGATGGCACCGAGGGCACGGCCGACGACACTATCGAAGTCCACCCCTGATCTGCACCCGTCCGAGGTAGGCTACCTACAGTGCGCGAACTGACTGCGATGCCCCGATGGTTCTGGCTGCTGCCAGTCATGGCGATGGCCGTCTGGTGGCCTATCGATGCCTACTGGGCGAGCGACGATTTCATTGCCGTCGCCTACTCACAGAACTTGGGGGACGCCGCGTCCGACCTGGTTGGGCGGCAGTATGGCGCGACCGACATCTGGGCGTTCTACCGGCCGCTGATCACGCTGAGCTTTTGGTTCGACCAAATGGTCGGCGGCGCATTCCCGCCATTCGGGCACTGCAGCAATGTGCTGGCGCACGCTGCGAGCACGTTGCTGGTGGCGCTGCTATGGCGTCGCTTCCTAAGCAACGGCTCAGCGTTTGGCGCCGCGTTCTTGTGGGCGATGATGCCCGGCCACATCGGATCGATCGCGTGGGGTGTCGGGCGCGTCGACAGCCACACCACCGTTTGGTGCTTGATGGCATTGTGGCTGTGCCTGCGGGCCAACGAACAGCGAGCAGCCGGCCAAAAAGCCGCGAGCTGGCCGATGCTGGTCGCCACCGCGTGTGCGTTGATGAGCAAAGAACTGGCGTTCGTCGTGCCGCCGCTGTGCAGCTGGCTGACGCTGATGCAGCTGTCGCGTGGCGAAGGCGCTGGCCATTCATTACTGCAACGTGTGCGGGCCACGGTGCAAGCAACCTGGCCGGTGTGGCTATTGTTCGCGCTCTACCTGCCGTTCCGCATCTTGGTGCTCGGCAAGTTTGGCGGCTACGACGCCGGCAGCCTGCCGCCCGAGTATGGCTTCGGTGACTTCCTCATCGATATCGGCGCCAAAGTCGAAGGCCTGGGCCGCATCCTGCTCGACGAACTGCTGCCGCTGCGCTGGATCGGCGCGCCCGGTGGCGACTCGGCGATTCCAACTTGGCTGTTCCTGTTCGGTGCCGGAGCCCCGGTGGCGGCGGCTCTGGTCTACGCGATAGTAAGACGGCCACGCATGGTCATCATGACGTTGCTCGCGTTTACCGTCGCGATGGCACCAATGGTGACGTTCTGGACGGCGGACAGTCCGCACAACCTGCGTTACTACTACCTGCCATCGATCGCATTCGCTGGCTTACTGGCCAGTGCCGGACGATGGTTCGTGCTGGTCATCGTGCTGGCGTGGCTCAGTCCGTTCGTGGCCGTGCGGTCGGTGCAGCACCAAGCGGACCAGCAGTCGGCGACGATGCACGAAGCGATGCTGCAGCGAGCCGAAACCGTGCCCGAAGGCCCGATGTTTGTCGCCGGCTTGCCGCACATGAACAAGGCAAAGACGTCGATCCAGCTACACTTCGGCGTCGACCGCATGTTGCGCCCCCCCTTCTCTGGCGCCAATGTGCCGCTGTACGCACTGCGGCCGCTGTCGACTGCACCGAAGACCTTCCGGCTCGGGAAACCAGGGACTGCGCCGTTCGCCTTGCCCGCAGGCTCGACGTGGTGGTTCGACGACCTCGGCCTGCTCGTGCCTGCAGCTGCGCCAAAGGAACTGCCCGAACTGGTCATGACCGGGGACGAAGATGGCGTGGTCGACTTTGGTTTCGATCGCTTGACGGAGCTGGCAGAGCAATACGACGAGATCAAAGCGACTGGGCGCGACTCGTTCGGCCTGAACTTCCCCGGCGTGAAGGGGCCATTCTTCCGCATGACGGTGTTCACGGCGAACGGCTACCTGTGCTGCATCTGCCAGAACCACGCCAAGCCCCAGGAGAGCCACGGACGCCTCGATATCGTGCGCATTCTCGCCGAAGACCTCGACCGTCCCTTCGACATCGCCCGCTTCGCGTTCGGCAAATTCTTCCTGGCCAACGCGCTGCCCGTGCCCACCACCATCGATCTAGTGCCGGAGTTTCCAACGCTGATCGAAGCGGGCATGTTCGACATGGCGACACAAGCCTTCACGCCAAGCCATCGCGCCCGCCGGCTGGTGCGATTTCGGTTCGACCGTAGGTACGCGGAGTGGGTCCGGACCGTGCAAGGTCGGTAAAACGATCATTCACTGCATTTTACGTCAAGTCGGCGGCCAGATCCTGCCGATTTGGTAACTTACGACACTGACGTGTCTAGCCCAAGTGATGGGGTCATTCGCCGCCAACCCAATGCCTGACGACGTCTCAGTGAACCTGGTTCAGGCGCCACCGCGCTCGCGACAAGAAGCGTCCAACACGCCGGACATCGCAGAAGCCAGCACACAGACCGCGCCCGAACTCTCGATCGTGATCGCGTGCTACATGGAAGAGGGGCACCTCGAAGACTCCATCCAGCAATTGACTGCGACCCTAGAGCAGATCGGCAAGAGCTACGAACTGATCTTCATCGAGGACAAGAGCACCGACGAGACCGCCGACGTCATCAAGCGCTTGGTCGACGGCCACGCGAATCGCCGCGCGGTCTACCGCGAGAAGAACCTAGGCCGCGGTGGCGCCGTGACCGAGGGCTTCCTGCTGGCCAAGGGGCACATCGTTGGCTTCTTGGATATCGACCTCGAAGTGCACTGCCGCTTCCTGCCAGCCGTGCTCGCCGCAATCGAAGCCGGTGCCGACGGCGCGACTGCCTACCGCCACTACGCTGTTGGATGGCGCCCGACCGCGCTAATCCGCCACTTCCTCAGCAGTGGTTACCGGTGGCTGTTCGCACGCATCTTCGACATGCCGTTCCGCGACCCGGAGGCCGGCTTCAAGTTCTTCGTGCGTAAGAAAGTCGTCGACGTCGCCAAGCGCACCAAGGACGTCGGTTGGTTCTGGGACTCGGAGATCATGATCCTGTCCCACCAGGCCGGCTTGAAGCTGGTCGAAGTGCCGTGCCGCTTTGAGCGCCGCACAGACAAGGCGTCAACGGTACGCGTTTGCCGCGACGTCTGCGCCTACCTGATCGCGATCTGGAAGTTCCGCAAGCGTCAGAAAGCCGAGCGCAAGACGCAGCGTTAGCCAACGCCGCGCGAACACGTCTCGCTAGTGAAGCGCGGTCTCGCGACTAGCAGTTATCGCGCCAGTCAGCCGGCGGGCCGCCTTCGATCTCCGGCGTCAAGATCTCGTCGACGTCGAGTACGCGGCACTTGCAGCCAACGCCAAGCAACTTGGCCAACGACGGCGTCGTGCGCTCTTCGTCACCCGAGATCCATTCCTTGACGTAGGTCCCGTGCTGGCACAGCACCTGCAAGTCGAGCGCGCCGTCTTCGCGCATCTCGACGCTCATGACCTTCAGCTTGCGCTCGCGCTCGAGATCGGCGCGACGGTGGGCAACGCGTTGCGGCGTGCGCTGAATGATGCCGCCGGCGAACGCGCGAACGGCAGCCAAGCGCTCCGGATCGGGCGCTTCGTCGAGCGCCACCTCGGCACGGTAGGTCTTGTCGAAGTGGGTCTCCTTCCAATAGACCACGCGCCGTCGCTCGACGCGTTCGAAGGGCGCCAACTCAATAGCGCCTTCGCAACGCTCTTGAATCTCCAAGCGAATGGCTTCGAGGTCGATGTTGGGGTTGCGCGCGCCCACCACTTCGAACACGAACGGGCGACCCTTGCCAAGCATCAACACGTCGATGTCTTCGCGACCGGCGCCGTGGAACTTGCCGAGCTTGGCCTGCATCGCCGGTACCAACCGGCGCGAGATCAGCTCTTGCACCGACTCCTTGGTCAGCTTGCCAAAGCCCTCACAGTGAGTACAGCCGATGCGCCGCCGACGGTCTCCTTTGCACTTGGGGCAATAGAAGATCGTCTGGGGCAGTCCGCGCTGCAGCTTGCGGTACCGAGACTCCAGATAGAGCGTGCTCTTAGGGCGACGCGGAGCCGCATTGTCCTTGGCCGATTCAGACATGCGGCGAAGCAGACCCGACTGGGCCTGCCTGAGCAAGGGACTAGTGGCGTCCGGCGCCCGCGCTCGAGCGTTCTGACTTGCGCAAAGCCGAGTTCTTGCGGTCGGTTCGACGCTCCAGGAAGCGGCCCAGCAGCCCAAAGAACTCCTTCACCGCAATTGGCGTCTGCACGAACGAGTGGATGTCGTATTTCGACTTCTCCTTCGCCATATCCTTGACGTTCCGCGGCGCTGTCAGCACAAACAACTCAGTCGCCGTATCGAACGATCGGAGGTGCTGCAGCAGCTTCATCGTGTCCTTCTCACGGGGATCCACGCCTAAGAACACGCAGTCGAACGCCTTGCCACGCGCCTGGCTGACGCCAGCGTGACCCGACCCCACCGTGACGTGGAACTCGTCAAACTGCTGCAATCCGACTTTAACCATGTCCCGAACCAACGGGTCCTTCTCGACGAGCAGCACTTCCATAGCTCGCATATCGGCACATTAGAGGCACGGCCGGAGCCGCGGTTCCAACCCGGCGATGACAACGCGGCTTGACGGCCGACTTGCCAAGCGGTGTCCTCTTGCCCAGTGAACTACCTCGCAGGTGTCGACGAAGCTGGGCTCGGGCCAATCCTCGGGCCACTGGTCGTCGGCGGGGTCACGATGGCCGGCCCCGAGGGCACCGCACCGTGGCGGTTGCTGCAGCGGCACGTCAGCAAGCTCAAGTACGTCAAGGGCAAGGTTCGCGTCGCCGACAGCAAGAAGGTCAACCAGGGCAATAACGGGCTGCTGCGTCTCGAGGAGACCGCGCTGGTGTTTTGGACAGCGTTGCATGGCGACCCGCCGGCCACCCTCGAGGAATGGCTGGTCAAGCTCGGCCACGACCTCGAACCGCTGCAGCGTTGCCCGTGGTACGAAGACCTCTCGCTACAACTGCCGCTGCACGCCGACCGCGACTGGATCAGCCTGACCGGTGAAATGGTCGCCCGCGCACTGCGCCGCGGGGAGTGCGAATTGCTCGACATCGCCGTGCGCGCCGTCGACGTGGAAGAATGGAATGTGCTGATCGCCGACACCGACAACAAGAGCAAGGCCCACTTCCACGCCTACGCCGAGGTGCTCGGCTTGCTGTTGCGCGGACTATTCCCCCGCGTCGGCAAAGACGACTCGTGCCATATGGTGGCCGACCGCTGCGGCGGCCGCAGCCACTACAAGACCGACCTCCAGCGCCTATGCCCCGACTCCAAAGTCAGCATGATCAAAGAGGTCAAGGGCATGTCGTCGTACAACCTGCAGCAACAGCAGGGCGATGTGACGGTGACGTTTGCCGAACGCGCCGAAGACCGCGCGTTCCCAACCGCCCTAGCAAGTTGCTGCGCCAAGTATCTGCGTCAGTTGATGGTCGAATGCATCAACCGATGGTTCCAGGCACGCGTGCCGGACCTCAAGCCAACGGCAGGCTACTACGTTGATGGGCACCGGTTCCTGACCGACGTGGAAGCGAAGATCGAAGAACTCGCGCTGCCGCGACACCGTTTGGTGCGAGTGCGCTAGCGAACCTGGCGGGCGGACAGGCGGGCGGACAGGCGGGCGGACACTGTGGCCCCAGCTACTTCTTGCCAGCGACCAAGTCCTTCGCCTGCTTGAGCAACGCATCGTCTGGCTTAACGGCCCCGCTCAGCAACTCAACGGCCTTCTGCGCGGCCACCTTCGCCTGCTCAGGCTGCTCCGCGCCAGCCAACGCTTGCGCACGCAGCAACCAAGTCATGCCGGGGAACGGCGGTGGCAACTGCTTGGCGGGATCGGGCTCGCCGGCCAACAGATCGATCAGGTGCTTGCTGATCGACAGAGCCCCCTGCCGATCGCCGGCAGCGATACGTGCTTGAGTCAGGTTGTGGCCGGCGTTGAACGTCGCCGGATGCACATCGCCACGGTCCTTGGCCACGCCAACAAACGCACGCTTCATCAACGCCGCCGCCGTCTGCACGTCGCCGCGATCTTTGACAGCAACCGCCAACGCCTGCAGCACGTCCAGCGTCCGGTAGTCATCCTTGCCGAACGTGCGCTCACAGCGCTCGAGAAGGTCCTTGGCCAACGTCTCCAGTTCGTCGCGCTTGCCCTGTTTATGGAGCACCTTCAACAAGTGGTAGCCGCAGCCGATCGTCAACTGGTCATCGGGCCCAACCATCTTCTCGAACCCAGCCATGGTTTCACGATGACACTTGGCCGCCTTGTCGAGTTCACCAAGGTCACGCCATGCTTCGGCCAAGTTGTCGACGATCTGTAGCGTCGACGAATCGGGCGCCCCGCTGCGCTTGGCGCGATTGACGGCTTCCGCCAACAAGTCGCGGGCAGCTTCCGGATCGTGCAACCCGAGCATCATGTTGCCGAGGTTGTGCATCGTCGCCAACGTCTGGTGCGCGTCGACCCCATGCAAACGTTCACGTGCCGCGAGCGTTTTGCGATACAGCGTCTCCGCGTCGCGCAACTTGCCAGCGTGACGCATGATGTAGGCACGATTGTGTTGGATCGCCCAGAACAGCGTGCTGTCCTCACGCTTCGCGTCAGGAAAGTCTGCGTGCAGGGATTCGATCAAACCCTCCGCATCGGCCTGCCGACCATTTTCGCGCAACGCGACAACCAACCCCAACGCCAGCCACATCGCACGTAGCGACCTCGGCCCATCGGCCTGCCGCCATAACTGCACGCCACGTTCTAGATGCGAGACCGCAACGGCGGGCATCGAAAGCCCGCGGTAGGTGTCGCCGATCAAACCGCGCAATTCGGCTTCGATCTCGGCGTCCTCGAAGGTTTCACCGGCAATGCTCTTGGCCGCCTCATCGAGGGCTTCGCGCACCGTGTAGCTGGGGCCACGCGCCTTCATCAACGACGATTCGTGTAGGAAATCACCAGCAAACTGCGCCAGGCGACGAGACACTTTCTGACGTCGCGCCAGTTCGATATTCTGCTGCTGCAACTCCGCTTCGCGAGCAGCCAGCGCGACGTTCTTGTTCTTCAACTCCACACCACGCACGAGCAGCTGTGCGTTTTGCTGCTGCAGCTTTAACTCGTTCTTGGCCAGCGCCGAGTTCGTGCTGGTCAGCTCTTCGCCGCGCCGATTGAGTTCCGCGTTTTGCGCCAAGACGACGAGCAACGCGACAATCACCAGCAAGAAGATGACGGCGGACGACGCCACCAAGCCGGCACGCCGACGGGCGAACATGCGCACTTGATAGAACGTGCTCGGCGCGCGCGCTCGCACTGGCCGCGCATCGAGGAACGCCCGCAAGTCTTCGGCAAACTCGACCATCGACGCGTAACGTTCGTCGGCGTCGCGGCGCAGCGCCTTCTGCACAACCACTTCGAGATCGCGATCAATGCCACGCACGATCGTCGACAACCGTGGCGCGTCCTGGTTCTCAACGGTCTCGGCCACAATCAGCGGCGTCGTTTCTTCGAATACGAACGGGCGGCGGCCAGCGAGCAGCTCGAACACCACCACGCCAAGCGCGTAGATGTCGCTGCGCAAGTCGACGACCCGGCCGCGCAACTGCTCCGGGCTCATGTAATGCAGCGTGCCGAGCACGACCCCACCCTCGGTCAACTGCGCATCGTTCGTCATACTGCGCGCGATGCCGAAGTCGATCACCTTGGCACGACCGTTCTCGTCGACCAGGATGTTCTGCGGCTTCAAGTCGCGGTGTACAACGCCTTGCAGGTGGCCATGGTGCACGGCTTCGCAGACCTGCAGCAGCAGCTCAAGCCGTTCTCGCTGGCTAAGTTCCTTGGTCTGCGCGTAGCTAATCAAGTCGCGGGCACCTGGCACCAGCTCCATCGCGAACCATGGCAGCTCGATGTCGCCAGCCTTGTGCACGCCGACTTCATGAACCTGAGCGATGCCTGGATGGCGCAGGTTGGCCAAGACCTCGGCTTCCCACTTGAAGCGTCGCACGGCTTGCTCGTTGGCAAGTCCAAGCGACAACACCTTCAACGCAACACTGCGCCGCGGTTCATCCTGCTGCGCCTCGTAGACCGTGCCCATGCCGCCGCTACCGAGCACCGACCGCAACGCGAAGGGGCCGACTCGGCCACCAGCGCCCAAGGTGCCGGCGCCGGGAGCGGCACCATTGCCGATCAGGTCGGCACCGCGATCAAGCAACGAGCCAAGCTCACTGCCGTCGGTATCGCAGGCGAGCAGTTCGTTCACCTCGCTGCGCACGCTGCCATCCTTGCCGCACTCGCGATCGAGGTAGTCCGCGCGCTCGGCATTGGGAAGATCCAACGCGGCTTCGAACAACTGCCTTACGCGCTGAAAGTTGTCGGACGAACATTCCTCAGCGCCCATCGCGACCCATCCCGTCCGCTCCGAGTTCGCGCACCAAGAACGCGCGCGCCGTGCGCCAACCGCGTTCGACCGAACGCAGTGAAGTTCCGAGTGCTTCGGCGGTCGTCTGATTGTCGAGCCCACCGAAGAACCGCAACTCAACCAACTCGGCCAGCTGCGGATCGAGGTCTTGCAGCCGTTGCAGAATCTCGTCGACAGCCAACAAGCTGTCGGCATCATCGCGGACTGCGACCAACTCGGCATCGAGCTCGACCCGCTGGCCGCCGTGCCGCTTTTGCGCGGACCGAGCACGAGCGTGATCAACGAGCACATGCCGCATGGCGCGCGCCGCCACCCGCAGAAAGTGGCCGCGATCGTCGTAACCGGCGCCCGGATCGATTAACCGCAGATAGGCTTCATTGAGCAGCGCGGTCGGCTGCAACGTGTGGTTGCTGCGTTCCTGCCCCATCAGCCTGCCGGCGAGACGGTGCAGTTCGTCGTAGACCAACGGGAACAGCTGTTCCGCCGCCTCCCGATCGCCATCACTCACCTGTCGCAACAACCTCGTCGTCGCAGCGGGATCTGGTGCAGCGTCTGCCATAAGCTTGATTTTACTACAAGACCGGGGCTGCGCGTGGCTACGAACCACTTGCGTGCGAATCCGGGACACCAACCGCCAGCGAATCCGAGACAACCGTAACTGGGGTTCGACTACGACCACGCCCCCCATGGCGAGCAAACGGCTCGCACCCCGCCATGATTTTGCAGCTACTTGCCGGCTGCGTCCGGAAAGCCTTCGTCGACCAGTAATTCGGGGCTGTTCGCCGCGGCAACCGCCAGTTCGTCGCACCGTTCATTCATCGGGTCGCCGCTGTGGCCCTTGACCCAGTGCCAGCGAATCTCATGGTCCGAGACGGCCTCGAGCATGCGCAGCCATAGGTCCTTGTTCTTGACCGGCTGCTTCGACGAGGTCTTCCAGCCGCGCTTTTGCCAACCCTCAATCCAGCCCTTACTCATGGAATGCACGACGTAGGTCGAATCGGACCACAGGTCGACGCTGCACGCCCGGCTCAACGCTTCGAGGCCGACGATCGCGCCGAGCAGCTCCATGCGATTGTTGGTCGTGTTGCGGTAGCCCTGCGACAGCTCCTTTTGGTGCTTGCCGAACAGGATGATCGTGCCATAGCCACCCGGCCCCGGATTGCCGAGGCAGGCTCCGTCGCTGGAAATCGTCACGATCGAATCAGTCATCGCCCACCGGAATACCCGCGCTGACCTGCGCGAACAACAAGCTGGTGCGCTACCTTTCCCAACATGACCACTCGCCAGCGAGTCGCGCAGGGATATCTGTTGCTGCAGGCAATGGCGGTGGCCGGCTGGTGGCTGTGGCTATGCACGTCGACGGCCGCACGCGAACGGTTCACCGTCGCCGACTGGCCGGAAGAATCCTTGCTGGCCTTCGCTGTTCCCGACTCGGTGTTGTTAGTCTTCGGTTCTGCAATCGCCTCGCGAGGCGTGGTGCTCGGTCGCAGCTGGGCGCCGCTAGCGATGTGGCTCGTCACCGGTGCCGCGGCTTTTGCGGCTCTCTACTGCATCGCGGCAAGTGCCATCACCGACTCGACATGGCTCGGCTCGACGATGATGCTGTTGTGCACAGCCGGCTCTGGCAGCATGGCGTTGCTCCACAGCAAAACAAGCAAGTGCAAGGCCGCCGCTACAGGAAAGGTTTCCGAGTAGCCAGCGCAGCGACAACCGCGCAACACATCGCCGTGACCTGCACGCATATCGTCGTATTCTGGTCGCTGACGATCGGCGGGCTGCTACTCGGCGGCTACGTCGCGCTGCGACCAGCAACGAACCGCAGCAACTCCGGCCACAGTTCTTCGAAGTCCGCTTCGAACGCGTCGTAGTTGCGCCTCAACTCGACGGTGATCGTCGCCAACGACGACGGCCGTCGCCCCCGCTTCGCCATCGCACGCAACACCCGCTCGATACCGTCGACGGTGCCATACATCGTCAGCCAGCTGTTCTCGGCCATGCGGTCGTGCAGTCGCTGTAGATCAGGTGGCAGTACATCGCGATGCAGCTGCATGGCAGCGTGCACATCGGCGACGAACTGCGTCAACTCGCTGCCGTCACCGTGGCGGTACCAATCGCGCGCCAAGTAGTGATCGAAGAACACATCCAGGGCAACACCGCCATAGCGCTGAAACGGTTCGGCAAAGCGCGTGCGTGCCCGGCGAAACACGGCGTGGGTATCAACGTAGTTGTCAATGGCACGATGCAAGGCAACACCGCGCTGGATCTCCGGATGCAGCGTCGACACATCGATACCGCGCACAAAGTCCCCGGCGAGGTTGCCAATGCGCAACAACGGTGACCCGGGCGACAGACGCAGGTGTGCCAGCCAGTTCATGACTCTTCTGCCTCAGCTTCGGCCGTCTCACGCTGCAGTGCATTCTTGGCAATGCGCGAGATCACCGCGACAAACAGGATGGTCGCAACGATGGCGACGATCGTCGTCCAACGGCTACCTGTGGCGTCCCAATCGAACTCGGACAGTTCGGCCCCGATGAGCGATACGGCCACGAGACGCGGTGCGACGCCAATCACCGTTGCGGCCAAGAACACCGGACCGCGCACGCCAAACGACGCCATTAACAGATTGGTCGCGGCGAACGGCATCACCGGCGACAATCGCAGCAAGGCGACCAACCAGATCGTGCGCCCAGCGCTTCGCCCGAGCAACGCGCGATGCACGCGCGCAGCCATTGGTTCGTTGCTGATCGCTTCCAGGACGCGTGTGCCGACGACACGTGACCACAGCTGAAAGCCAATGATCGCAGCAACGATAACAACCAGCAACCCGAGCACGCTGCCGAGCCATGCACCGAACAAGTAGCCGGCGACCAGCGACGCGACTTGCGTCGGGATCAGGCACAAGCCCGCCATCACCGCGCCGAGGCCCCAGAAGACTAGAGCGGAATCGAGGCCTTCGCCAAACCACGGCAGCCACGTCGATGACGTCGCGGTCAACACCAGCATTCCAAACAATGGACAACCGGCGGCAACCAGCAGCAATGGACCTGCGGGCCCGAGGCCACGCACGATGCTGCGGATGCGCAGAAGCCACGATGGGCTCCTGGTTGGCGGGTTGTCGTGCGGCATCGGCGCAGCAGGCTCGGCCATCGCGGTAGCCGGGGCAAGGGGTTTGTCGAACTCGGGAGCGCAGATACAGTCAGGGTCGACGGAACACGGTTGGCACGAGACCAGCGAAATGATCGGCGAGAAGCAACAGACCAAGACTTGGCTAAGCGCAGTGCTGTTGTGGCTCGTCGCGACGACACAGCTAACGCAGTTCGCCGTCAGTCAAAGCGGCAACCTGTGCAGTTGGAGCCCGAATGGTCTCATGCTGTTGTTTGTTGGCCGCGATGGCGACCGGCACTTCGTCGCTCGCTACGACGTTGCCACGCAGTCCGCAACACGCGTTTTCCTAGCCAAGCACGGGGAACGCATCGACACAGTGCAGTGGTGCACCAATAGCAAAACGTTCGTTGCGGTCACTGCGCTCGGCATCAGTCGACGGAGCAGACCGGTGCAAGCCACGATTCACCTACTTTCTCACCCAGCGGGCACGATCATCAATTCGTTCTCACCGCCACTCGGGCAACGCAAACTCTGGGGGTCGCCGATCTACCAGCCAGGCCGCATTCTGATCGAAGCTTCTGGCATGGTCGAATTGAACCCCAACACCGGCAAAATGCACGCCCTGCAACGGCCCCAAGGCGAAGCCCGTGCGATGCTGGGCACGTTCGGCGACGGCATTGGCTATTTGTCGGTCAAGCCGGCCGCAACCGGAGGTTGGAGCCTCGGCACCCTCAATGCAGAAGACCTATCGCGCAGGGTTTATTGCGACAGTCGCCTGATCCCACAGGCCAAGGTTCAACTCATCCCGGCATTCGCACCGGGGGGAGAACGCATTGCCTTACCAGCCGTGCTAGGCACAAAGCGGTCGATTCTCGTCTTCGAAAACAACCAACTACTAGACACCCGCGAGCTGGGCCCAGAAACCGATCTAACCATCTTCGACGTGCAATGGTCGCCGGACAGCAAGACTATCTATGTGCTGGGACGTCGCCCACTCGTCCAGCAGAACAAGACGCAACACGTGCTGCTGGAAACCGAAGTCCACGGCAACTCGCTGCGCGAGACCAAGCTGTTCACGGCAGGCTGGCGCTTGGGATTTCCGGCACCACGCTCGCTCTCTATCTCATCCAACGCACGAAACGCAGCGGTCGTGGATGGACTGTATGGCGATGCCACGTCGTCCCTCTACCTGATCGACCTGACTCGCCCGGAGCGCACCGTCACAAAGGCTAGGCCCCTGAAGCGCACCCACCTCGTATTGTGCGGGTCCGGGAGCATGACCGAACTCGGGCGGCACTGGCTGCAAACCTATCAAGGCACGAGAAAGAGATACGCCGAAGTATTGAGTGTCGGCAGCAGCGACGGTTTCTCGCAACTCCTGCAAGGCAAAGCGGACATCGCGTTGATGGTCCGCCCCCCAACCGCGAAGGAGCGCGCCACTGCCAAGGCTATAGGAGTCGAAGTTTATTCGGCCGTGGCAAGGCGCCAAGCCTTGGCCGTGTGTGTTCACCCCGACAACCCACTCGCCACAATCGAACGCGCGCAATTGCGCCGCCTGTTCACCGTGCTCGACAAACATCGGTGGTCGCAATTCGACGCGCAACTGCCGGCCACCGCCAAGCCGACAGGCCAGCCTCAGAACGACCAAGATCAGATCGCGATGGCTATGTTCCTTCCTGGCAGTCGCCACTACATGCCGTTTCGACAAACAGTGCTCAACGGCCGCTTAACCACACACCAACCAACGACACGAGAAACCGCGCAAGACCTCGGAAAGTTCGTGGTCGAACACCGCAATGCCATCGCCTGCCTACCGATGCTGCAAGCGATCGACCTGGGCAGCGCGGTACGTATGGTGCCGATCAAGACAACTACCGCGCACGCCGTTGCGCTGACTGCACAGACGATCGCCGACGGCAGCTACCCGCTGCTCGAGACATGGTTTGTCGCGTACAACAAGAATGCCGGCTCACGGGTACGCGACTTCTACGTTTGGCTAGCAAGCGATGCCGGACAAGACGCAACCGCTGACTTCGAGCTCGCGAAGGCCAAGTAGAGACACCCGCTCACCGCCGACAGCCGCACCACAGCGTCAAGAATGGACTAGATTCCGACGGTTCCTCCCCCACCCGAGCTCCAGAATGCGTGCCTCGAACAAACCAGACTGGTAGCCTGCTCGCCTCCAATGAGCGAACTGCCAGACAAGTACGATCCGCAAACTCTCGAGCCCGCCGTAACCCAACGGTGGCTTGAGCAGAAGGCCTTCTCAGCGACCCCCGACGAGCGTGACAACCGCTATGTCGTCATGATGCCACTGCCGAACGTGACCGGCGCGCTGCACATGGGACACGCGATGGACAACGTCATGCAAGATCTGCTGACACGCTGGCATCGCATGCGCGGCGACAACACGTTGTGGCAACCGGGGCTCGACCACGCCGGTATTGCGACGCAGGCCGTCGTCGAAAAGCGGTTGAAGGAGATCGACGGCAAGACGCGTCACGACATTGGTCGGGACGCGCTGGTCGAACGCATTCACGACTGGGCTGCCAAGAGCAAGACCCGGATCATCGCGCAACAACAGGGCATGGGTTGCTCGGCCGACTGGGACCGCGCGCGCTTCACGATGGACGATGTTTGTGCGCGTTCGGTGCGCCACACGTTCTTCGCGATGTTCCGCGACGGCCTGATCTTCCGCGGCAATCGCCTGGTCAACTGGGACTGCGCCTTGCAAACGGCGGTGTCGGACGACGAGCTCTACAAGGACACCGTCCACGGCAAGTTCCACTACTTCAACTACCCGATTGTCGGAGCGGACGCCAGCGGTCCGGCACACGTCGCGATCGCGACGACGCGTCCGGAAACACTGCTCGGTGATACCGCCGTGGCCGTACATCCGGACCCTGCAAAGGCGATGCAGAAGGCGATCGACGCCCAGAAGCTGAAGGTCACAGAAGCGAGCGACAAGGATCGCTCAGACGCCGAGCGCGAACTAGAGCGACTCGAAGCGCGCGTCACCGACGTGTTGCCCAACCTGATCAAGATCAGCGAACTAGCCAAGGCATCGGGCAAGGTGATGCTGCCGTTGATGAATCGCGAGATCCCGATTATCGCAGACGAATGGGCTGACCCAACGCTCGGCACGGGCTGCGTCAAGATCACGCCGGCCCACGACCCAAATGACTACGCCGTCTGGCAACGTCATCCGGAAATCGGCGACGCGATCAACATGCTCAACACCGACGGTACGATCAGCGCAGCCGGCGGCAAGTACAAGGGCCTCGATCGCTTTGACGCGCGCAAGCAAGTCATCACCGATCTCCAAGCGCTCGGCTTAGTCGACAGGATTGAAGACCGTCAAGTCGAAGTCGATCACTCCGATCGCAGCAAGACGATCATTGAGCCTTACCTGAGCAAGCAGTGGTTCGTGCACATGGCCGATGTCGAAGGTGGCATCGTCATGGGTCGCGGCACGGACAAGGAATTCCGTGCGCCGGGCCTCGCGCAAGCCGCGCTCGATGCGACCAGTGGCACGCTGCCGGGCTTCGCCGACGGTTCGCCGCGCAGGAGGGTCGAGTTCCATCCGGATCCGCAGCGCTACCAGAACATGCATGATCGCTGGCTCGGCGAGAAGCGTGACTGGTGCATCAGCCGTCAACTCTGGTGGGGTCACCGCATCCCGGTGTGGAGTGGCGAGATGCCCGTTTCGCAACTGCTGATGATCGAGCCGATGCTCGGTGGCCAACTCGAACGCGACGACGTCGCCGCATGGCTAGTGATGCCCGACGGCGAGCGCATGACTCCTGGGGATGCCTTCGCGCACTTAAAAGGTCCGAACGCGCCAGTCAGTGTCGAAATACAGATCTGCTTCCTCGACAAGACCACCGACGACTCGATGGGCGCGATGCTTGCATCGGTCGGCATGAAGCTCGACCCCGACGTGCTCGACACGTGGTTCAGCTCGATGGTGTGGCCGCACAGCACACTCGGCTGGCCAAACCCCGAGAACGCGGGTATCGACGCTGGCCAGACCAGCCTCGCGGCCACGGATGGCCAAGCCAACGCGCTCGACTACTACTACCCAGGCTCGTGCCTGGTTACCGGTCGCGACATCATCACGCTGTGGGTTGCGCGCATGATCGTTGGCGGCCTCTACAACCTCGGCGACGTGCCGTTCAAGGACGTGTTCTTGCACGCGACGATCCTCGACGGCAAGGGCGTTCGCATGTCGAAGTCGAAGGGCAACGGCATTGACCCGCTCGACATCATCGGCCGCTACGGCGCCGATGCGCTGCGCTACGTGGTCTGTGAGCTACAAACCGGCACGCAAGATGTGCGTTTGCCTGTGCAGGCGATCTCGCCGTTCACCAAGGAAGGTGAAGAAGAACGCCTCATCGACCTCGCCACGGCCAAGCCGGGCCCCTACCTCGGTACGTTCATCGACAAGGTCGCTGGCGAGCCGATGGACCTGATCGGCCAATACGACAAGCAAGGCATCGTGGCAGCGAAAGCGACCAGTGAACGCTTCATGGTTGGCGCGAGCTTCTGCAACAAGCTGTTCAACGCGGCGCGCTTTGCGTTCCTGAATCTCGAAGGCACCAGCTTCACGCCGCTCGACGTAACCACGCTGCCGATCGAAGACCGCTGGATCCTGTCGCGCCTGCAGAACGCGATCACGACGCTCGACGGGCATCTCGCCAGCTACAACCCTTCGGCCGCGATCGCCACCGCCCGTGACTTCTTCTGGAACGAACTGTGCGACTGGTATCTCGAGATGATCAAGCCGCGCATGAAGGAAGACGCCGACCCTGCTTCGCGCACTTCGGCGCAACAAGTGCTCGCCGCGGTGCTCGACCAGACGCTGCGCCTATTGCACCCGTTCGTGCCGTTCTTAACCGAGACGCTCTGGACACAGCTCAACGAGTTGGCCAAGACGCGCGGTATCGATACAGAATTCGCCAACAGCGAACTGCTGGTGCACGCGCAGTGGCCAACTGGCAACGCCGCATGGACCGCAACCGACGTCGAAGCACAGATCACCACGATGCAGGAGTGGTGCGTGTCGATTCGCGAAGCGCGCGCCCGCTACCAGATCCCGCCGCGCCAAAAGATCGAGGCACGCTTCCAAGCCGACGGCAAGACGGCCGAAGTGCTCCAAGCGACTAGCTCGCTGCTCGCCAACATGGCAGGACTTGAGAACCCGCAGATCGGCCCGGAGCAACAACGCACCAAGGACTCGGCGACCGTCGTGGTCGGCACCGCCAAGGTTTACCTGCTCGGCGTGGTCGACCTCGAGAAGGAGAAGGCCAAGCTGCAGAAGGAAGCCGCCAAGCTCGAAGGTCAGATTGGTGGCGTCGAGCGCAAGCTGGGCAACGAAGGCTTCCTGGCCAAGGCACCGCCTGCCGTTGTCGAGAAGGAACGCGAGCAGCTGGTTGCGATGAAGGCCCAGCTCGACGCGATCCAACAAAGCCTCGGTGAGCTGTAGGCCGCGGCGAGCCATCGCCCACACAAGACGGCAACCTTACGGACTCCCCCTAGGTGCCCAGCCTCGCGATTCCGATGACAAGACGCGGGCCCGAGCGTGTCCGGCAGCGGTGGCACTCCCGTGCCCCTGTTCGCCGGCATCGGTTCGTTGCCGAGGCCCGGCACGACACTGCCGCTGTGGACCGACGAGATCCCGAACAGTCGCGCGAGATTCGTCAAGATCGCCGTGCGAGGAAGGTCCTCTGTGACGACATCGATGTCGCCGACGAAACTCGACCACGTTGCGCGCTCCGGCAGGCAGGCAACAAGAGCGCTATCCTACCCGCAAGTGCGTTGTCGACAGGGCGCCACGCTAACGTAATGCTAACGCCCTCCTGGCGCTGCAAACGCCGCGACACCACCCCATGAGTAACGCCCCCTTCCCGCATCGCATGGTCCCACAAGGACGGCAGATCCGGCACGACGCGCAACTGGGCCATGCGTTTGTCGCCAACGTGCATCGCCGCATTCCGCACGAGCACGGCGCCTACTTCTCGGTCACCAACGCGCAGGGCTTCCGTGAAGATCACGACCTCACTGCGCCACCGCCCGGCCTGCACGTCATGTGCTATGGCGATTCGTACGCGGCTGGCGACGGCGTCAACAATGAGCAACGCTTCTCGGCATTGCTGGCGAAGCAGCTCGACATCGCCGTGTCGAACGTTGCGGTACCCGGCCACGGCCCCGACCAAAACGTTCTGCAACTAGAGAGCGGTGCGCTGCCGCGCCCGGACCTGATCCTGTTCTGCATCGCCGTGCACACGATCGAACGCATCCAATCCGGCAAGCGCATCGCGATCGATCGCGACAACCGGCTGTGGCACGTCGATCGCCCGCACTTTGTGCTCACGGACGATGGCTCGCTGGAGCTACGCGGCGTTCCCGTTGCCGAACAGGGGATTGAGTTGGTCGAGCCACCGTTTCCGCAGATTCAGAACCCAACGCAGGCACGGATCGCAACCGCCAAGGCAAAGCTGCGGTCGCGATTGGCGCGCACCCTCGGCCCCTTCCTCAAGGCACCCCCCGACCCCGGCTACAAAGATCGCGACGGTCGCCAATGGCAACTGCTGGCGGCCTTGGTCAGAAGGTTCCATGCCTCAGCAGACAACGTTCCGGTTGTGGTCGTGCCGCTGCCAACCGCGCGCTACGTCGCAGAAAGCAACGAGCCGTATTTCCAGCAACGCTTTGCCGAGTTCGACGCGCCGGACCTTGGCCTGCATGTAATGGACGTGACCGCGCACCTGCGCAGACAGGCACGCAAACTGAGAGCGAAATGCCACTATCGCTTCGATGGTCACTTCACACCGAGCGGACACGAGCTGGTAGCGAGTGCCTTGGTCGAGCAATTGCAGCAACGCAAGCTCGTCCCGAGCGCCACCACCTCCCCGGTAGCTCCTCGATCGAACCAAGCGCGCGAAGATGTGCACTTACAGGTCCAATGGCAATTCGACGACGGCCGAGCACAGCTACAAGACGGCAACGGCAAGGTCCTAGCAGAACACCATGAAGCCGCGCTAACCGGACATCCGTGCCGGCCAGGTGTGCTGCCCCTGTCCGCGATCCACGCGTGCCTTGAAGACGTTCGCATCGCCGGGCCCGAGCTTGCGATGGTCACGCTGCGGTCGCCGTGCTCGCACGACGATCTGGTGCGCCTTGACCGCAAGGCTGCAAACTGGTTCACAATTGCATCGGGCTGGGTGCGCTGGCACGGCGCGGCCGAAGTCGATCTCCGACAGTTTCTCAGCTACCAAGGGCGCGTCGAGTCGCAGAGTTCAGGCAGCTTCGACCCGAACAGCGCCACAGCGCCTAGCGAGCAGGACGACGCCGAGCAACTTTGGCTGCGCGAGCGCTTCGCCAAGCTTGGCAACACGATCTCCTTGAGCGCCCTGCAACAACTCGCGAAGCTCTGGGAACTCGCAACCCGTGCGGCGCGGGAAAGCGTGTTGCCAACAACCGCCCCGCTGCGACGCGGGCGCATGGCGGCACAACTCGCACGGGCCATTGAGGAGCGAGACACTGCCAACTAACGCAGCTGATTCTCGACGCGGCCACCGCTGCAGCTCGCAATCAGGAATGCGATCACAACGCACTTTCGGGCTCGATTGTTGGGTGCGGACAGCACTAACGGATGCAAAACAGAGTGACGTTCTGCGTGCCATCCATCGGACTAGGCTCGAACCTCACGGAAACGCCGCTTACTGTTCCGGCGCGTGACCGACCTGAGCCAATCCCTGCAGGAGCTGTACGGCTTCTCGACATTCCGCGGACCGCAGCGAGAGATTGTCGAACATCACCTCAGCGGCGAGTCTGCTCTGGTCCTGATGGCCACCGGCGACGGCAAATCGCTGTGTTACCAACTGCCGGGATTCGTCGGTGACGGACTAACTATTGTCATATCGCCGCTGATCGCGCTGATGGACGACCAGGTAGCTGCGCTGCACAAGCGCAACCTGCCCGCAACGTGCATCCACAGCATGTTGACCAAGGAAGAACGCCAACAGCGCCTCAAAGCCGTCGTCGACGGCAAGATCAAGCTGCTCTACGTGACGCCAGAGCGGTTCCGCGTTGGCGACTTCCTCGAGACGGTGCAGAAGCTCGATGTGCAGCGGCTAGCCATCGACGAAGCGCACTGCCTCAGCCAATGGGGCCACGACTTCCGACCGGACTACCAGCGCCTCGGCGAGATTCGCAAGCTGCTCGGTGATGTGCCGTGCCTGGCATTGACGGCCACGGCTACGCCACAAGTACAAGAAGACATCCGCGCCGTCCTGGGCCTCGACGAGGCGCGGTTGTTCCACACCGGCATCGCCCGCGACAATCTGTTCTTGTCCGTTCACGACGCGTTGACCGATTCCGACAAGCTCAACCGACTGGCCGAGGTGCTGCGGCGCACCGGTGGTCCGGCGATCGTCTACTGCGCGTTGATCAAGGACCTGCGCTACCTCGAAAGCGAACTGCAACGCCGTGACTTCTGGCCGATGGTCTACCACGGCGACCTGTCGGCGCACGAACGCCGCACCCAGCAAGCGAAGTTCCAAGAGCGCGATGACGCGCTGATGCTGGCGACCAATGCATTCGGCATGGGTGTCGACAAGTCCGACATCCGCACCATCATTCACTGGCAGATCCCGCGCACGCTCGAGGCCTACTACCAAGAAGTAGGTCGTGCCGGTCGCGACGGCCAGGGCGCGTTTTGCGAACTGCTCTACCGCGAAGAAGACCTGGTCATCCAGCGCAACTTCACAGAGTGGGCCAACCCCACCGCCGAGTTTGCCCGCGACCTCATTGACCACATGGTGTCGCTCGACGACCGCCTACATGCCGCCGATGTCGAGCAACTGAGATTGACGTTCTTGCACAAGAACCGCCGCGACGGCCGCGTCGACACCGTGCTCCGCCTGATGCGTGCCGCTGGCTGCACAACTGGGGACGTCGGGCTCGATCTAAAACTTGTGCGCGTGCCCGACCACGACGAGATCACCGGCTGGCTGCCCGACGATAAACGTCAGAACGACCTGATGGGCCTGTTGAAGATGGTGCGCTACGCCAACCAACCGGAGTGCCGCAAGAAGACCATCCACCTGCACTTTGGCTTTGATGATCTGCAGGACGGCTGCGGTTCATGTGACATCTGCACCAGCACACGCGAGTGGCAAGACGCGCACATGCCCGACGCGAAGCCGTTGATCCGCGGCCGTGAGAAGCCACCGCAGAAACGTTCGCAACCGAGCGAAGGCGAAGAGGGCGACGCACCCGTTCCCGAGTCGGATCCAACCCACGGACTCACCCGCGGCGACTGGCTCGACATCGCCGGCATCGGCCTCTGCTGCATCGTGCGCGTACATCGCCACGGCAAGAACGCACGCGTCGACGTCGAACGCGCCAGCGACCTCAAACCACGCAGCATCGACCTGCGCCGCCGCCGCTGGAAACGCGTTCAGCAGTAAGCGGTTACGTCACCCGCCCAACCCCGCGCACCGAGGTTGCTAACGGTATCCGGTACAAACCACCAGTCGCGCCGCTAGCTGTCATCGTCGACGGCGTCAGCACTGGGTGGCGAATGGGTTGTTGCTGTGCCTGGTAGGATACGAATGCCGGGGCAGGTTCGAGTCACTAGTTGCTGCAGACGATTGTCGTCGAGAATCTCTGGCCAGAACGGCCACTCACGACATTTGTGTGGCCGCACCGGATAGATGCCGCAGCCGGCGAGCGCCCCGTCTTGTAGGAACGTGCAGCGGTTGCCGAGGCCTTCCTTCAGGTGCACGCCGTCGGGCTGCAGGTAGCGGCTAGCGAACGCAGCTTCGGTCAGGTTGAGATGTGCGGCAATCGCCAGCCGCTCTTCGTCGGTCACGCGCACGAAGCCACCTGGGATGGCGCAGCAGTTGCCCGAGCGCTTGCACTCGAACTCATACGGAAAGCCCGGCTCGCGCGCGGCGGTCATCGACGGCGGCGGCGGCTTTGGCGATCTTGCAGCGCCCGGTTGCGACGGTCGCCAAGCTTCGGGCGGCCACGTTCGCGCTCTTCGGCTGCCTTCTGATGCTTGCGCTGCTCCAAGAACGCCTGCACGTCTTGCTGCAACTGGGCCGGGCCTTGGAACCGCATCTCAGGATCCTTCGCCATCATCTTCTCTAGGAAGTAGTGCAGCTGCGGCGACAGGTCCAGGTCGCGAATGCGTTCGCCGGACAGCGACTCCAGCACCTGCTTGGCGAGCACCTCTTCAGACGTTCCTTCGAACGGCAACGACCCGGTCGTCAGGTGATAGAGCGTCGCGCCCAACGCGTAGATGTCGGCACGCACATCGAGCTTGCCATCGCCGCGGGCCTGCTCGGGAGCGATGTAATGCACGGTGCCCGCAGTGGTATCGCTAGCGTCGGCGTCCCCTTGCAGGGCGAAGCCGAGGTCGATCAGCACCGAGCCGCGCTCTTCGGACCAGATGACGTTGCCTGGCTTGACGTCCCGGTGCACCAAACCCTTCTCGTGCAGCGCGAGCAAGGCGCCCGCAACATCGACAACCACCTGCAACGCGATCTCTTCGTCGATGCGCCCACCGTTGTCGAAGTCGTCGTCCGCGATCACATCTTGCAAGCAACGTCCCGGCAGACGCTCCATCGCGAAGAAGATCGTGTCACCTTCCTTCGCGATGCGCAGTCCTTTGACCAAGTGATCGTGCTCGAGGCTCATCAACAATCGTGCTTCTTGCACGAAGCGTTCGGTCTGCACTTCATCCGTCGCAAGCTCGGGCTTCAGAACCTTCAAGGCGACTTCGGTGCCATCGGTTTTGTCCTTCGCCGCGAACACGCGACCAACGCCACCTTCGCCAATCAACTCGCCCAATTCGTAGCGAGTCAGGTTCGGTCGTGTGCCTGCTTCCGTGCGCAACCAGCCCTGCCATTGCGCCTCGCTACAGACGCCCTTCTCGACCAAGAAAGATACGGGATTACCGGACACCATCGCGTCGCGTGCCATGTCTGGCGTCACGTCACCACGATGAACAAGCAACGCGAGTAGTTTGGTCGGCGAAATCACGAGTGTTTATAGGCGGGTTACGCCAGGAGTTGGGGCAATCATGCACTCCAGCGTCAAGTCAATCTACCGTTTGACCCGATCAAGTGTGTGTCAAGACCAGGGCAACCAGGGACTACCAGTTGAAGCATCCAGGCGCAGCGTTCGTGATCAAATACTTCGATTTGATCGATGAGTTCATAAAGGTCCGCTGTTGCAGCGAAGACCTTCTTCAGGAGCTGCATGCAGCACCCATCACGAACAAGTCGGACTACCGACACAGGGTCGTACGCTCGTGCGTCCCAACGTTCGAGATCGAGGTGCTCGGCGCCGTTCGTCGTATGGACGAAGGCTACGACCCAGAGATCGTAGAAGAACTCCTTTACCAGATCTGCATCGACGTCAACCCGTCGCTTGAGATCCACCAGGTAAGCATTCCAACCAACGAGGAGAATGCGGCGGCCATTACTGAAGACCCGTTCTTGCCGCGACCCGGCAACGACGCAGCTCGCCAGTCGCTGTTCCGCCGCGTCTCCAGCCTCGAGCGCAGCTTGCGCACACAGATCATGGGGCAAGATAGCGCGATCTCGTCGCTTGTCCGCGCCGTCAAGAAGGCGGCCGTCGGCCTCAAGCGCCCGACCCATCCGGTTGGCACGTTCTTGTTGGTTGGCCGCACCGGTACCGGCAAGACTGAGCTGGCCAAATCGATGGCGCGAAGCTTGTTCGACGACCCGGGCGCGATGATCCGCGTCGACTGCAGTGAGTATGCGCTGCCGCACGAATACGCCAAGCTGATCGGTTCGCCCCCGGGCTACATCGGTCACAACGAAGGTGGCTTCCTGACTGAAGGCATCAAGAAGAAGCCGACCTCGGTCGTGCTCTTCGATGAAGTCGAGAAGGCCCACTACAAGGTTCACAACCTGCTGCTGCAGTTGCTCGACGAGGGCATCATCACAGACAGCAAGGGCCAGACGGTGCAGTTCAACCAAGCGCTGATCTTGATGACGAGCAACCTCGGCATCGATAAGATCGACGCCGTGCGCACGCGCATGGGGTTCTCGGCGGCACACCAACGCCAGAGCTTGCAAGACATCGACCTCAAGGAAGTGACCAACGAGGCGCTGCGCGAGTTCTTCCGCCCCGAGTTCGTCAACCGCATCGACGAAGTCATCATGTTCAACCCGCTCGACCAGAAGGTCTGCCAACGCATCGTCGGCAACATGCTGCGCGAAGTGTCGGACCTACTGAAGCGACGCGGCATCACTGCCTCGTTCTCGCCGCAAGTGCGGGTGCGAATCGCCAAGGACGGCTTCAGCGAAGAATTTGGTGCGCGTGAACTGCGCCGCCTGATCAAGCGCCACATCGAAGACCCGCTCACCGAGCTGATCCTCGACAACGACCTCGGAACTGGCTCCAAGGTGACGGTTCGCGTCAAGGGTGGCCAATACGTCTTCGCTCACGAAGAGGCCCAGATCGCGCAGCCGGCCCAGCCAGCGCTGACCGAGTAAGTCGGCCCGCCGGTCTGCCGACCGGAGAACCAAGGCGTGACCATCGTAGCCCTCGGGGGCCACCGGATACGCGCGCAGAGCCCCACCGACCACGTGAAGGCCAAGCCACCGCGCCCTCAGCGGGCGCACCAGGTCCAGAAGCGCAACATCCATGCGCCCAACCCTTGGGCTTGCAGTGGACCTACGACGTCCTCGCCCCTACCCTGCGCGGCGCCCCTCCGGGCAAACGATCGATGCTCCTGTTTGTTGTTGCGGTAACGCTCTCCCTGCTGCTCTCCTTCGTCTGCTCCATTTCGGAAGCGACGCTGCTCAGCGTGGGGCCCGCACGCGTCGAGACCTTGGCGCAACGCGGCAGTCGACTCGGCAAGCTGCTGCGGCGCTACCGCAAACAACCTGACCGGCCCATTGCCGCCGTCCTGATCGTCAACACGATCTCGAACTCCGGTGGTGCCGCCCTGGCCACGGCCCAGTTCCCAGCTGCGTTCCCGGGCGTCCCTGAAGCGTGGTTCGTGGCCATATTCGTAATCACCGTGCTCGCCGTCACTGAGATCGTTCCGAAGACGATCGGTGTTGTGCACGCCGACAAGCTAGCGCTGCCGATCACTGGCATCGTGCAAGTGATGAGCATCGCAATTTGGCCGATGCTGTTCCTGACACGGGGCCTGGCTCGCATGTTCGCGCGCGCAGACGATGGCCCGTCGATCTCACTCGATGAGATCCGGGTGATGACGACCGCCGGCATGTCGCAAGGTTCGTTCGGTAGCTTCACCGGCGAACTGATCCACAACGCATCGCGTTTGCGCGACCTCACCGCCAACGACGTGATGGTCTCGCGCGACCGCGTCACCTACCTGTCCGGCAACTGCCCAGCCGAAGACAACCTGAAGCGGGTGATGCGCACCAACCACAGCCGCTTCCCGTACACGCCGACCGGCGAGCTCGATGACGTCAAGGGCGTCATCCTGACCAAGGACCTGATGTTCTCGCTGCTCGACAAGCCAACTCCAGATTGGGAGTCGTTGATGGTCGAGCTGTTGATCGTGCCCGAAACGGCAACGCTCAATCACGTGCTTCGTCGCTTCCAAATTGGCAAGCGTCACATGGCGATCGTCGTCGACGAGTATGGCTCGACGCAGGGCATTGTCACGCTCGAAGACGTGCTCGAAGAGATCGTCGGGGAGATCGAAGATGAGTCGGACACCGACGACACCTCCGTCATCGAACGCCCCGATGGTTCGCTGGTCTGTCGCGGTATCGCCGAGATCGCCGATGTGTTCAAGCGCCTGTCGATCGAGGGCGTGCAAACGGATCGCAAGACCCTGTCGGGGTTCTTGTCGGAGAAGCTTGGCTCGGTGCCAGCCGCCGGCGACCGCATCGACCTTTCGGGCTATGCCTTTGAGGTTACGAAGGCGAACAACCGTCGCGCCGAACGGGTGCGCGTGTGGCAGGCGCCACCGCTGGATGAGGATCCGGGCGACTCCGAATAGCCGCGAGTTGTTCTGGCACTGAGCACGCGTTCTTCGCAGCCGAGGCGGCGGCGAACATGGCCAAATCCCGCGGTCGCTAACGCACACTGCAATAAACGGGCACGAACTTCGTCAGACGCACCCGCCGCGCATTCACCCACAGTATTGTGTGTGCTCGCCAATCGCGCCCGCCTGAAGACCGGGCAACCAAGCCATGATTCGAGACTCAGCCCACGTTCTATTTGCCTCGCTCGCCCTGCTATCCTCGGATCGCATCGCAGCCCAAGAGCCAGAGAAGGAGCCGGGGCCGAAGATGCCGCTGATCTCGATTCGCGCCGAGGGCGTGCAAGAACTTGTCAAAGCCTGGCCGAATACGAAGCTCGGCAAACTGATGGCGGACGAGGATGTCGTCGACGCCGCGGCGAGCACGCTCAACTACACGAAGCTCTATCTTACACGTCGCCAGGCCGTTCGCGACAGCTTCGCGCAGTTGGACCTATTCGACGAGATGGATCCCTACGAAGTCGCGTCCCTTTACGCAGTCGGCGACAACGACCTATGGAGACTGTTCCGCTTCCCCATCGAGGAAGTGACGCGCGCCGAATTGACGGTCAGAGCTACGGATGATTTACGATCCAAGGCGCCATCATTCGCGACCTTCCTATCGTGCTCGCCACGCTATGAAGGGCGGTGGACGCAGGCCTTCGAGCAGGAGGCGCAACGACACCGAACGTCCCAGCTCTACAAAGAAGTGCCAGGCACCAAGATCGACGGCTTTCCGGCCTACTCCTTCAAGGCCCCCGAATCGGTCACCGGCAACAAGTTCGGATTTGGCGGCGCCTACGAGCGCTGGATGATGCACATGCCGGGCACGTTCGTCTACGGCAGCGGCAAGACCAACTCGGACGCCACGCAAGCGAAGCAGAGCGACGAAGCCGCGATCTCGATGGAACTCGACCTGCAAACCTACCTATCGCTGTTCCGAAGAATGGGCGTGGGCATCCCAAAGGAGTTCTCGACGCTCGGCTTCGACAAGCTCAAGACGCTCAAGTGGAGTGGTCGCTTCCGCGGCGAACTCATCGAGGACAAACTCGAAGTTCAGTTGACCGACAAGCCCGGCGGTCTGGTTGGCGCCTTGCTCACCGGCACAGGCAAGTTGCCGGCGCAAGCACTGCCAAAGGGCGCCATCGCGCAACTGCGTTCATCCGTCAACCTGGAGATGATCGCGGCACTGCTGCCGGCGTTGACCAACGGTCTCGATCTGCCCGAAAAAGTGATCAAGCAGGTCATGAAAGCGCTCGACGGCGGCATCGCCGTCAGCTGTTGCGCGCCGGCTCCCGGCGGTTTCATTCCGCGCATGTATCTGTCACTTGGCATTGCGGACGAAACGGCGCTCGATGGTCTCTTCAAGACGTTTCTGACCGACAGCCTGCCAACCAAGACGGTTACCTACAGCGGCATTGAATGCACGGTGCTCAAGTTCCCGGACATGCCGAATGGCATCCAACCGGCGTACTGCCGCATCAACGGCATCCTGCATTTGGCGGAGTCGGCCCTGAGCCTGCGGGCGTTCTTGAAGGTGCAAGACGAAGACACCGTAGCGATGGACGGCGGAGATGCTCCCGAACCTGGCGGTATTGGCGAGCTGCTGCCGTCGTTCGATTGGCGCTTCGACGAAGCGCAGCTCTATCGGTGCTTCTACCGCGACTGGTTGCCGCTGTATGAGATCGGCGGCCTGGCGAGCGCGGCACCGATCCGACGCAAGGACCTACCGGAGCCCGACGTCGTCGAGATGTACTGCGGCAAGTCCCGTGGCGTTCTGCGCAAGGACGGCGACAAGTACTCGCTGGTCATGCTCGGCGCACTCGGCGGCCCAGAGCTCGCCGCGCTGACGATGACCTGGGGGCCGATGCTTGTCGACAAGATGGGCGACTACCAGACGGACCAGCTGATGCATCGTTTGGCGAGGCACAAGCTGGAAGCCGTGCACACTTCGTTGGAGAAGTTCCAGAAGCGCGAGAAGCGCCTGCCGAAGGATCTGGCGGAGTGGTTCACTGCTGAGAAGCTCGCCGACGACGCCATGTTGCTGCCAGCTGATGACCTCGCGGAAACGTTCACGCTGCCGGATGGTCGCAACTTGAAGTCGTCGTTCCGCTACTTCAATGAGCCGGTCAGATTTCAGACCAGCACCGGCGAGGGCGGCAAGACGATCCTGATCGAAATCCGCACGAAGAGCTACAACCGCATCACGATGACGACCAAGGGTGTTGTCCCCAACGCTTACGGCCCTGACAACCAGAAGCCGATCGATCAGTTCGGCAAGGGCGGTTCGGGCGCGTCGTCTGCGCCGGCCGCCGCTGGACACAACCACAAGTAGATCGCTTCGGCGACTGCCTTCGGCAAACCGGGCATCGCGCGCAAGTCTTCTCGCGATGCGGCGCGCAATGCCGTCAAGGAACCGAAGTGGCGAAGCACCGCGCGCCGCCTGGTTGGTCCGACACCGGCGACGTCATCAAGCGCACTAGTGATCTTGCCACGTTGCTTGCGATGATAGGTGATGGCAAAGCGGTGTGCCTCGTCGCGGATGGCCGCCACCAGCAACGTTTCAGGTTCGTCCAAACCCAACGGAATCGGCGTTTCCTGGCCGGGCAAGAAGATGCGCTCGCCGCTTTCGACGCGCGCGTCCCCCACGCCTTTGAGACGGCTCTTGGCCAAGCCACACAGCTTGAGGTCGCCCTGCAAACCGAGTTCGACCAGCGCGCGCTCGGCTGCATCAAGCTGACCGCGGCCACCATCGACAATCAGTAAGTTCGGCAGCTCTTCGTCCTCACGCTCAAGGCAAAGCGACAGGCTGCGCCGCACCGCTTCTTCCATCGACGAGAAGTCGTCGCCAGCGTTCTCCTTCGAGATCTTGAAGCGCCGGTAGTGCGCCTTGAACGGTTGGCCATCGACGAAGCACACGCGCGAAGCCACGGTGTTGGTGCCCTGCATCGTCGAGACGTCAAGACAGTGCAAGCGTTCGGGTGCCTCGTCGAGGTCTAGCAGCTTGGCGAGGCGCTTTCCGGCAAAGCGCCGCCGCGCGTCGGCATCGACCGCGACTTCGTCAGCAAGCTTTGCGTTTTGCTGCGCAAGCCTGAGGTGCTGCATTCGGTTGCCGCGCACCGGCACGTGCATTTCGACGCGGCCGCCGCGCTTCTGTTCGAGCCAGCCTCGCAAGATCGCCGGTTCGGCTGGCAGCTCCGGCACGATCAACGCGCTCGGCACGTAGCGGTCGCCTTCGTAGAGCCGCGCCAATAGGTCTGCGAGCAGCAGGTCATTGGGCAACTCGCTGGTCACCGTATGACGTCGACATTGCTCGAGCGCACCACCGCGGAACGCCAAGAACGCAATCGTCACCTCACTACCGCGGCGGTAAATGCCAACGGCATCCTCATCGCCAGCTCGCGCCACAACGGCCTGCCTCTCGGCGACCGACTGCAACGCCTGCATCTGTTCCTTCAATGCCTGTGCACGTTCGAACTCGAGATCAGCGGCTGCCTGGGCCATGCGCTTTTTCAGGTCTTGCACCAACGGGCCGATCTCACCGCCCAAGATGCGAACGGCCTGGTCGAGCAACCGGTTGTATGCGTCCGTCGTAACGAGATCGACGCAAGGCGCCGGGCAACGACCGATCTGATGCTTGATGCAGGGGCGTGTGCGGTTGTTGAGCACGGCATCGCTGCAATCGCGCAGCGGCACGATCTTGTGCAGCAAACGCAACGTGCGCCGCGCCGACTTCGCCGAGGCAAACGGACCGAAGTACTGCGCCCCATCATCGCGACGTCGGCGCACGAAGCGGAACCACGGCCACTGCTCCGATCGGTCGAGCCGCAGCAACAAGAACGCCTTATCGTCCTTGAGCTTAATGTTGTAGCGCGGCTTGTGCTTCTTGATGACGGTGTTCTCAAGCAGCAGCGCCTCCTGCTCGGTCGCCGTCGCGATAAACTCCACATCGCGGGCTTCGTTCTCCAAGAAGCGCAACTGGTAGCGACCATCGCCACCTGGCTTCAAGTAGCTGCGCACGCGACTGCGCAAGTCGGCAGCCTTGCCAACGTAGATCGCGGTGTCCGCGGCATCGCGAAACAGGTAGACGCCGGGCCCTGTCGGAAACCGGCTTACCTTGTCAACGATACGGGGATCCATGAGAGTCGCCTAGACAGCCGGCACGCCAACCCACCGGTAAGACTGCCGCGCGCAGCGCGCTACTGAACGCGCTCGAAGGCCATCAACTCGTAGCTAAGGTGACCGTCAACGTAAGCATCCCACTCAAGCGTGCCGCAGTTAAGCATGTCGTCGATGTCCTTCTCGATGCTCGGGATCTTGGCTGCGTGTTCTGCAATCCATTGATCCTTGTTCTCGCGCAGCACTTCGAGGCAGCGACCTGTCATGCGGTAAGCGGCGCGGCTGACATCGCACTTGGTGCGCAACTCAAAGCCTAGCTTCTTGGCGATGCGCAGCACGCTTGGCAGGTAGTGGAAGCGGCCTTGTTCGCGCGGCAGGTCAACGTGCAAGAACTGGTCGCCGATGTGCAAACGGCCACCGATGCGAACGGCATTGCGGGCGCGCGAGATCGTGTCGTGCACGTCATCGAAGTATTGGAACGACTCCTGGAACAGCACCCAGTCGTATTGCATCTTCGACTCGAACTCTTCGAACTTGGTCACCTGGAAGTCGACCTTGTGTTTCACGTCGTCGGTCGCCGCCGCAAGTCGCGCATATTCGATCAACGGCGCATCCGGCGAAATCGAAGTGACCGCAATGTCGCGCCGCGACAACCAGCGCGCCGTCGCACCAAGCCCGGCACCAACATCGAGCGCGGTCTCCAGCTTGCCCGGTCGGAAGAACAGGTTGAGCTCCATCATGTTCTCCTGAGCGTCACCCGGATCCTCATCGTCCGTGCGGAACCAACCGAAGTGCATGTGGTCCGATCCGGTCAGCAGGCGGAACAGGTAATACGGAGCCGGCAGGGTGAATACGTCGGGAGCGCTCATGAGAACGGCAAGTCTGGCGCCAACCAGCGGTGACGGCAACTGCTACTCGGCCGACATCCCAGGACTGCCGGCTACAGCAACTCCATCTCGGCCTGCTCCAGCCGGTAGACCTCATCGCGAATCTGCGCTGCTAACTCGAAGTCGAGGTTCTTCGCAGCGGCCATCATCTCGGCGCGCAGCTGCTTCAAGTGGCGCAGCATTTCTTGGTGGCTCGCAAACTGTCGCTTCGGCGCCGCAGGAGCCTCGTCACCAGACTGGCTCTTGCCGCGGCCCTTACCCTTGCCCCGGCCCTTACCCTTCTTGCCGCGCCCAGTCCCCTGATCGTCTTCGTCGCGCGTTTCCATCAGATCGCGCACCGGCTTGATGATCGTCGTTGGCGTCACGCCGTGCTCCTCGTTGTGCGCCCGCTGCTTGACCCGGCGCCTTTCCATCTCGGCCATCGCGCCGTTCATCGAATCGGTGCGCTTGTCGGCATAGAGAATAACGCGACCATCGGCGTTGCGTGCAGCACGGCCACAAGTTTGCACCAGCGAAGTCTTGCTGCGCAGGAAGCCCTCCTTGTCAGCATCGAGAACGGCCACCAAGGTCACCTCGGGGATATCGAGGCCTTCACGCAACAGGTTGATGCCAACCAACACATCGAACACACCGAGGCGCAAGTCACGAATCAGTTCGGTGCGCTCGAGGCTGTCGATATCACTGTGCAGGTAGCGAACTTTGATACCGAGATCACGCAGGTAGTCGGTCAACTCTTCCGCGGAACGCTTGGTCAACGTCGTGATTAAGGTGCGCTCACGTCGCTCGGCACGCAACCGAACCTCGGCCAGCACATCGTCGACCTGGCCACGCGCCGGCCGCACATCAACCGGCGGATCGACCAACCCAGTCGGCCGCACGACCAACTCGACAACGTTGGCGTCGCTCTTGTCTAGTTCGTATTTTGATGGCGTCGCCGACACGAACAACACCTGTTGCAGCAGGCTTTCGAACTCGTCGAACATCAACGGTCGGTTGTCCAAGGCACTCGGCAAGCGGAAGCCGTGTTCGACCAGCGTCGTTTTGCGCGCCCGGTCGCCGCGATACATGCCACCCGCCTGCGGCATGGCGACGTGCGACTCATCGACGACCATCAGGAAGTCGTCGGGGAAGTAGTGCAGCAAAGTCGCCGCCGGCTGGCCCACAGTGCGACCATCGAAATGGCGGCTGTAGTTTTCAATTCCCTGGCACATGCCGGTCGCGCGCAGCATCTCAAGGTCGTGACGGGTGCGCTGGCCGAGCCGCTGCGCCTCCAACAGTTTCTTGCGACCTTCGAGATCATTGAGTCGCTCTTCGAGTTCAATTTCGATCGCTGCGCAGGCTGCGATCGTCTGACCACTCGTCGCGATGTAATGCGTCGTCGGATAAATGGTGATCTCGTCCAACTGCTCGATCACTTCGCCGCGCAACGGATCGACCGCACAGATGCTCTCGATCTCGTCGCCCCACATCTCGATCCGTAACGCGCGCGCCTCTTCGTAAGACGGATAGACCTCGACAACATCGCCGCGCACCCGAAAGCGCCCCGGCTGGAAGTCATAGTTGTCGCGCACAAACTGAATCGCCGTCAGCTGCCTCAGCAGCACATCGCGATCGATCGTCTGGCCCTTCTTCACGTGCACCGACAGCTCGCGGTAGTTTTCCGGCGAACCGAGACCATAGATGCAACTGATCGACGCAACGATCAGCACATCCCGCCGTTCCATCAACGACCTGGTCGCCGAGTTGCGCATGCGCTCGATCGCGTCGTTGATCATCGCGTCCTTCTCGATGAACGTGTCGGTCGTCGGAACGTAGGCCTCCGGCTGGTAGTAGTCGTAGTAACTGACGAAATACTCGATCGCGTTATCCGGGAAGAACGACTTGAACTCCCCGTAGAGCTGCGCCGCCAAGGTCTTGTTTGGCGCCAACACCAGAGTCGGCCGCTGCAGCCGATCAACCAGCTTGGCTACCGTGAAGGTCTTGCCGGATCCAGTCACGCCAAGCAGGGTCGAAGCCTTTTCACCGCCTTCGATCCAGGTCGTCAACTGCTCGATTGCGTGCGGTTGGTCGCCTGCCGGCGTCATGTCGCTGTTGAGGCGGAAACGCATGCTCCTGGTGTAATCGATCTGCACCGATTGGCGAGGGATAAGCTAACAGGAAGAACCGACAGAGCCGCCCCGCCGTTGACACCTTGCCTCAAGGCACTTTACCGTGCTTTACCCAGCCCGCTTCCCGACCCCTCACCCCCGGCAGGTTCCTTCGTGGCCAGACGCCAATCCTCGGCACGCTCATCTTCTCGCTCTTCCTCCAGTCGCGCCAGCACAGGCCGCGCGGGCGGCAGGCAACGCACCGACGGCAAGTTAGACATCAGCTGCCCGCAATGTGCAGCCGCCTACCGCGTCACCAGTGACATGCTCGACGAGAAGATCGAGTGCACCGAATGCCACCGCGTCTTCTTCGTGAAATCGACCGTCGGCAAGCGCGTCACGGCGCCCGACCACACCAAGACCTACATCGGCTTCGGCATAGCCGTGGTCGCGATCATCGGGTTGTTCATCATGGCGAGTGGCGACAAGGAGCCCGTCAAGAAGAAGGTCTACCCCAAGATCGAGGTCGCCCCGTACGGCAGGAGTGACCACCCGCGAGCTCTCGGCCTCGCCGCGTGGGCGCAGTCGATTGGCAAAGACAACCAGCTGGTGATGACGCGCCACACCGACCTGACCGGGATGGCCGCGCATCTCAACCTTGAGAGCGCCGATGCTGCCACCGTCATGGCCGCGCTGCAAAAAGACAAGTCAACCCTCCTGCTGCGCACCATGGAATGCGGCAGTACGATGCTCGAATCCGACGCCGACATGACGGCCGCGAGCGGCACTGGCTTGATCTACGTGACCCCCAGGTCTGGCGACGACACGTTCAAGAAAAACACGGCCGGCATCTTCACGGTCGCATTCACCGCCGATGGCGACACCGTCAAGGTCAGCAGCTTCACGCTGAAGCAGAAGCCTGTCTACATGCCGGGCAAAGACCCGAGCATCGTTTACTTCAAGGGCAACAAGGACATCGCCAAGCCTGACGAGATCGAGATCACTGACTCGGCCGGCACGCGCAAGGTTGCGGAATCAAAGCCAACCGCGGTCCCCCACTGGGAAAAGGCGACGCCAGAGCAACGCGCGATGGCGGACGAAATCGTCGCTGGCATTCTCGCTGCCGCTGAGCCGGATGCCCCTGGCGCGCTGTTCAATCGCGCAACCAACAAGATCCAGTCGTCGGACAAGGACGGCAAGAAGGCCACCGTGCCACGCGTGCTCAACGCGATGTTCGAGGCCTACGGCGATGTCATCGGCAACCACCAGAAGCTGATCCTGCTAGACCGTGCGCTCTACCAATGGACTGGCTACGCCGTGAACTACCCATCCCGGCCAACCGGCAACAACGAGACCGACACGAAGCTCCGCCAGTCGTGTATTCGACAGTGGTTTGCGCATTGGTATCGCTACTACGACAACCTCGATGAGTTCTTCGATAGCCGCGAGAACCTCGAAGACGACGAAGAAGAAGAAGGCGGCGGCGGCAAGTAACCGTCCCTGCCCACTACATACAACCCTGACCGATTCGACTGACTTTAGGAGCCCCGTAAGATGAGTGTCATCCCGATCACGTGCGATAATTGTGGCGCAAAATACAAACTGCCGCCGACCTTCAAGGGCACGCAGGCCAAGTGCCAAAAGTGCGGCTCGGTGATCGACGTCGCCAAGCAGCGCGAGTCCGCCGGCAGCGACGCATCGCCTGCCGCCGCCGCGAAGCCCGCCGCAGCGCGTCCCGCTGCCGCCGCCAAGCCCGCCGTCGATCGCAGCAAGAGCCGCACCGGTGGTCGCAAGGCCGCAGCTGCCGCCGCAAGCCCGAAGGCCGCCGCTAGTTCCAAGGCCGACAAGCCAGCCCGCGCAGGCAGTAGCCGTTCGCGCCGTGGCGCCAAGGATGACGACGGCGAAGACACACCACGGCGGGGACGCGAGAAGAAAAAGGACAACACGCCGATGATCATCGGCGGCGTCGGCCTACTCGCAGTCGTCGTGGTTGTCGTCGTCATGATGATGGGCGGCGACGACAAGAAGGACAGCAACGAAACGGCGGACGACAACAAGCAGGCGAACGCCGCGGATGCGAACGCCAACAAGGGCGCCACCAAGCCCGATGAAGGCGCGACGCCGGACGAAGGCCAAAAGCCAGACGCCAAGCCCGATGAGGGCGCGACGCCAGACGCGAGCAGCAAGCCGGAAGAAGGAGTCAAGCCGGCCGAAACCGCGAAGCCAGCACCGACGCCAGTCGACAATGGCGACCCGAACGTCAAGAAGGAGCGCTGGCAGAAGCAGAAGAACCCGCCGCAAACCATGAGCGAGGTCAGAACGGCGCTCGAGATGTATGGCGCCGTCCAGTGGCCCGAAAGCATCGACGCCACCAAGAAGGCCGAGATTATGGAACTCGCCGGCAAACTCGATGTCGACGGCGGCATCGGCAGCATCCGCGCCAAGGCCAAGCTCGTGAATCAAGGCTACTACGGCCTGTTCGGCATCCTCGAGACCCTTAGTAAGCTGGACTACCGCCAGCCGAATGACGGCGCCTTCGGCTTCGAACTGAACAAAGCGATCGAAGACATCACTGGTGGTCTCAACGCTGGCTACGCCGCGGTGCAAGCCGACGAGGAAATGCACCCAGCCAAGGCGCTATGGAACACCAAGTCCGTCAACGCGTGGATGAAGGTGCTCAAGACGTGGCCCGACGAAGCAACCTTCACCACGAAGAAGCGCGCCCGCGCCAAGGCCAAGCAGGGCTAAGCAACCCGACCCTCCAGTAACGCCGGAACCTCACGGTTCCGGCGGACCCAATAACCGGCGCCTCACAGGCGCCGGTTGTCGTTTGCCCCCAAGCCCCATCGGAGTTTGCGTACTGTACCCGGTTCAAACCACAACCTGCGCGCAAGTGCGGGTTGCGGTTTGAACCGGGTACAGTACGCAAGCAGCGCTATGCTCCCTGCCCTCTGATGACCGACTTTGCCAAAGACCTCACTCCTCGCGAGATTACCAGCCGACTCGATGACTACATCATCGGCCAACCCAAAGCCAAGCGAGCCGTCGCCGTGGCGCTGCGCAACCGCTGGCGTCGACGCCAGCTCGGTCCCGAAGTCGCGGCGGAAGTCTATCCAAAGAACATTCTACTGATCGGCCCCACCGGCGTTGGCAAGACTGAGATTGCCCGCCGGTTGGCGACCCTGGCGCGCGCGCCGTTCGTCAAAGTCGAAGCGACCAAGTACAGCGAGACCGGCTACCACGGACGCGATGTCGAATCGATGGTGCGCGACATGGTCGACTCTGCGATCGCGTTGGTGCGCACCGAGAAGATCAAGGAAGTCGACAAGCTCGCTGGCGAGGCCGCCGAAGACCGCATCTTCGCAGCACTGCTCGAAGAGCTCGGCCTTGAGGAATACCAAGACGGCAGCGTCGGCATGCCGGGCATTATGGAAGGCGGTTTCTGGCGTCCATTGGCCAAGCCAGAAGACGACGGCGATGACTTCGACCACGACTCGCCGAAGGACCTCGCCGAGCGCGAGCAAGCACGCATCGCGCTGCGCAACGACCTGCGCGAACGCCGCCTCGAAGGCCGTTCGGTCGAAGTCGAAATCGCCGACTCGGCAACGCCAACGCTGAGCGTCATGGGCCCGCAAGGCAACGAGACGATGGGCATCGACGCGGCCGCGCTGCAGGAGATGTGGGGTCGCTCGCCAGGCAACAAGACCAAGGTGCGCAAGCTGACCATCAAGGAAGCGCGCTCCATCATTCACGACGAAGAAGCCGACAAACTGCTCGACCAGGACGCCATCGTACAAGAAGCGCTCGACCGCGCCCAAAACGACGGCATCGTATTCGTCGACGAGATCGACAAGATCGTCAGCTCCGGTGGCAGTGACGGCCCCGACGTGTCACGCGAAGGTGTACAACGCGACCTGCTGTCGGTCGTCGAAGGCTGCGCCGTCTACACCCGCTACGGCCACGTGCGCACCGACCACATGCTGTTCCTGGCAGCGGGTGCGTTCCACTTCCACAAGCCATCCGAACTAATTCCGGAGCTGCAAGGTCGCTTCCCAGTGCGCGTCGCGCTGCAGTCGCTGACTGAAGACGACTTCGTGAAGATCTTGTCGGAGCCCAAGAACGCGCTAACCCGCCAATACGTCGCGCTGTTCGAGACCGAGAACGTCGGACTGACCTTCACCGACGACGGCCTACGCCGGCTCGCCAACTTGGCCTTCCGCGCCAACCAGACCACCCAGGACATCGGCGCCCGCCGCCTAATGACCATTCTTGAGAAGTGTCTCGAGGACCTGTCGTTCGACGCCAGCGAGCGCAGTGGCCAAAAGATCGTCATCGACGAGGCGCTGGTGAACGAGCAGCTGGGCGAAACCGGCGATGACGAGGACCTGATCCGCTACAGCATGTGACCCGGACCACCCGGCGCGCATTGAGCGCCAGGGCCTCACCAGCCACAAGCCGCCCCTCGAATCGCGTCGATCCACCCCAAACGTTGGGATTCCTTGGAACCACAGACACGGTGGCTCGAAACAAGCGGCCTCTTCCTTAATAGCCACTCTCGAAGATGACCGAAATCACCAACGAACTCGTCCTCAAGGCCCGATCGGGCGATGAGGATGCCAACCGCGCCATCGTGGAAGGCCTACACCGACCGGTGATCGCAACGATCTTCCGCTTTCTCGGACCTGGATATCGCCGCGAGGTCGAAGACCTCGCTCAAGAGGTCTTTTTGAAAGTGTTCCGTGCTATCGACAAGTTCGACCCCAGCCGCGCCAAGTTTACGACGTGGGTTTACACGTTCGTTCGCAACCACTGCTTCGACGTGCTCAAGAAGCGGCGGCTAAAGACGACCAGCATGCACGCGGTCGGCGCCGACGAAACCGATCGTGACTTCCCTGACAATCGCGAACTGCAGCCAACCGAGGACCTCGAAAACACCGAGCTCGGCCGCCGCATTAGCGAAGCGCTCGCCACCCTCGGCGAAGACCAACGCATGGTCTTCATCCTGCGTGAATACGAGAGTCTCGACTACCGCGAGATCGCGGGAATCACTGGGGTCAACGAAGGCACCGTCAAGTCCCGCCTATTCCGAGCCAAAGAGTCGCTACGCAAACAGCTCGCTCCATACTTGGAGGCAGGCGCATGAGTAATCACGACGAACAGCAAGACGAGCACTTTGATGAGCTCGACGCCGTGCGCCGCTTCCCGAGCGAAGACACCTGGCTCAAGCAACCGTTGCCTGACCTGCAGGATGCGGACACCCAGAAGTCTGATCAGCAGAAGTCTGGCTCACAGGATGGCGATTCGAGCAGCACTTCATTCGCCGACCGCGTGATGAGTGCTCGCCAGGACGACCTCAATCTCGACGCCCAAATTGCCGAACTCGACCAGGCATTGCCAACCGAAGTTCTGCAGCAGTTCGGCGCACCAAAGCCCAGCGACTCGTTCGTCGACAAGGCCGTGCAGAAGGTCATCGAAGAACGCCGTCAACGCTGGCAAAAGATGCTATCCCGCTACGTCGCGCCGGAACCCTCCACCGAGTTTGTTTCGCGCACACTGGCGGCCCTGCAAGATGGCAGCAGCGATTCAAAACGGACCGGTGCTCACGCACCACTGCAAGCACCCCTGGATCACCACAGGCGCCGCCAGAATTGGACGGTGTTCGGCCTCGTCGGCGCAGCAGCCGCCGCGCTGCTGTGGGTCAGGTTGACCGGCGATATCCGCAAGCCACTCGAAGTGCGCCTCGCCGACCAAGCCTCGCCAGCCGTCGCATACGCGAGTTCGACCAGTCCAATGTCCGCCATCCTGGCGCGCGTTGCCGACGACGAAGAACCCTTCGCGATATTCGACGAACCGGTCGATGGCCTGTGGCTGATCAGCGACACCGACAGCGAGGAGCTGCGATGATCGCTTCGCTACCGATTGCTGGGCTGCAGAAGAGCCGAGCCCTGCTCGCGTTGCTGCCGTGCCTTTGCGCCTATGCAGTCATTAGCCTCGTAACGACCAGCGGCACCGTTCGCAGCCAAACAGCAAACTCGGCGGATACCGCAGCGAACAAGGCAAGTAATCAGGTCCCGCTGACCAAGATCAAGCCGCTGATTGCGGACCTCGACCAGCTATTCCTCAAGGGTGACATCAAGGCCTACATGGCCAAGTTTGCGCCCGACCACGAAGGCGCGCTGGCGATGCTCGGCCGCCACCTTGAATTGCTGCTAAAGCTCTCGGGCAAGAACCGATCGCGCAAGTCCTCGATCGTCGCAGGCCCAATGGTGTTCGATGACCGCACCGTCGTGCGTGTCCGCCACATCACTAGCTGGCCAGGCAAGCTCGACCCAAAGACGAAGAAGCCCGGCAAGCCGCACAACCACACCGAAGACACCTACCTGGCCGTTCGCAACAGCGCCAAGCCCGGAGCGGATAGCGGCGTCGTGCCGACGTTCGAAATAGACATGCCGCCGCGGGTTCACTGCGTCACGGATGCGAAGTTCCGTTGCCCGCCGTGCAACTACGAGATCGGCGGCGTCGATGGCTTCTTGTGCGTGCCGCTGCGGCGCGAACGTGGTCTGGCACTCGAGTCCGCCAGCTTTTACCTGATCGGCACCGACGTCGTTTGCGATGTGTACGTGCAAGTGCCAAGCGAACCGATCAATGCAACGGCGGTCGTGTTGAAGCTTGCGAAGGCCTTCGCGAAGATTGAGCCGAGCGCCAAGATCGGCATCCCTTCCCACTGGGTACCGCCGATGCACAAGAAGAAGCCGCCAAAAGGCATGGACTCGGCGCGGCTAGTCGTTGAACTGCCGCTCGATCACGAAGAAGCCGGCGGCGACGTCACGATCTTCCACGTGGTTGCGTTCGGTGGCGTGCAGCATGTGTTGCTCGTGCGCACCAGCAAAGCATCGCTGAGCCGCCATCAGAAGTCCGTCGACAAGTTGTTCATGAGCTACATGCTGCTTGAGGTCGACTGCAAGGACGCCCAACTCGCGACGCGGCCGCTGCGCATACACACCGGTGGTATGATCGAAGGATCGACCTACCGCAACGATCGATTCGACCTGCAGCTCGACGGCCCCGACGGTTGGAAGACCAAGCAACTGCCCGGCGGATCAATGTTCCGGGTTCGTTGGGCGAGCCCGAATGCGAGCAGCATGTGGCTGATTGGCCACCAGGTGCCCGCCGGCATGGCGGTATGGACCAAGGCAACTTCCGATCGCTGGCTCAACCACCATCGCAAAAAGCACGGTCTTGCTTTCGACAAGGAGCAATCTGCCAGTCAGGAAGCGAAGTGGCATACATGCCCCGATGGCTCGATGTGCCGCACCTTGATGCTGCTGCAAACGAATCCCGATCGGCCAGACAGTCCGCGCCGCCGGGTCGTGCACGTGCAGCTGTACAAAGACTTGTTGCTCGTGATCGATGGCTTTGGCAGCACCAAAGAGGACGAACAGGCGGTGCGAGCGGCGATTCGCACTCTGAAGCGCAAGTAGGCACCGGCGTGCGGCCACCACCGCCACGCCTCGTCAGCGTGGCTGCAACCGCGATGCGAGTGGCGCAGCCCGCCCATCCGCCTACACTGCCGCGGTGAACACTCCCCCCGGCATGCAGCTCGCGTTCCAAGGCAAGGCCGACTTCATTCGCGAAGTCTTGCAGCAACTCAAGGGCGCGGGAATCGAAGCGACCACCGGCCCGATGCCCGGCGGTTGAGGCCCCCACGCATGGCTCGCGGTCGCGAGCGGACGACGGGAAGAGGCACTCGCCGTGCACCAGACACACCTGGACGGTATGGTTCGAAGTCAGGGCCTGCCGGTCCGCGACATCGTCTGCGACCTCAATGCAGAGGAAACACAGTGCCCAGCCTGTCTGACGAAGTTTGCGACTGCCGGCGTCACTCGCTGTCCCGAGTGCGGCCTCAACTTCGGTTAGCCAACTCTGCTAGCCAACTCTGCTAGTCAACTCCGGCTAACCATTGGCTTGCCAAACCATTGGCTAGCTAAACCATGCCCTGGCAAACCATGCAACGACTCGCCTCCGTCGTCGCCACTCTAATCCTCGCGAGCCTCGCGTGCGGCCAGTCCATGGCTTGGGACATCCCCCATCGTGGTGCCCACGCCTACACGCGCACGACGAAGCAGTTCGAAGTGACGCCACCGCCATCGCGACTCACATCGACTGTCGCGATCCACAACGGCAAGAGCCACCAACCGCACACGTGGAAGTATTTCACCTGCGTGGCCGCGAAGATCCCCAAGAACTTCGAGAAGCCAGCCTTTGATGACTCTGGTTGGTTTGCTGGGAAGGCAGGCTTCGGCCCCGACCTGTTGGCCAACAAGAACCACCGCACCAAGTGGGCCAACGCCGCCTTGTGTGCGCGCACGACCTGCGACCTCGGCCGCGTCAAGCCGAAAGCCTTGTGGTTCGAACTCGACCACGATGACGGCGTGCGAATCTGGCTCAACGGCGAACTCGTCGTCGCCGACGATCGCTACGGCGTCAACCGTTCGTTCTTCGTCACCGGCAAGGCACTCGATGCCTGGCAGCGCGGCGAGAACGTCATCGCCGTCAAGTGCTCGCAGATCGGCGGCGCGCAGTATCTCGACGTCAACCTGCGCTACTTCGACAAGCTCACCCGTAAGCATCGCAAAGTCGAAGACCTTCAGAAGGCCATCCGCGAAGAACGCACTGCTGCCAATCGCGTCAAACGCGCGCTGTTCGGCCCACTCCGGCCACCACCGATGTTGCTGCAAGGCGAACTCGACAAGGACCGCAAGACCGTTTGGAAGTCGCCCGCCGACCTACGCGAGATTGCGTGGTGGGTTGCGATGGACATGCGTTGCGGGCCGCTCGGCGGCAGCATCAAGATGAATGCAACGCGCATGCGCGAACTCGGCGACATCAAGATCCGCGGCCGCGCATCGTCGATCGACACCGAAGGCTGGCAGACGATCACGGCGACCGTCAAGACTGCCAAGCTGCCCAACATGGGCAAGGACGACAAGGACTACATGAAGAAGTCCGTGATGGCCTTCGTGCATCACAGCTTTGACGGAAAGTTAAAGATCCGCCGCCAAGTTGAGATTCGCCCGACCGGCGCGCGCGTCATGCGCATCGAATCCGACCTGCATGGCACGATCGCCAACGGCGCGGAGTTCAAGAATGCCGCCGGCACCCTGGACCAAAAGGAAGACTGGCTGCTGACTTACACGCACCACAACCAGGACACAGAATTCCGGTTGGCGGTGCAGCGCTCGATTGAGTCGGGCACCAAGAAGCTAAAGGAGCAACTGTCGAAACCCAACGACACGCGCCTGCTCAATGCCGAGAAGCCTAAAGCCGACCGTTCTTATCACTCAGGTCGCCTTGCGATCGGCCTGCTGGCCTTGATCAAGGGCGGCGTGCCGAAGGATGATCCGGTGCTGGTATCGTGCCTCAAGGAACTTCGCAAGCGCACGCTGATCGACACCTACACGCTGGGCAACGCGCTGATGGTGCTCGAGGCTTACCACCAGCCAGCGTCCGAGCTGAGCCTACTGCGCTCGGGCGCGATCGACCGCCCAACGAAGCGGCAGGTCCCGGAAGCTGATCGCGCGCTAATGGAGAAGTGGGTCGGGCGGCTACTGACCAACATCGACACGCGCGTCGATGCCGAATACTTGCTGCGCTTCAACTACGTCGGCGGTGGCCGCTACGACAATTCCTTGCATCAATACGGGTTGCTCGGCCTCTATGCCGCGCACCTCTGCGGTGTCGAGATCAAGCCATCGATTTGGGAAGCGGCAGCCAACCACCTGCTTGATGACCAACAAGAAGACGGCAAACGTATCGGCCTCGAACTGATGGACTACCGCACCCACACGCGCATGCAGTTCGATCCAGAGGGTAGCTACACGACGGCGCGCATGCACCGCAACGCCAACGGCTGGAGCTACACGGCACCCGGTCAGGGAGGCGGCGAGGCCAGCATCTGGGGCAGCATGACCTGCGCCGGAATCACTGGCTTGGCGATCTGCCAGGCAGCGATTCTCGATCACAAGAAAATGAAGCGAAAGAAGCTGCAGAACGACGCCAACCGGGCGCGCAACGACGGCTTCGCGTGGCTCGCGCAGAACATGACGGTGCGCTACCACCCGGGCGCGCTGACCCGCCAACACCGCTGGCACTACTACTACCTCTACAGCCTTGAACGCGCCGCGCTATTGTCCGGCGTCGCGCTGATCCAAGATCGCGACTGGTACTTCGAAGGCGCCCTGATGCTCGTGCTGGCACAACTAGAGAACGGTAACTGGCCAGCGGAATTCACTGGCGACGAACAGATAGAACGCAACGCAATGGCGATCCTGTTCTTGAAGCAGAGCACCAGTCCAGTGTTGACTGGTAAGTAATGATGAACCGCCTTCGCTGGTTACTACTCGCAGTCTCTGGCCTGCTGCTCGCTGGCTGCAAGACGACCGATCCCGCTGCGACATGGACTTCGCTGTTCGACGGCGAATCGCTGACCGGCTGGCAAGCCACCGAGTTTGGCGGCGAGGGCGAGATCACTGTCGCTGACGGCGCCATGCACTTCGAGATGGGTAGCCCGATGACCGGCGTCACCCTGACGGGGCCACCACCGACAGGCAGCTACGAAGTCGAAGTCACCGCGGCCCGCATCGAAGGCAACGACTTCTTCTGCGGCTTGACGTTCCCAGTTGGCGAACACCACCTGACCCTCGTGCTCGGCGGTTGGGGCGGCAGCATCTCCGGGCTCTCGAGCCTCGACGACGACGATGCCTCGCGCAACCTGACGCGCAAGCTCAAGGGCTTCAAGTCAGACCTCGACTACACGACACTGGTGCGCGTGACCGACGGCAGCATCACGGTACTGCTCGATGGCGAACCGTTCACCGAGACTCCGCTCGCCGGCAAGCGACTATCGCTGCGCCCGGAAGTCGATCTGTGTCGCCCGTTCGGCATCGCCAGTTTCCAGACACGCACCCGCATCAAGACGGTGCGCTGGCGGCCGCTAGCGACTCGCTAGCGGCTCGCTAGCGGCCACTCGCAATCGAGGGTAGGGCGAGCGAGGGCGTTACTGGCGACGGGTCAGCTTCCGCCGACGGCTCTTAGCCCGCTCCATCGCCTGCTGCGCAGCGGTCGGTTGCGACTTGCCAGCCTGCAAGTGCTTGGCGAGCGCGCGAACTGTCGTGAACCGGAACAAGTCCGTCACCTGCAAGTCGACACCAAGTCGCTGCGCGATCTCGCGGTGCACCTTGACCGCCAGGATGCTGTGGCCGCCAGAATCGAAGAAGTTGTCTTCGACGCCAACGTCGTCAGTACCGAGCGACTGCTTCCAGATCGCCAGGATCGCATCCTCAGTTTCGTCAGCCGCCGACACGACCACCGTGCGTGCCGCGCTGGCAACGGCCTCCGGTGCCGGCAACGCTTTGCGGTCCACCTTCAGATTCGGGGTGCGCGGCAGGTCGGGCATCGCCACGAAGTGACTCGGCACCATGAACTCCGGCAGCGAGTGACGTAGGTGGTCGCGCAACTGATCCGCCGTCGGCGCCTCAGCGCGGGCAACGTAGTAGGCCACCAAGCGGGCATCGCCACCGTCATGGCGGGCAACCACCACCACTTCGCGAATGCCGCTGTGCTGGCTCAACGCCGCCTCGATCTCACCTAGCTCGATCCGGTAGCCGCGCACCTTGACCTGCAGGTCCTTGCGACCGAGGTATTCGAGCACACCATCGTCGCGAAAGCGCACCAAGTCACCGGTGCCATAGATCTTCGCGTCGTTGCCGCCACTTCGGAACGGATCCGCACGGAAGCGCTCGTCGGTTAACTCCGGTCGACGGAAGTAGCCGGCAGTCACACCATCGCCACCAATCCACAGTTCGCCGACGCCACCGATAGGCACAGGCTGCAAGTGGTGATCGAGCACGTAGGCCTGTTGGTTGCGCATCGGCTTGCCGATCGGCACCGGTTCGTCGTCGCCGACCACTTGCGTCGTCGACCACACCGTCGTCTCGGTCGGACCGTAGACATCGTGCAGCACCGACACGACGTCCTTCAGTTGGCGCGCCGTAGCACTCGGCAACGCTTCGCCACCAACGAGCATCTGCTGCAACGAGCCGAACGCCTTCGGCGCCGCGGGGTCGAGCAGCAACATGCCCGCCATCGACGGCGTGCACTGGAAGTGCGTCACATCGTGCTCATGAATCAGTTCAGGGATCGACTTGGCGGGCGCTGGCGCACCTTGCCTCGTCACCGCTGCCACTGCCGTAATCGCATCCGCTGCCGTCGCCGTATCGCAAAGTCGCTTCAGCTCCTTGAGCTGTGGCAGGCTAGCCATGACCAGGTCGGTCGGCACACCGAAGTCCACCAAGCACGCGATCTCATCGATCTTGATCGCGCGCAGTCGGTCGACGATGGCAACACACGACTCGGGCGTGCCAAACAGACCACTCTGCTGGTAGTAGCGTTCGAATGAGAAGTCGAGCAGCGCGTCAAAGTCGGCTGGCGTCAGGCCACCGTTGAGTAACTCATCCATCTCACCCGGCTTGTCGACCTTGTTCTTGAAGGCCGGGAACGACCACGCCGCCTGCTTGACGAGGTCGAGGCTCGAACGCAGGTATTCCTTCATCGGCTCGCGCACGATCTCGCGCACCTTGCCCTCGTCTTCGCCAACGAACGTATGCAGCATCAGCGTAACGCGGCCCTCGCCCTCGTGGCCGGCCTGGCGCCAAGCAGCATGGTAGACGTCGAGCTTGCCTTCGAGGTCCTGCACACTTTGGCCGAGCAGGTGCGTCAGCACGTAGCTGCCGGACTCCCCCGCCAGCCGGAATGTCTCCGGGTTGCCGGCAACGGTCACCCACGTCGGCAGCTTCTTCTGCACCGGCCGCGGCAACGTGCGAATCGCCTGCGGCTTGCCATCATGGCCAGGGAACTCGACCTCTTCCCCGCGCCACAGCGCGTGCACTTGCTTCATCGTGCGCATCATCGCGCCCTTACGGTCCGCGAAGTTCTCCGGCCTGAGCACGAAGTCACGGCCGTGCCAACCAGCCGCGAACGCAATGCCAACGCGGCCGTTCGACAGGTTGTCAACCAACGACCAGTCCTCTGCGATGCGAATCGGATGGTGTAGCGTCGCCACGCACGAGCCGGCGCGGATGCCGACGTTCTTCGTGATGGCTGCAACGGCCGCGCTGACGACCGCTGGGTTCGGGTAGAGACCGCCGAACGCGTGGAAGTGCCGTTCGGGTGTCCACACCGCCTCGAAACCGTTCTCGTCGGCGAACTTCGCGCCCTCGAGCAGCAAGCGGTATTTGTCCTGTGCAAACTCACCTTCGTCACTAGCGAAGTAGAACATGCTGAACGACACCGGGCGTGTCGACGCCGGCTTTGGCTCTGCCCGCTTGGGCTTGTCGTCGCCCGTATGCAGCACAACGGTGAAGCCGCGACACAGCGTCCACAGCAGTTCGAGCACCGAGATATCGAATGACAAGCTGGTGACCGCCAACCAGACGCCCGGCTTGTGGTCGTCGTGATCGGCACCGAGCACATGATCCATGCCGACGAAGAAGTTCGCCGCGTTGCGATGGCGCACCATGACGCCCTTCGGACGGCCGGTCGATCCAGACGTGTAGATCAAGTAGGCGAGGTGGTCGCCGGTGGCCGCGTCGTCAAGCAGCATCTCGGCACCTGCAATCGCATCGCGATCGGCATCGAGATCGATGCGCGGGCACGACACCGCGGGTGAAGCACCGGCGCCTTGCTGGTCCACAATCAGGGCGGCGAGTTCGGCATCCTCCGCCATGAACGCGAGGCGATCGCGCGGGTAGCTCGGGTCGAGCGGCACGTAGGCGGCGCCGCAGCGCATGACCGCGAGCGCCGCAGTCACCATGCCCAAGCCTCGGCCCGTGCAGATACCAACCCGATCACCGGTATTGACGCCGCGGCCGCGCAACCAACCGGCCAGGCGGTCGACGGCAATCTGCAGCTCGCGATAAGTTAACGACGAGCCATCACAGGCGAGCGCCGGGTGATCGGGGCAAGTCTGCACCTGAAGCTGGAACTGACGATGCACGCACAACTCTTGAATCGCGCCGGTCGCCGTCTCATTCCAGGTGTGCAGCAAGCGCTGTAACTCAGCTTCATCCAGCACCGCGACCTGCGTCAAGCGTGCGCTTGGATCGGCGGCTGCGGCGCGGGCAAACACAGAGAGGCGTTGCGCCATCGCCGTAGCCTTTGCCTCGGGCAAGGTGCGCGCGTCATAGCACAACCGCACCGAACCATCGGCCGCCACCGCGAAGGTCATCGTCGAAGGCGCAACGTCAACGTCAATGCCAACCGTCAGCCGCACCGGTGGTTCAATCGTGACGGCGGGCGACAGCACATCACTGCGTCGCACCACCAGTTCGCGCAACAGCGGACCACGCGCCGACGTCGCCGCCATCGTTACACGGATACTCTCGAGGGCGTCAGCAACCTGGTCCGTGTCCGTGACGGTGAACACCGCGGGCGGGAAAGCGACCGCCAAATCGATAGCGCCAGCGATCGGTTGTTGCGAGTTGGCGTTGGCATAGCCAAGGCCGGCGGACACCTGGTCGCCATCGACGACTCCCGCTGAACGCAGCAAGAACGCAGCACACAACGAAGCTGCGTGATCCGCGTCCTTGGCCTGCAGGTCGACCGCAACTTCGGCCGGCTCGGCAGCGCCATCGTTGGGCTGACCATCTGGCACCGCCAACGGCGTAGCCGTTCGCAACGCCTCCACCCATGCGGATTCGCCTGGCGCAGCGATCGCGCCGAGATCGACCCAACCATCGCGTTCGGCCGCCGTCGCGACCGGCAACACGTGCCCGGCAACCACGCCGTACTGGCGCAAGGCCTCGCCGGTCAGCGGCAGTCCACGTAGACAACGCGGCGCGAGCAACTTGACATCGCCATCAGCGCACGCAATCTGCACGAACTCAGCGGACGCGGCAACCACCGTTCCGGGGCTCGCACGGCCTGCAGCATCGGTCGCGACCGCCTCGATCCCGCTCGGCACGAACACGCCGTTCTTGGCGCGCACCTTGGCGACGGCAATCGGGTTCTGATAGCCACCGTGATCGAACGCTCGCACCAGTCGCGACACGATCTGCACCGGTTGCGCGAAGTCGAGCACCGCCAACGCGGGCGGTCGCTGATGGCGACCAAAGTAGCTGCGGCGCGTTAGGTCCTGGGCGCGACCGGCAGCCGTGCCATTGGCCAACTGCTCGCTCAGTTCGCCAAAGCTAGCAGTGCCAAACGCAAAGCAACGCGCGTTCAAGGTGAACGCCGTGTCGTCGGCCGCGATCGGGAAGGCCTGCTGCACCAGAATATCACCAGTGTCCGCCTTGGCTTCGATGACGTGCCAAGTGACCGCGTGCTCACTCTCGCCGTTGAGCAGCGACCAGCAGGTTGCGTTGAGGCCTGCATAGCGCGGCAACGGCCCGTCGTGGAAGTTAATCGCCATCTGCCGCGGCAGCGCCAACAACTCTGGCGACAGCAAGCGCAGCCACGTGATCGCGAACAGGTAGTCGAACGCGATATCCGCCAACGCTGTCGGCGTCT
>JBNMND010000001.1:0-49705 GCA_051274975.1 Planctomycetota bacterium | reverse complement strand
TGCGCAGGCGGCTGTTACCTGCCTGCAAGCGGCCCTCGAACAAGTAACGAATGCCGTTGATCCAGAAGCGGTCGTAGGCGTCTTGGTGAATCGAGCGCCAGCGGTAGGTCTCGTCGGTGCCGACGAACAACACGCGACCAGCGCCAATGCTTTGCATCGCGATGATCGGCATGTTCTTGCCGCCGCGTCGGAAGTCCGGGCTCGGGTGTTCGGCAAGCGCGACCGCAATTGGCTTGAGGCGCGTCACCGGGAACCAGAAGTGGAAGCCCGGCATGCTCTCCCAGAGCAGCTTGCTGGTGTCCTTGTCGTCATGAACCTTCATGACCTTGGCTCCAAAGCCTTCTTGCCCGTCGGTGGTCAGCTTGTAGCGCCACGGGTTCTTGAAGGCCTTGCCGAAGCCCATCATCTCTCGCTCGGCGGTTTCGATGTTGGGAACGATCGGCAGGATGTCAGCGATCGCTCGCGTGTTCGCGGTCGGACGCAGTGAGTCGAGTGTGTACTTCTCACCGGCGACCCACCAGAAACCACAGCCGCCTTCCATGACGTGCTTGGCCAGGTTCTCGCAAAAACGCTTCGTCAGTCGTTCTTGATCGGGGTCGATCATCACGACGACGTCGTAGGGATCGAATTCGATACGTTCTTCCGGCAGGCGATCGATCAGAACGTCTTCGTTACCTTCCTGCGGGAAGTTCTCATCGGCACTCTGCAACCAACACGAGACGTCGATCGTCTTGTCGCGAATCAACAGGTTGCGCAGGATCTGGAACTCGTGGCTCGAAGCGCCGGAGAGCAACAGCATGCGCAAGCGACGATCGAGCACTTCAACCGCTTCGGTCTTGGTGTGCCGTTCGGCAATCATGGGCTCGCCATCCGGCGGCACGATCTCGGTGCGATACAAGAAGCGGCCGGAAGTGTCGCTGGTCAGCTCCTTCCAGTGGATCGTTGCCTCTTGCGTCGCGCCGATCGGAACCTGCTGCGTTGCGGCGACAATCTCAGCACCCTTGTCATCGGTGCGCACCAGACGCGCGGTCACCGTGATGCCGTCGTAGCCCTGCGACGTCACCGTCGCCTTCATCTCGTAGGGGTCGCGTTGGAAGACCTTCGAAGGCGCGTCCATGCGCGTCAGCTGCACGGTCTGCGTTTCGGATGGGTCGCCAACGCCGAGCACGAAGGTGTGCGGGATCTTGCGTTGCTCGAGCAGTCGCGCAATCTCGGCGCCCTGCGGACCAGCGGTTCGGCGACCATCGGTCACGAATACCACTGCGGCAATCTCGGCTGGCCGGCTCTTGTCGAGCGCCGTGCGCAAGGCGCCACCGAGGTTGGATGAACGACCGTCAGCGATGAGTTTCTCGAGGTCGAGCACCGGCACGGGCGGCGGCTCGTTCGGATCCGCTGGCAAGGGTTCGCCATCGGGGCCGAGCTTCGGTGGTTGCGCGATGACCGGCAGGTCTTCGACACTGCCATCAAACCCGTACAGCTGCACGCGGTTCTTGGCGGCAAGCTTCTGCACGATGCTTTGCTTGTCCTTGGCGAGCAGCGCCTTGACCAGATCCAAGCGCGTTTCCACGGTCGGGTCCGTCGCGCCAATCTCTTTCCAACCAGTCGCGGTGAGTTGCACCTCTTCGCGACGCCATGCATCGACGTGCGTCATCGACTGCGAAGTGTCGACCAGCAAGATCGTGTGGCCGGGCCGCGTCTCGCGCTTGACCGTCACCAAGTTCGGTTCGAGTAGCAACGTGATCACCGCCAGCACGGCGAGTGCTCGCAGCGAACCGAGGATGAAGCGTTGCAAGCCACTGAGGTTCTTGCCGTCTCGGCGATAGCAGAACCCAATGAAGACAACGCTGAGTGCGATGCCCATCAACACGAGCATTCCCAACCCACCGGTCGGGAAGTTCGCAAACTCAAATTGCAGCTCGGAGCCGGGTTCGATTTCGATCCCACGCCACTCCGCCAGCCATCTCAGAAAATCATCCATCTTGTGATGCCCGCCTTAGCGGCGGCCGAACCTCCAGGCGAGCAGCGACTCGGCCAACAAGCCGACTAACAACAAAGCAGCCAGTAGCGGCCACGCCTCACCTTCACCGGCAGCAGTGCCAACGCCACCGTCATCGCGAACGAACGTAACGAGATCGTGCACGTTGCTTGGGTAGATCTTCTTGAACGACGATTCATCGAAGGCCACGAGTTGGCCTTCGTGGGGCGGTGCGTTACGCGCGATCATGCGCTTGTCCGGGACACCATCGTGGCGCTCGAGTTGGATCTCGTAGGCACCACGCTCGGTGAGCTCCGCCATCGCAACTTCGAGTGCCAACATTGGGTTGGTCGTCTCGGGCGTCTGCCCATCGGGGTTGCCTGCCGGAGTTTCAGTCGGATTTTCCGGCGGCTTTGCACCGGGCTTGGTAGCGCCTGGCGACTTGTCTTCCGGATCAGACCAGGGCTTCGGCGCTGCGACGGTCACCGTGCGCTCATCATCACCGGCGAGCGAACGCATCGTCACGTCTGAGCGATACAAACCCGGATCCACGGCCAACGTCAGCACGCCATCCGTAAGCAGGTTGCTGCGGCTTTGGTCGTCACGGCGCGCGGCGAAGTGATGCAGCTGGTGCGTCACGACCAAGAACAGGTCTGTGCTCGGTAGGTTGCTCCAGAAGCGGTCGGCAGTGATCGCGAACAGCGCAACTTCGCCGCCCGTTCCCTTGTAGGTGCGAGTCACCAACATCGGCGGGCCATCGGCACCGCGGATGCGCGCAACAATCGATGCCTCGTGGTTGGCCGGTTCTTCCAGCTCGAGCCAACGCTTGACCTGGATCCAGTTGGCGAGCACCAGCTCAAACAACTCCGCGACGCCCGTGCACATCGGGTGATCCTTGCTCGCGAGGTGCGCGTGCTCGGGACGATCCGGGTCGCCGTTGATCTCACCGATCGGCAACGGCAACAGGCCTTCGCCGCCCTTCCAGAACAGGTCGTTGTAGCGCGGCGCGTCGATCAACGAACCACAGGTGATCGCAAGACCACCGCCAGACGCAACGAACGCTTCGAGCCTCTCCGCAGCTTCCGGAGTTGGCGACTGCACGTTGCAGAGCCAGATCATGTCGAATGCAGCGAGGTTGGTTTCGTCGAAACCACTCTCAGTAACAACCTGCGCCTCGATGCCAGAATCTGGCACATCGAGCGTCGCTCGCAGGAAAAACACTTCGCCGTCGTCTTCGTCAGGCTGGCCGTCAACGAGCAACACACGGCTCTTGTCGCGCACCTGCAAAGCAAGCGTGCGGCGATCATCAAACGGGAACGACTCACCGGGCTCGAGCAACGCATCGAGGTGGTGCGGACCGGCTTCATGGAACGTGTGGTCCATCTGGACCGTGTAGCGTTCGCCCGGCGCGAGTTGCGGCACGTCTTGCGTGACGCGACTCTGACCATCGATCTCGATCGAAACCGTGGTCGGCGCTGTTGGGTCGAGACCGAAGTTCTTGACGTCGATACCGAGCGTGACCGGCACCGCAGCGATCGCCAGGCGATCGACCAACTTGACGTCGACGATCGCGAGGTTGGCATGTTGGCCGCCGACTGTCAGCACTGTGACGTGCTCCTTGTCGGATGCCATCGAGCTCAAGCCCGCGAGCAACTCCGGCCGTGGTTTGTCATCAGGCGTCGCCCAGTCCCACGAACGGCGGTCGCCGACGAGGTAGTATTCGGTGCGCGACGCGTCTTCGACTTCGTGCGCGCGAGTAACCGTCATCTCCAACGCCTTGCCAAGATCAGGCGAACGGTCGCTGACCTGCAGTTCCTTGAGCCGGGCGCCTGCGTCGCGACTAAAGGAGCCACCGATGCGCTGCGACCAGATCTGGGGCACATCCGCAGCGCTCGTAGTGACCAGCGAGAAGATGTCGCCTTGGCGACGCAGGCCGAGGTCGTCGGCGAGCATCTTGATGCGATCCTGCGCCTTCTCGAACAGTGCCGTGCTGCCGGTTCGCTGCGTCATCGACGCGCTGTCATCGAGAATGACAACGTGGTGCGTGCGAGATCCCAGCAGGCTACTGCCACCGAGTTGCGGGCGACTGACCAGCGAGATCAAAAGCAACACCGCCAACACGCGCAGCAACAACACCAACCACTGCTCCATGCGCATGCGCTTGCGGTTGCGCTTCATCGCCTTGAGCAAGAAGGTCATGGCAGCCCATGGCACCTTCTGGAACCGTCGCCGGTTCAGAATGTGGATGATGATCGGCACCGCGGCTAGCGGCAGCGCCCACAGCAGCAGCGGATTGAGGAAGGCCAATCCAAGCATCATAGTTTTCCCAACATCGTGTTCGTTCGCTCAGTCTCGTTGTAGCTACCGCTGGTAGATCGGCACGAGAGAGTGTGGCATTTGCAGGATGGTAAGCGCGACGGCGGTTCCATAGACGGAACCGATACCATCACCGCTCCAACTGCCGTCCTTGGCTTGTTGCTTCAACAACCACGCGCCAGCGCGGTTGTAGTAGTCGTCCCAATCCTTGCCGCCGCGCTGGTAGAGCACCTGCGACCAATACAGGATCGTGTAGTAGTGGTGACCCGTGTTGTCGACGGACACCTTCAGACGGCGCTTGCAGAACTTCACCGCGTTATCGACGAACGGTTGGTCGTCGTAGACGCCGGCGTTGTAAAGAACCGCGACTCCCGCAGCAGTGATCGCAGGCTTGCTCTGCGACCCCTTCATGCTCAGCTTGTAGCAGATGCCGCCATCAGGGTTTTGACAGCGCTTGATGTAGTTGACGGCGCGATTGATCGTCTTCTTGTCGACCACGATGCCGGCCATGCGACATGCGCGCAGCGCTTGAATCTGAGTGACGGTGACACTGCCTTCGTCATCAGTGCTTGATGGTTGGTAGTACCAACCGCCAGCCGCGGACTGTGAGTTACTGATCAACGCGACCGCACCATCAAGCACTCGCTTCAATCGCTTCTGGGTGCGCTGGTCTTCCTCCATCCCGTAGACGGAAGCCAAGAACAACGTCGCCAAGCCATGGCCATACATGCCACGCTGCTCTTGTTGGCGAAGAGTGATGAAGCCAGTCTGGGCGTCGATACGCTTCAACAGCCACTCAGTCGCCTTTCGAACCTGTTGCCAGTGCTTGCCGCGCGTCGGCGTCGAGCCACCAGCCAGAATGGCCATGCCACCCATCGCCGTCATCGCCGCTGGGTAGGTGCCGTAGCTACCGCCGTTGCGCCAACTGCCGTCGGCTGCTTGATTGCTTTCCAGCCATGCTTGCCCGCGCAGGATGGCCTTCTGGATCTCCGGCGTCACGCCTGGTGGCAAGGAAGCCACCTGAGCCGACACCTGTCCCGCACAAAGCGGCAACAGCACAGCGGCCAGACTAGCTTGGAAGCATCGCAACATCGTGAACACTGATTAGCGCTGGTAGATCGGAGCGAAGGAGTAGGGGAGTTGCAGGATCGTCAACGCGATCGCAGTGCCATAGACGGTGCCGACGCCGTCACCTTGCCAACTTCCATCCTTACTCTGCTGCTTCATCAGCCAAGCACCCATGCTCTTGTAGTAGTCGTCCCAATCCTTGCCGCCACGTTGGTAGAGCGCCTGGCTCCAGTAGAGCTGCGCGTAGTAGTGGTGGCCGGTGTTGTTGACCGACGTCTTGATGCGCTTCTTGCAGTACTGAACGGCCTTGTCGACGAACGGCTGGTCATCGTAGACACCAGCGTTGTAGAGAACGGCCACGCCAGCAGCGGTGATTGCCGGGCGACCATCGCCGCCGGAGTTGAGGCTGTAGCGAATGCTGCCGTCGCCGTTTTGGCAGCGCTTGATGTAGTCGACCGACTTATCGATGACCTTCTTGTCGACCACGATGCCCGCCATGCGGCACGCGCGCAGCGCTTGGATCTGCGTGACCGTGACACTGCCTTCATCGCTGTTGGAATCTGGCGTGTAGATCCAGCCACCAGCCGAAGACTGCGCCGAAGCGATCAAGCCGACTGCCTTGTCGAGCACGCGCTTGAGCTTGGCCTGCTTGCGCAAGTCCTCTTCCATGCCATACACGGAAGCCAGGTAGAGCGTCGCGAAGCCATGGCCATACATGCTCCGACCTTCTTCGGCCGGGATCGAGATGACGCCGGTGTTGGCATCGGCGTTCTTCATCAAGAAGCCAACGGACTTGCGCACCTCTTGCCAGTAGCGACCGCGCGTTGGGGTCGAACCAGAGGCGATGAACGCCATGCCAGCCAGACCGGTCATCGCGGCCGGGTAGCTGCCATAGCCACCTGAATTACGCCAACTGCCGTCGTTGGCCATGTTGTGCGAAAGCCAGGTCAGTCCGCGTTGCACCGACTTGTGGATCGCAGGGGTTACACCGGGAGGGTATGCGGCGTTTTGCGCCGAGAGGCTTGATGCGGCGGCGATGCCGACGGCCATGATTAGACAAGCGATTCTCATCCTCGACCCTCCATGTAGTCGTAGAGACTTTGTTGTTCCGATTCGTGGGCGCGCATGTCGCCTGCATCTTTGCAGATCTCAATGCGTGCCAAGTGCCAGTTGAGACGCACGGTGCGATCCGCGAGTAAGTCGCGAACGGCGTCCATCGCCTTCAATGCTCCGGGGAGCTTGCCAGCGCGCGCCAAGCCTTCAGCGCGACCCGAGACCAGTGCGAGCAATTGCTTCGCGGCGCGGAGACGAACGGTTACGTCCAAGGTGTTCGCAACTGTTGCGGCCAAGACCTTCTCGGCTTGCGCCGGGTCGCCACTCTTCGTCAGGTACGACGCCTTCCGCATCGGATCCCCGGTGTTGCCGGCGAGCTGACTAAGTGCCACGGCGGTGCTATACACCTCAACGCCGCCTTGGTAGCCAACAGCCAGCCAAGGGCCCTTGACGAATAGGTGGCAACTACCGCTCAACGGCTCACGACTCTCGTCGAATGCCGGCAAGTGCAAACGTCGCATTGGCGCCTTGTTGTTTGCGTCGAACACCAACAGTTCGCGCATGTTTGGCACGATCACCTTGCCGTTCACGATGAGTCCGCGACCGCGACCTGAGTATTTGGGTCCGGCCCAGCTCGGCAGCTTCTGCATCCAGCGCACCAAGCCGCCTTCAAGTTCGATGCTGACGAGGTGCGAGTCCGACATCACGAACAACTGCTTGTCGTCGTGGCCGACAACCTCCGTTACTCGTCCGTAGGGCGCATATCGCGTGCGGCCGTCGAGCATCCAGACGGATTTGCCGGTGGCAGCTTCGATCGCGAGTAGAACCTCACTATCACACGGCGCGACGATCAGCAGACCGTCGTGCATGATCATGTCACTCGGCAAGAAGCTATCGAGCACCGCCTGCGTGAATTGGTTGCTGTAACTGTTGAAGCGACGGCTGCTCGCCCGCGGCTTCTTCTTCCTGAAGGTCTTGTGGGCCGAGTCGTGCCGCTCGTAGCGACGAATCCAACGCAAGTCGCCAGCGAACGCGTCGACGGCCGCGACGCAGCCAGCGTTGGTCGCAACGAATGCGATCCCGCCTTGCACAACGACCGGGCAACCAGGCGCCTTGAAGAACGGTGACCCGCCAGCGTGCAACGGTGTGTGCCAAAGCGGCTCACCAGTGCGGCGATCGAGACACTCAAGCGTGTACGCGTTCTTGCGCATCGACGGCAACATCAACCGCTCGCCGAACACCGTCGGCGCCGCGAGGAACGTCACCTGGCGCAAGCCATTCGACCCGTCTTGCCAGTTCTCCGACGACCACGAGCGCTTGCCGGTGACCTTGTCGTAGGCAACGAGTTGGCTCGCCTTGAGCGACTCCTTGCTTTGGGTCGTGTTGCTTTCGTGACCGATGATGATGAAGCGGCGCTCTTCGTCTTCGACCGGGCGCAGCAGCGCGTAATCACACGCAGCGATACGCACACGTGGATGGCCTTCGCGCGCCAGCGGCGGCACGTCGACACCATCACCCTGACCTATCAATAATCCGGAAGCGGTGTCTGCGAGGCGCAGGCGGTAGTGCTCAAGGAAGACAGCGCGCGGCACGGTCTGGTCGCCGTCACGTTGACTGCTAAACAACACTCGCGTGCCGGGTCCGTAGCGATTTGCGAACGGCATCGAGTTCGATTGGTTGCGACCATCGAAGAACATGCCGTTGCGCCCACGTTTGCTCGGCTTCGGATCCTTGTAGGGCGTTTCGTTCTCGAAGCGGTACTGCCACAACGGCACCAAGTCGGTCGTCTCCGGCTGCAGCCACTGAAGGCCAGCGTTGCCATCCGGAATGGCTTCAATCGCCACCGTGTCACGCGCGAACAGCTTGCTGTTGGGCAGATCGTGAATCGTCTCGAGTTGACCGCGAATGCGCAGCGACTCCTCCGCGTATTCGTCAGCGAGCACGGTGACGACTTCCTGGGCTGCGTCGTTCTCGCCGGCCAGTCGCAGGCACAACGCAATCTTGAAGTGGCACCAGGTGTCGCGGATTCCGAGCGCCTTGCGATTCTGCTCCGGGTAGACGTCAAGCAGATCGCGCAGAACCTGAACCGAAGCTCGGTAGCGCCCCTCGTGCATCAGGCGATCAGCAAGCAACATCATCGCGCGGCCAGCCGGGAGCGTGACGAAGTAGCGATTCGCAACTTGCTCGAGAGCGGTAGATGAACCACTGGCCATCGCTTCCGTCAGCATCTCGTCAGCCGCAAACTCATGCGCTGTGCGATAGATCTGAATGCCGACATCCGGCATTCGCGAAAGCAACTCGTGACAGAGGCGGCGAACGGGTCGGTAGATGCGCCCGTCTCGACTAAAAACTGCGTTTCGGGCGTCGAGTTCACTACTAGCGACGCGCTCATCGCCCTTCTTGGTGCCAGCTGAAGTGCTGCGACGACCCGTCTGTGGGGCGAGCGTCTTGGTTGGTTTGGGAGCGGTCTTTGGCGATTTGTTGGGCTCGATAGCCTCCGCGTTGGGGTCGTCTCCCTCGTCGCGAGTCGCAAAGACTTCTACGGTTCGACCCTCGATGACGTCCTGGAGGACCTTGACAGCAGACGTGTAGTCGTCGCGATCCAAGAACATCTGCGCGCGTTCTAAGTACCTGTCAAGATTGGGGTTCTCGAACATCTCGACCCGTTTACCAGGGTCGTCGACGGATTGTTCGGCCCCACGCGCGGCCAAGGCTCCGAGGGGAGCGTTGACCCGTACCTGTTGAGCAGAAATTACGGCAGCGCAGAGCGAGGCGCATGCAAGCATGCGCGCCACGGATGACGGGGGCAGCGACACTAACTTCGTTCCTAGTTTGGTGTAGGCCCAAGCGTGGGCCAATCGGACACAACCAACGGTAGCAGCGCGAGGAGGGTTCTCTCGGACTCTACGTCCTTGAAGGATCGACGGCGAGGCCCCCCCAAACCCATTCCCAGTGTCATAACTCCGTTGCTGGGGAATCTGACCCAACTAGTGCCGTCAACGTCAGTGTCTACATCGGAACGAACCACACGAGAGTCCCTGCGTTGCCTAAACTCCGAACACGAATGACCCCGCTGTCCCTTCCGCGTCTTCTCCCGTTTGTCACTGCCCTGATCACGGCTTTGCCGGCCCAGGACTGGACTGACGATCAACTGGTCACCGAGAGCAACGGCTTCCAGTCGCTGTCGCTGATCACCCAAGTAGAGCAGGTCGGCAAGCTCGTCGCGGCGAAGGCCCAGTCCTTTACTGCGATCGTCGCTCGCATCCACGGTGATCACCGCGAGTATCGATTGAAGATCGACCGACTGCTCGATGAGTTGTGCGATCCGAGCTGGCGCGTTCGTGAAAACGCCGAACGTTCGTTGGTCGAAATCGGCGGACGCGCGCGCACGGTCATCCAGCAACGTCGGGATGACTACGAGGTGCTCGAGCAACACATTCGTTGCGGTCGCATTCTCGAAGAACTCGATGCCAAGGGCACCGAACAAGAAGACCGCGAACGCAAACTGCTGCAAGGTCTCGTTCGCAGTGCGCTCTATCTCGACGGTGATGATCGACTGTTGCGTTCCCTACGCAGTGCGCTCGGCCACACCGACACTTCGATTGCCGGCGGCGCGATCCGCGCTATCGGCAAGCACGGCGGCGACAACGAAGCCGACGCCATCGCGATGATGGTCAAGTTCAAGTCCGGCCTACACCGTTCGATTGCACTGAGTGCACTGGGTCGCATGCAGTCGGCGAAGGCACTCGCGCACTGCCGCGGTATGATGCTCGGCGGCATCAAGGAAGGGCCGCTCGAAGGCGTCGAACTCAATCGCACCGAAACGATGTCCATCGTGCGTGGCTTGCGAACGCGTGCCGACGACGGTGCCAAGCAGTTGCTCACCGACCTCGGCAAGCACAGCGACGCAGTCATCGCCAAGGGCGCAGCGGTTGTCATCCCAGCGGAGATCAGCAAGGTCGAAGCGCAACTGACAATCGATGGCAAGACACACGTGCTCGGCAAGCTCGGACAAGCGTTCGGCGATACGTTCGCAGTCGAAGGTGCGTTCGCCGGCGTCCCCATTGCCGAGCTCTCAATCAGCGATTGCTCGACGTTCGAGTTTCCCAAGCACGTAGCCAAGAAGACTGAGGACACGATGGTGTTCCTCAACCAAGGAACGCGCGTCGCGGGCAAAGTGCTCTCGATCGACCCCGAGTCCGTGCGTCTGCAATCACCGATCTTTGGTGAGCTGACCTTTGCTCGCGCCGACATCCAGGGCATGGCCTTCGATCCGACGCTGACCCGCTTGGTTGGCGCATCCGTCGATCATGATCGTTTGCGCTTGCGCACTGGCAAGTTCATCAACGGCAAGATCGTGAGCATCGATGCTGGCAAGGTGATCCTCGAGTCGACTACTGGCAAGGTCCACCAGATCCCAATCGCCGAAGTCGGCGGCATGCTGTTCTTGCGTCCGCGCATGACCGAACCAGACGCCATCAGCTACGTGCGCATGGACCTGGTTACCGGCGAACGCCTGCTTGGCTTCGTTGCTGAAAGCACCGGCGACAAAGTCGCAGTGACCGTGCCGCTACTCGGCGCAACGGCTCTGCCATGGAGTGCGGTCACTCGCGTCGAACTCGGTGTCGGCGGCGGCGCCATGTGGGGCTTTACGCTGATTGCGGACTACAGCGACAACCGCATTGTCGAAGTCGACGACCAAGGTCGCATCGTGTTCGTGCTCGAAGAGATCTTCGGCGCGTGGGATGCCGAGTGCCTCGACAGCGGCAACCTGTTGATCACTGAGTTCTCGGTCAGTCGTGTGCAAGAGGTCAACCGCAAGGGCGAGACCATCTGGCAGTTCGAAGACCTCAAGAACCCCTATGATGCGGACCGCCTGCCGAACGGCAACACGTTGATCGCCGACACCTTCGCAAGTCGCGTCATCGAAGTGAATCCGGAAGGCAAGATCGTCTGGAGCTACTCGCAAGACATCCGACCGTTCGATTGCGACCGCTTGGCCAACGGCAACACGTTGATCGCGGACGTGCTCAAGGATCGCGTGCTCGAAGTCAGCCCGGCCGGCGAAATCGTCTGGGAAGGCAAGGGCCTGCCGAACGCGCACGACGCCGACCGCCTGCCGAACGGCAACACGCTGGTCACGCTGCGCAACAAGGGCGCGGTCATGGAGATCGACCGAGACGGCAAGATCGTCTTCGAACTGTCGGGCCTGAGCTCGCCAAGCGACGCCGACCGCCTGCCCAATGGCAATACGATCGTCGCCGAGAACACGCGCGTTCGCGAGTTCGACCGCCACGGCAACGAAGTATGGAAGAAGGAAATGACGTGGGCCGTTGAGGTCAACCGCTACTAGTCACCACCAACGTCGCCATCTAGTAGAGGGCGACGTGCGATGGCACTTCTCAGATCGCCCTTGCGTACTGTAGCTGGCTCAAATCACAAGTTGGCCCGACGCGCGTAGCTTGGGCGCGCGGCGACTAGTAGTCGCGGAACACTGGTTCCAAGGCAGCGGGAACGCCAAGCCGCTTGATGATCTGCGCTAGCCGGCTTGTCAGCTCGCCGTCCCCGTCCGCGGCCGCGCGGCAGTAGTCATGGATAGCGTATTCGGTCGGGGTCGGCGTTGGCATTGCATAAACGGCCAGCGAGAACCAAGGCCGTGCAGCAGCCGGACCTTCGGTTAGCAACACGCGTTCACCACGTTCCCACGCAGCTGGAATGAGCCGCTCTTCAATCGTGGCCCAGTCGCGCGCGTCCGGCGCCAATTCCAAGCCCGCCGCCAACTCTTCGTCGACGTGCTCTAGGGCATCCTGCCAACGCGGTGGCCGTTCCTTGATTTCGGCCATGGCTTGCTGCGCGCCAACCAAGTCGCCGGAGTAGAACCGCGACAGCACCCTTTCGTACTGCCAGTCTGCTTGCCAGAACCAACCACCAAAGCCAAGGGCACCGAGTAGCACCAAGGCAATCACGCGTCTAAGGCGACGTGTTTGTCGATCGAACTGTTCGCGAAACGCCGGCTCGCTCTCGTAGCGACGCATCACGGTGAGCCGCTGTTGTTCGTCGGGATGCAAACTAAGCAGGCGCCCACGCAAGGACTTCGCCTGAGGCACCGTCATGCTCGAAACCGTCAATAGCGCCCGACTACAGGGCTCTGCGCCAAGTGCTTGGACCGACGACACATCCGCTTCATGCTCAAATCGACGCGCCAGTGTGCGCAACGAAAGCCACAAACTCAGCAAGATGACCACCATGCCAACGGCCTGCAGCGTGACATCGATCTGTTCGACATCCAATAAACGCAGAGGCGACAGCAACATCAACGGCACAACGACCGCCAATAGCATCAACAGGCCGGGGTGGCCCATGCGCGCGTGGCCGACTTCGTGCGCCAACACGCCTGTGAGCGACCGGCTATCCAGCGTCGACAGCAAGCCATCCGTCAGGCAAAGCAATCGGCCAACGGGTAAGGGACCAACCATCATCGCATTCATCGACCGCATGCCGGTTGGCAGGACGAACACGCGTTTCGGCGAGAACCCAAGTAGCTGAGCCGTCGCACGCAACGTTGTGCCGATCGGTTCCGGCATGGCCTTGCTGACACCAAAGGCGACCCGAAACCAAAACGGCAACACGACAGCAGCGAGGATCAGGAACACCACGGTCGCAATGGTCATCCCGGACGATGTCACAAACACGAGCACGTAGCTCGGTCGATGCAGCTGCAACACATCCAAGCAACCGCCGAGCATCACCGCGGGCAAGAGCGCCAAGACCGGCCAGCCAAGGCGCAGTCGAAACACCGGCCAGATGTCCCCCCAACGCGGTAGCAACGACGCCGACACCGGGTGCCCGTCGCGCGCGTCGTAACGCGCCTCAAGCAACCCTTCCGCCATCGTCGCCATTGCCGAGCGCGGCAACTCCGCGAGGTACAGTGGTGCCAACGCGAGCAGAACGCGCAACGTGTGGCTGCTCGGCGCCAGTCGATCGATGCAATCGTTGTAGGCACCGAACGCAAACAGCCCGTGCAACGCCAGCGGCGTTGCGAGCGCCGACAAACGCAGCAGCGCGCGCGGCGGAATGACCGGCGATCGCGTCGAAACTAGCGAATAGACCGCAAATCGACGTGACAACGCCGCGAGTAGCAGTGGCGCGAGCAACAGCGTCGCAGCCCACAGAACACCTGCAACCGTGCTCTCGCCCGGCAAGGTTCCGCCCATCTCTCGATGAGCAACAACCACCATCAACCCGAGCAAGAACGAGATCGGCAGTACCAACTACTAGCGCCCGTCCTTTTGCGGCTCGCCCTTCTTGGCCTCACCAAAGGCAAGCTTCAACAGCCCGGCGAAGCGCTTGTCCTTGCGTAGCAACGCGAGTTCAGGATCTTTTTCGAACAGCTCCCGCTCGAGTCGCAGCGAACGATCGAGGTCCGGTGAAGCGTGCATGCGAGCGCATCGCTCCAGCGCCTCGATGCCGCGTTCTACCTTGCCGTGCAATGCGTGCACACAGGCCGCCGCATACCAAGCAACCGGGCGCAGCTCGACATTGGCACCCTTGGCGAGGGCTTGCGCAGCTCGGTGAGCACGCGCGGCGTTCTCGTAGTCGCGCAACACGTTGTAGTAGTCCGCCACCACGAGGGTCGCATGAACGCGGTCCTCGCCATCACCTTCCATGGTCGCTTCACGCAGCCGCTTGATCACGGTATTGGCATGCTCAGGACGACCCCACTGCGCCATCATCGCAGCAAGCGCGTTGCGCAGGCCGTCGGACTCTTGCTCGTTCTTGATCAGCTCGACGATGCCATCGACTCGTGCGACCGCAGGCAACCGCAGTTGGATGTCGCGCAGAGCCGGGACCAAACGCACGCGAAACGTGAACGGATACCAGTCCGGCGTCTCGAGAAGCAGCTGGAACAAGAACTCACTCGCAAACGGCTGCAACTCCAGCAGGTCATTGTATTGACCAACGAACACCATGCTCGCCTTGCCTGTTCGCCGCAGGAACTCGAGAGTCGCTTGCGTGCAGAGCGTACGAAGACCCTTCGAGCGCGGCGTGTTGGGAGCTTTGTCGATGGCCGGCAACTGCTGGCCAAGCCAGGTAAGCCCGACCTTTGCATCGTGCAAAACCGTGGAAACGGTCTCCGCCATCAGGTCTTCGGAGGTCTGATCGGTCGCCAGCCACTTCTCGGCGGCCAGAGTGACCTTGGCCAACTGCTTGGCCTTCTGCTCGGCGGGATTTAGAGGCTCCTGGACGCTCTCGGGCGCCTTCTCAACCGGCTGCTCGGTCTGAGCAAGCACCTGAGATGGAACCGCGATCAACGTGACCAGGCCTAAGACGGCGCGCCGCGTGTTGCTATGGAGCCCGAACATGTTCCTTGCTTGTAGCCCTCGACTACTGCCGACAACAGCCCCCCTTAGACAGCGACGCCGCAACAGGGGCCCCGTCAGGATGCCGCACCGCTTGGCGCCAAGGCTGCGAGCCAACGCGCCAGATGCGGATCTCCAGCACCTGAGACGTTTGGCGCAGGAACGATCTCAACATCGATTCCGGTGTTCGTCAGGTCATCGACAAGCGCCGCAGCGAACTCTGCTAGCGCCGCAAGGCTTGCCCGACACGTAGCGGACAACGCATCGGTGTTGTCCGGAGCGGCCACGAACACAAGGCGCCCAGATTCGCGACGGCGCATCGCCGACAGAACGGCGCGGCAGAGCGCCGTATTGCTAGTCAGGTTGGCGGCCAGCAACTCGTCGGAATCACCACCAGGCTCGCGTCCAGCGACGCGTTCTCGCAACAACTGCGAAGCGCCAGCGAAGTGCGTGATGCCGCCAAGCACGTCCTTTGCGCCCTTGACGAAGCCGGCTGCGGCTTCCGCATCCGCAGCGGGAACGACGCCGACAAATAAGCGGTCGGCAGCTTCGGCACCGAGCGCCTCACGCAGTTTATCCACTTGCCAAGCGCGCGGCACCGCGGCCGCAACTTTGCCACCGGCGGCCAACACCGCACTCGCGATGCGTTGGCCAACTGAATCGGCGGCACCCGCTAACAACAAGACTGAGCACGAGTGCGTCATCTCCAGTGCGGTCGTTAGAACGACACCTTGACGTTCTTGCGCTCTTCGTCGTTTTCGACCTCGAAGAACTCGCCCAACTTGAAGTTGAACATGCCGGCAACCATGTTGGCCGGGAACTGCTCGATGCCGTTGTTCATCTTCATGACGGCATCGTTGTAGTGCTGACGCGAAAAGCCGATGCGGTTCTCGGTCGATGCCAGCTCTTCTTGAAGCGACATCATGTTCTGGTTGGCCTTGAGATCCGGGTAACTCTCGGACACGGCGAACAGACGACCAAGCGATTGCGTCAACATGCCATCGGCCTTCATCAGCTCGCCGATGTTGCCCGCGTTCTGCAAGTCGACCGCTTGCTGGCGCGCCTTGATGACAGCTTCGAGCGTCTCCGACTCGTGCTTCATGTAGCCCTTGACCGTCTCGACCAGGTTCGGAATCAGGTCGTAACGACGCTTCAATTGCACGTCGATTTGGCTCCACGAGTTCTTGGCCTCGTTACGACGGCTAACGAGCCCGTTGTAGCAGCCGACAATCATCATGATGCCGAACAGGACGATGACGAGCGGGATGATCCAGACTAGATGTTCCATGGCGATTCCTCGGTGTGGTTAGGGAAGACGCGGTGCCCCAGCACGGTGCACAAATTTGCGGCCTAGCGTGAAAACTCGATCTCGCCGGAAAAGACGCTACGTGCCGGCCCCTCGATCGCAAGGGAAGGTCCTTCTCCGATCACCAACAGCGTGCCACCGCGGAGCTCAACGTGCGCAACTCGACCGCGAATATTGCCGAACTGGCGGGCTGCTAGGGCCGCAACGGCCGCTCCCGTCCCGCATGCCAGGGTTTCGCCGCTGCCGCGCTCAAAGGTGCGTTGCTTGATACGATCGCCACCGAGAGCCTGCACGAACTCGACGTTGACGCCGTCCGGGAAGGCCTCGAGGCTCTGCATTGCAGCACCGATGCGCTCGACATCGGCCGATTCGACATCGTCGACGAAGGTCACCGCGTGTGGATTGCCCGCATCGCCGCAGATGAAGTCATAACGACCGCCGGCCACTTCGATCGTACGCTGCGGTGTGCAGGTCACTTTTCCCATCTGGGTAATGACGTCGCCGCTGCCATATCCGGGCCCTATCAACTCGATCTCGCGCGAACCGGAGTCCGTCATAATGACCAAAGACGTGCCGCTCGTGTGGCCTTGCACTTCCGCGAAGCGCGCCAAGCAACGAAGCCCATTTCCGCACATTGCGCCACGCGAGCCGTCCGCATTCCACATCAGCATGCGCAACGCGTCGTCGTCGTCGTGGTCGCGAGCCAGCACAATCAAGCCATCGGCGCCGATTCCAAAATGACGGTCCGACCAAAGCTTCGCCAAGTCACCGGCACGATCGATCGGCAACGGCTGGGTGATGGAATTGACATAGATGTAGTCGTTGCCACATCCCTCCATCTTGGTGAACGCAACCGTCACTGGCTTCATGCGTTCAGTTGCTCGCTGCCTGAGCGACTTATCCATGCCTACGTGCGCACCGTCACCGTGCGAGAAGTCATCGTCAACGGCAACAACAACGGCTGCAGCAATAAGTCCCACAAGCCGTACTTGGTTTCGACTTCGTAGCTGGTGACGCCGTCTGCCATGCGTTGGGCGCTGATCTCGTTGGCCGAAAAGAACCCAAACAGAATGTAGTACTGCCGCACCATCTGCGTGCCAGTTCCAGTCGTACCAAGGCCGACGGAGTGACGATGGCTTACGCAACTGCCGGCCAGCAATAGGAGCGAAATGGCAGCGAGGCGCAGGCGCGAGGTCATCGACATTGGGGTATGCACGCGTCGTCTTTTACACCTAACGCTGCTCACCGTCTTGCTCGAGGCGGTCCAGGTCCTCGCGTTCTTCGAAATCATTCTCGGCCGCAAGCCGCAAAAGTTCCTCTCGGCGCTCGGCGACCTCAAGCGCTCGCGCCTGGTCGGATCGAGCGCGAGCCGCCAAGTGCCTTGCCGCGCGCTGCTCGGCACTCAGGCGGCGAATCAAGGCCAACACGAGCACCGGCAGAACCAGGATCATCAACAGGCTGAACCAACTGCTGAACAGCACGCGCCACGGCGCTCCAGACCCATAAAGCACGTAGTTCTCCCACCCAATTTTAAGCTGCAGCGAGTCTTTACCCGTCTGGCCGACCAGCCCCTGCCCAAACGACGTCACGTCATCGGTGTAGCGCGCCACGCGCAGCAGCAATGACATCCCATACTGCCGCGACAACCACGCCACGTATGAGTAGCTGAACGCGTAAGCCGTACGCAGCTTGGTCGTCTGGGTGGGGAAGTGCTTCGCCAAGCTACTGAGCTGTGGCAGGCTGCTTGCAGCGACTCGCCACACCAGGTCGTCTTCGCGCGCATTCAGGTAGGTGTCACCAGCAAGCAGCTGGGCAAGCCCCTCGTGAAACCAGCGCGGCATGCGGTTGCCGTGCCTGCCGGCGTATTGGTCAAGCAGCTCGTGCACCAATTCGTGGCGAACCACGCCGCGCAGGCTCGAACCCGTGCGCGCCATCTGGCCCCAGATCAGGTGAATCTGATGCCGACCGAGGATCGCAAACCCAGGCGCATCGGCATGCACGCCAGCAACCAGCTGCTCCGGCATCTCCTCGCGCGACGCGTGCACGTGCACGAAGAACCGTTCGATCTTCTTGCCGCCAAAGACCTCCTGCAGCTGGACCAGCTCCGTGGCCACGATTTGGCGCACGCGTTCGACCGCCTCAGGTGCAATAGCTCCGGCGCCAGCGACCACTTCCGCCACATGCAGCTGCTGCCCTTTCGCTGCGGGAGAATCGCCACAACTCACCAGGGCGAGGGCGAGAATCCACGTCAGTACTGATATCCGGGGCAGGAACACTGGAGTGGCGCGTCATAGTCTCTGCAACTCTCTTAGAGAAGACCCGAGACCCGCCTGGTGGAGATCCCCGTGAAAGCGTCCCTGCTGTTTTTGTCGCTGCCTATCGCCGCAGCCCTCGCATTTGCCCCAAACCAGTCGATCCAGGATCCGAAGCCGGTCGACCCCAACAAGCCAAACGAGACGACCTCGATCATCTCGCTGTCGGAGCTCCAGATTAAGGACCGGCAGGGCGTGATGAGCGTCATCTCGGCGCGCACCGTCGTCGAGATCCGCATGTTCGACGGCATGAACGACCACATTCGCCTCGAGCTGCTCTACGAGAACGGCGACTACTCGCTATTCGATGCCCAGGCGATACACATTCTGCGCAATGGCGACGCCAGCCGTGACGTGAAGCTGATCCGCACGGAACCGACGCGCATGCGGTTCCCGCGTCTGCCGTAGCCATCAGTCAGCCGTACCCGAACGGCCAATGGCGTCGCACTCACGCACGTAGGGGTTTCCGTTATTGCGCTGAGCTGCCGATAAGGCAGGTGCAAGGATCGAGTCGGCATGCAATCGCATGACCCGTACTCAGCAAACGCCCAAGATCGTATCTTCAAGTTCGGCCACCGATCTGCTTGCAGCTCCCTTTGAGGATGTGCTCCCGGAGCACGTGCTACTGCGTTTGCTGCACGATCGATGCGTTGTTGCCGGCGATACGCAACCGGGCATCGAGTTCGCGCTGCAATTCGCATCCGAAATCGCCGCCAGCCAATCGCTGAGTGCACCGATTCAGGACTGCGCCTCATTAGGCGGCAGCGAGATGCCTCTGGATGACGATGTAGCGAAGGAAGCCGCAGACGAACGTATCGATCTGCCGGACCTCGCGACCGAAAAGGGCATAGCCAGTGACATCGATGCGAATGCACAACCAAGCGAATGCAGCGAGGACGGGACGTTGAGCAACGAGCTCGACGTCAACGCTGCCGACGAAGCTGTTTCAGAGGAAGCGGTGGTCGAGGTTGTGCAGCAAGAGATCGATGGGATCTCTACCGACGAGTCAGCAAGCGATAACGTCTCGGAGACTGCGGCCAACGACGTTGACGAGCAAACGCTCGGCACGAACATTGGCGACGACGCCTTGGAGTTAGACGACTTGCCGGCCGCAGAAGAAGCGACCGACATGGTCGACGAACCGCCAGAGTCGAGCGGCTCCGACGAATGCGAAGCACAGTTTGAAGATGCCGAGCTCGGCGCCCTGATGGCAGATATTGGTGGTTCCGGAGTCGTGCCGGGTGCCGACGAAGAGCAACAGGAGTTGCAGGACGTCTTCGGTGACCCCGACGATGCCACCGCGCAAGTCGAACCAACGATTGGCGAAGAACCGCCAGCCAATCCAGAGGCCACTGCGGAGGTCAGCGCTGACACTGACGCCGAGCCAACCGCGAATGAGGTTGTCGATCCGGCCGCTGACACTGAGCCAGAGACGGTTCTCGATGCCGCCGCCGACGTGGAGCCTGAGACGGTTCTCGATGCCGCCGACGACGTGGAGCCTGAGACGGTTCTCGATGCCGCCGACGACGTGGAGCCTGAGGCGCTCTCGGAGGATGCTCCAAGCAAAGAACCGCCCGCTGAGCAGCAGCAGGACAACGCAGCTTCGAACGCGCCCGAGTCCGTCATCGCGGAACCGGCTGTAGGAACGGGTGAGCAGGTGGCTCCAACCGATGTCAAACCGATCGAAGAAGTAGCGCCGGAAACCACCGCCGAGATTCCGGCTGCAAGCGCACCGGCGAATCAGGACTCATCAATCGATGAAGAGCTCGCGCTCACCAGCAACTCCGTCGACAAGGTCCGGGACTTCCTTGGCGATCTGAAGAGCGCGTTGGTTGAGATGGCGCATCGACCGCAACAAGCCGTCAACGTTGAGCCGCTCGTAGAAGCGCTGCAAGCTGGGTTCAACCGCTCCGCCGAGCAAGCCACGCAAACCAGCACGGCAGTCGCCTCGCTCAGCGAGCACATGAGTCAGTTCGGACGCAACATCGAAGGCGGGGTCGCGAAGTCGATCGAAACGATCCGACAGAGTCAGGTCGGCCAACCAGTGCCGACCAACGCCTCCGAGCCAAACTTCGTGAGGGGGCAATCGAAGAGCCAGACCGTCGTGCTCGGGACCATCTCATTGGTCGTGCTCGGCTGGTCGATCTTGTTCTGGATCAAGACCGGTTCCCCGCGTCTCGCTCTCGGCACGCTGATCGGCGCCAACGCGATCGCGTGCTGCTTGCTGCTGTCACGCCGCGATCGCAGCTAGGCTCAACGGTCTCGCCGGTGTTATTTGCCAGCTGGCGTCAAGAGATTGACGAGGATGCGAACTGACCCGGCGTGAAGGGTCTTGAGCTGGCGCCACAGTGCCAGCGCACAATAGACGTATTCGCCGTCGCCCGTCTGCGCATACAGCAACGATCCGTGTTCCCGGTCTTGGCCAGGGTCGCCGAACTCGAGGATTTGGTCATACTTGTCGGAGTAGACCGCCGGCAAGTAGAGCGCGCGCTCTTGCACCCAGCCGTCCCAATCACTGGGACGAATGACATTGGGGTGCGTCATCAAGATGTGGTCGGGCATCAGCACCTTGACCGGCGCATCTTCACGGGTCACGCGGTTTTTGCTGATATGAAACGGCTCGAACGGCGCGCCACGAAACGCCTCGCCCTTCGGGTGAAACTCGACGTTCTTTTGATAGAAGATGACCAGCCGGCGGCCCTTGCCCTTGGCAAACGCGAGCAAGCGGCTGAACGCGTTGCGCGCCGCCGCACGATCGCGCAGTGCACGGATATCGACGACAATCGTGTCGAAGACACTGAGGTCGGCCGTAGCAATGTCGGCATCAGTCAGTTCCGACCACGACATGCCGAGGCCGACAAGCAAACTGGCCAGCGTGTCATCGCGGCTTCGCAGCACACCAACGCGCACCGTCGACGGAACCTTGACGTCGATGTTGTGCACCGGGAGGACAACCGCCGTGTCGCCAAGACTGATCCGCAGCACATCGACGCCGGTGCTTCGACTCAGCGGTGCGCCGACCTCGAAGCTGAACAAGTCGGTGCGTTGATCGCGCAACACGACCCTGTGACGACTCTTGGTGATGGCGTAGTTCGCGGTGCCTCGCAGTTCCAGATCGCCTTCAATCGGAAATAGCGAGTTGCGCTTCACCTCAACGCTGAACTGCACGGTGTTGCGCGCGTGTGGTAGCAACAGCATGCGCGGCACCACGGTCAATTCCGCGGGCGGCCGCTGCTCCACAGGCACCGTGATGTTGACGGGTATCTCGATCCCCTGCAGCGTCACCCAGAATCGGATGACCACCGGTGGCACAAAGCGATCAGCCTTGAAGCGGTGGGCCATGGGATCGCGATGGGGCTTCTTGCTTGCGGCGACACGAATCGTTGCTTCGGCCAGTGAGCTGCTCGCGGGAGCGGCCGACTTGCCGAGATCGGTCAGCTTGACGAGCGCGCCGTTGAGGCCTTCGGCCCGCAGCGGGAGCAACTCGCCGCGCCCGGTCAACAGGCGCACGCCGCACGAGAAGTCTTCGTCCTCGATGGCGACGGCGCCAGGCGGCACGGTGACTTCGATCTGCACGCGAGCGAGCGCCAACACCAATTGCTCGAGCGCCATGATGCGTCGGCCAAGCCGCACAATCACATCTCGGTTCGGCTCTGGGGCGAGTGTATGGGTCTCTTGCAGTTCGCGCAGCTCGACGAGCACCTCAAGAAGTTTGGCTATGGGCGGCTCAGCCGCGTGCAAGAGCTGCGGTAGTTCGTTGCGGAAGAACGTATCCAAACTGATGGCACGTTCGGGTGCACCGGGCCAGCGGTCCGCATCGAGAATCGAGGGCAAGGCGAAGGGGCGCGGTCCAGTCGCGTCGACCTTGGCTGGCTTCCGGGGTTCAAACACCAACACGGGCGCGAACACGGCGTCGAGCTGCGCTGGCAAACCGGGGCTGACATGGGTTCCGCGCAAGATGTCATAGGCAGTGCGTCGCAGGGCGGCACCGCGATCCGGATCGAGCCTGTCGGCATCGATCTTGACGGCGTCGACGGACACCGTGCTGCCACCCCCCAACAAGAATACCGGAATCGTGTGGCACTCGCCTACGGCACCAAAGTTTGGATCGGCGGCCGCTTCGATCGCCTCTGGCAGCAAATCCACAATGGCCAAGTCGTGCCCGTGCCCTTCTTCGGCGTGGTGTGTTGTCAGCACGGCATCGGGGCGAATCTTGCGCAACAAGCGAACCAAGTCGCGCAGACTGCCCTCGCGTCCCCAGTCCGCATAGGTCTCCTCGGCCGATCGGCAGTAGCCGGCATCTTCACGATTGAGATACCAGACCGACGCCCCTGCCAACGCGCAGCCAGCCTCGGTCTCGAGCGTTCGAATGCGTTCGAGTGCATCGCCGGTTTCGGGGCCAAGACTGTTCTGGCCGCCGCCCCCGCGAGTCGTCAACAGGACCGCAACTCGATAGCCCGCTGCCAGCCGCAGCCAGACCGTCGGCAACAAGTAGCGATCGTCAGGGTGCGAGGCGACCAACAACACCAGTGAGTCGGCGGCGCAATCGCGAGCCGCTTGGCGAACCGTCAGAATGCCGGCCGGCGACCTGCCACACGTGTCATGCCATCGCTGCGCCACGACGGCGGATGCAAGGCAAAGCAACGCGGCGAGGCTGCGCATGACTATTTGAAGCTCAGACTCCGAGAGACAAGCGGTTGGCCAAGACTTCGGGCAGACCCGCTTCGCGGATCTTCGCTTGCACGGCCGCAATGTCGTAGGACACGCGGCGAATGCTAGCGATCTCGAGGTCCGTGTCGACGAGGCCATAGGCAGCGCGAGGGTCTTCGTCGCGCGGTTGGCCAACGCTGCCAACGTTCATCAAGACGCGCTCAAAACCGCGATACGAGACCTCTGCTTCGGAATGCGGGACGACGTGAATGTCGCGCGGGTTCTCATCGCGGCGCAGATAGATCGCCGGCACATGCGAGTGACCAACGAAGCAAAGACGCGTCTCTTGGTGTTCGAGTGACTCGAGTGCTTCGACCACACTGATCACGTAGCCGAACTGTTCGGGCATGTGCAGCGTGCCGTGCACCACCGTGAACTCCGGCTTCTTGACCACGAGCTCTAGCCCGTTGAGAAACTCGTAGTCGGTCGGCGTCAACTGGGGCGCCGTCCAGTGGATGGCGGCACGCGCGAAGTTGTTGAAGTAGGAGGTGTCGAGACGGCCAAGCACCGCGGCGTCGTGATTTCCGAGGCACGTGATGCACCCGAGATCGCGCACGATATCGATGCAAGCCGATGGTTCTGGTCCGTAGCCGACGATGTCGCCTACTTGCACCCACACATCTACGTTCTCTTGCTTGAGCGCGTCGACCACTGCAGTCAGCGCGTCCAAGTTGGAGTGGATGTCTCCAAGGATCCCTATCTTCATTGTGCGAAAGGTCTTATGTGTATGTGCTGCGGCCGGAAGCCCAACAGGCAGCGCCGGCGATCGCCAGCCCACTAGCTGTGAGCACGAATGTATCCGGCGACGTGCGCAAAGCGACTGCCAGGATGCTACCCATCAAGCCCGCCGTGAGCACCACGATCATGTGAAGCGTACGGGACGTGCCTGCATTATCGCAATTACGGGCCAACGCAATAGACAGAGGAGCCCACGCCAGAAAGAAGAAGCCAGCCCCGGTCGCACGAACTGATAGCGGCGTGGTCATCGGGCTCAGATCTGCCAGGTAGCTGCCTACCAGCTGCAAGATCGCCATTGCGCCCACCATGGCGAGGTTGACAGTCACGGCATGGCGGCGTGGCGAGCGGCGCTCCGCCAACAGCAGCACCAGCAAGAAGACGAGGCCTCCGGTCCAGGCGGCGTCATCCACCAGGTAGATACCGTAGCGACGGAACAGCAAAGGCTCCTGGTAGGCCGCCATGACCAGCCAGCCAGCAACGAGCAGCCAGGGTAGCCAGCCAGCGGACCGAACTCTGGCCAGCACAACCAAGCGAATGAGTCGAAGGGTCTCTGACATCTGAGAGGGACAAGCAGGTCGAACTATCTGGTTATCCTCCGCCCCAACGAAAAGGACAAGCCTGGAATCGCGGGGGCCTTGGCAGCACAATCCTTGAACAGCGAAGGATGGGCTTCGCGGTGTAGGTTAGGGAACCTGTGCGCTCGATCGTCTTGGCAAACCAGAAAGGCGGCGTCGGCAAGACGACGACCGCGATTCACTTGGCTCATGGGTTCGCCTTGGCGGGCAAGCGTGTGCTCCTGATGGACCTCGATCCTCAGGGTAATGCGACCGTTGCCGTGCAAGGAATGCTGCGCGAAGATGCCCTCGCACCCCCTCATGAAAGCCCCCATGAGTGGATGGTTCCTATCGCAGAACGGCTGTGGCTGCTGCCTTCTGCAGGGAGCGAGGCCGTGCAGTCGGGTGAAGCCACGATTGACACCGAACGCCTGCAAACGGTTGTTGCGGGGCTAGAAGGCGAGATTGACGTGCTAATCGTCGATTGTCCGCCTCGGATGGACGAATGGGGCTGGGCAGGAGTTCAGCTCTGCGACGAAGTCATCGTCCCGGTGCAGGCAGAGTTCTTCTCCATGCATGGCCTATCCCAGATGATGAGCTCGCTCGAAGACGCCGCCAAGCGCTTCCCAGGCAAGGGCAAGCTCCGAGGAGTGCTGCCGACCATGGTTGACACCAATGAGGCTGTCGCCAAAGAGATCCTCGAGGACCTGAGCCGGAATCTGAAAGGCCTGCTCCTCAACACTGTCATCTTTCGCGACTCGAGCCTTGTAGAGGCAGCGAGCCACGGACAGTCCGTTTTCGTTCATAGCCCCTGGTCAAAGGGGGCTCTCTGCTACACAGAGCTCGTGCAGGAAATCATCGATGGTTGATCGTCGTCTTGGGAGAGGTCTCGACTTCTTCCTGTCTGGTGGGCGAAAGCCGGCCAATCCCCCCGCAACCACTCCCTTGCGCGACAAGATCGCCCCCGATGCGGGTGCGCCTGCCGAGCACGAAGAGGGTGAACTGGTCCGCATGGTGCCAGTTGCAGACCTGCAACCCAACCCCTACCAGCCGCGGAAGAACATGGCAGCTGCGGAACTGGAGACTCTGTCCCAGTCCATCCGCGAGAGTGGCATCCTGCAGCCGATCCTGGCGCGCCAGGTGGGGGACACGCTGCAGATCGTCGCTGGCGAACGCCGCTGGCGCGCGGCACAACTCGCAGAGCTGACCGAGGTGCCCGTTCTGTGTCGCACGATGTCCGACAGCGATTCGGCAGTCTTCGCCCTGGTGGAGAACCTCCAACGCGAAGATCTCAACTCGATTGAGAAAGCACAGGGCATCAAGCTGCTGATGGATCAGATGAAGGCCACACAGGAGCAGGTTGCCAAGCAAGTTGGCTTCGAACGCTCCACGGTCGCCAACTTCCTCCGGTTGCTCGACCTTCCGGATGCGATTCAGCAGCATGTTTCACGTGGAACATTGACCATGGGCCATGGCCGTGCCCTGCTGGCTTTGCCAGATCACGAGCTGATGAACCAGACTGCCGATTTTGCTATCAAGCAACGCCTGTCAGTGCGTGCCCTCGAAGCGAAGGTCAAGGAGCTGCTGGCGGTCATTGCCGCTGGCACGACAGGAGACGCCCCGCCCACACCAAAAGCCAAGAAGGCCCGCCCCGTGTGGCTCAACGAGCTTGAAGAAAGCCTGGTCGAAGCCCTCAGCACGCCCGTTGCCATCAAGTATGGCCGCAAGCGCAGCCAGATCGTCATCGACTGTGGTAGCCAAGAGGAGCTCGACCGCATCTTCACTCGCCTGAAGAACGCCTAGGTCGCCCTCGCAGCGCGCCTAGCGGCTGCAATTCAGGCCACGCTCCGCAGCGCCAGCGCAAGCCCTACTCGGTAACCATGAGCGGCCTGCTCGGCCTGCTCGGGTGGCCCAATCATCCGGACCCGCGGAGCTAAGATGGCGCAATATGCTAGGCCCAGACGGCCGCTGCTGGGCCGCAAGCAAGAGGCGCTTCGACGCAGGATGCCCGCGGAGCGCCAGTCAGCCCGCGCAATCGCGGGCGACCGAAGTTCTAGAGGATCTCAACCGCGGTGATGCGGATGTTCTCGGTCGGCTGGCCTTGGCCCTGCTCGTCAGCCTGGATGTCCAAGCCAGTTTCGCAAACCTTGCGAAGGTCTTCGAGGCCTTCAACGACATAACCAAAGACTACCCGGCTGCCATCGAGATTGGCTTCGTCATCAACCGAGATCCAGAGACGGTCGCAGCACGACTTGCCTTCCGCCTCGGGGCGAGCCGAAACGGCACCAGCGAAGTGGCTCAGGCCCGTCTTCTCGAACTCAATGATGTTCTCGCTCGGCTCGGTTGTGGACCACTTCGAGCGGGTGTCGTCCTTGGTCGACTGGAAGCCAAAGTGCATGGCGTATGGGATCTCACGAGTGTTGGTCGAGCGATGCACTTCGTCGACAGCCACGCCCATGAACCATTCGGGGCTGTCGGTCAGCAGCTTGATCAGTGCCGCAACATGGACCGGCGCATTGGGCATCAAGGCAATCGTGAAGCTGCCGTAGTCGCCGAGGGTGATCTTGACCTTCTTGGCATCGGCCGGGATCTCCGGCTTAGCAAAGGACTCGGGGGTCGTGAAGACCTTCGCCGAAGCGATCTGCTGGCGCATGAGGGTGACCACGCTGCCTTCGACCGGGTCTTCCCACTTGAACTCGGTTGGCGTTGGCTCATCCGGATCTAGCTTCTGCGGATCACGCGTCTGCATGGCATCTTTGGTCACGCTGACCAAATCATGCTTCGGGTAGCCCGACTCAATCGCTGCAAGGGCCGACTCAGCACGGTCCCAGTTGCTGGTCATCATCGCCTTGCGGGCGATGGCGAGCAGGAAGTAGGGCTTTTGCGGATCGCTCGCCTCGGCAAGGCTCGACTCGAGTTCGGCCAGTTCAATGTCCTTGAGAGCCTCGGAGAGACTGTCACTGGCACTGGCGACATCGACGTAACTCTCTCCAAGACCAATGCTTACAGTGAATTTTGACCACTCTTCGCTGACCGCATCCTGTTCCATGTAAGTCCAGACCGTATTTCCGATCAGGGCAAGGAGGATGGCAGTGACAACCGTGACAATAAGGGACTTGTAGCGATCCCAGAGAACCTCGAACGGGTTCGGAGCTTCGGTCCCTTCGAGGGTGGCAGGAGGTGTGGCGGACATAATCAGTTCTAGGTCAGTTCTAAGAGTCGCTTATCGACGCAATATGGGGATCAGCGGCGGGAATAGTCTGTGGCGTAGTCGACCACCATATGGGTCGTGCCATCCTGCCTGCGAATCAAGTAATCGGCTGAGTAGATGCCCCGCTCGAACCGAAGTCGCACACCGTCATCGGCAATGGCTTCGTTGCTGATCATTTGCCAGCTGTGTCGAGGCATGTGCTGCTTCACGTAAGCAGTCGCTTCGGCGACGTATTCGCTGCCCGAGTAGACAAAGCGACCATGTCGCCAAGTCGCCTCTTCCCGCGAGTAACTCTGGTTGTCGCTGTCGCGAAGGCGGAATCCAGACGGCACAACGACATCCTGGAATTGGCGCGAATTCACCCCTGAAGGGTCGCTCGCGCCTATTTGGCAGGCGCTCGGCACCAAGCAAAACGTCAGCAGGAACGCGGTCAGGATGGTCTTCGTGGTCATTGGGAGCCCCTCTTGAGGTGGGTCACGCGTGAACGCAACACCGCAACCTCATCTGGTTGCAGGGCCACAGTTTTCAAGGCGTGTTGGTAGTTTTCGTCGTTTGGAGGGCCGAACAGTGTATCGACGCCCGCCGAGGCAGGCAACGCCGACGAACACCTGGCTCGTCGGGAATCGACCAAGTCGACACGATACCGCCGAGGCACGAGGGTTTCACGACCCGGCAACTCGACATACACTCCGTTCCCCCGGCCTGGCAGTTCGTTTGGTGGCTGGAATCACCCATGCGTGCCTCGGAAACAGTTCGGCGGGCCGACCTGCTGCAGCGAGCAACCCTGGTGTTGAATCGCTCTTGGCGGCCGGTGCACGTGACCACCGTGCGGCGAGCGCTCTGCATGGTATTCCGCGATGCGGCTAGAATTGTCTGCCCAGAATCGCTGACGACCCACAGTTTTGGCAGCTGGATCGACGTGCCAATCACCAATCCAGAGCACACAATCCGGTCACCAAGGATCCACATCGCGGCGCCCGAAATCATCCTGCTGACGAACTACAACCGCGTGCCGTGCCACGAAGCACCGTTCACGCGGCGTAATCTGTTCTTGCGCGACGACTACACGTGCCAGTATTGCGCCAAGCGCGGCCCGCCGGATCGACTCAGCGTCGACCACGTGCAACCCCGATCGCGCGGTGGTTCGACTTCCTGGGAGAACTGCGTTCTCGCCTGCGTGCGCTGCAATGCGCGCAAAGCAAACCACACGCCCAAGGAAGCTGGGCTGCAACTTCTTCGCCAACCCATGCGACCTCGCTGGACTCCGTATCTCAGTTTGCGCCCGAACCAACGTATGGAGTCCTGGGCTCGCTTCACGCCGCAACCAAAACGGCGGACCCGACACAACTGAGCGAACGCCGGTAGTGACACGCGCTCGCCATCCCTTCCTTACATCACCATGAAACTGTCCACCTGTATCCCGTTAGCTCTCGCGATCCTCGCCGCCCCGCTCGCCTCGCAAAGCGCATCCGCCCTCAAGCGGCAGTTGAAGAAGCTAGAGTCCTCCGCAAAGAAGGACCCGGACGCACTCTTTGAAGCCGGTGCGTGGGCAAAGGACAACAGCCTCGCAAAGGACGCCAAACGCATCTTCACGAAGGTTCTGAGGCTTTCGAAGGGTCATGCCGGCGCCAACACGGAGCTCGGGAATCAACTGATTGACGGCAAGTGGTACTCGGAGAAGTCCGCCAAGAAGATCCGCGCCAAGGCCATGCATGCGGAGTATTCAGCCAAGGGCTACAAGAAGATCGACGACATCTGGGTTTCCGCCGAAGAGGTTGCCGACGCGCGCAAAGGCATCTTCAACCACGAGGGTGAGAAGGTCACTCGCGACGAGAAGGAGCAACTGCAAGCTGGCAAGGTTCGCCACCCGAAGACCGGCCAACTGATCGACAAGGCCAACCTTGAGAAGGCCAGCACCGGCTACTTCCCGCGGCGCGACGGCAAATGGGTCGATCAGAAGGAAGCCAACAAGTACCACGGTGAGTTCGGCCGCCCGTGGCTCATTCGCACCGCAAACGCGCAGGTGATTAGCACCCTGCCGATCGAGAAAATCGATGAGCTCAAGAATCACGTCGAGCAAGGCATCGAGAAGGTCTCGCCACTGTTCGGTGGCCGCGTCGCGGCGCCGGCGAAGCGACCGCTGATCATCATCTCGCAGACGCAGGCTGAGTTCCGTCTATACGCGACCCAACTAGGCGACGGCACCGATGTCGCGGGCGCGTTCCTGATCCGCGATGACGCCGAGTTCTCGATCCCTGGCCAAGGCGAGGTTCGTCCGGCCGTCTGCGAGAACCACAAAGATTGGGGCCAGCGCTACATTCGCCATGCTGCCGCCATCGCCTACGTGAACGCCATAGCCGAAGAAGGCGGCTCCGACCTGCCGTTGTGGTTCGTGCACGGCGTCGGCAGCTACACGTCGCGTTTCGAAAATGACTCGGACGCCGGCTGGTTCGGCAAGCAACACGTCGCCAAGGGCGGGGTCAGCAACATCAAGTCGTTCTTCAACGGCTTCGCCCTCAACGGCGGCATGGAACCGCCGCAGATCGCCTTCAACCTGTTCCAGGCGGGGCTGCTACTGTCCTACGCTACGCAGGGCGGCAACCGCGAGGTCACCGACGCAATGGTTGGCGTCACGAATGCTTTGTCCGGCAAAGGCAAAGCAAGTGTTGGCAAAGCCATCACCAAGCTCGAGACGCTTCTCGCGGCCAATCAGCAACCAATTGTCGGTTACATGATGGAACTGATCGACAAAGCGCCAAAAGCCAAGTAGGGAGGCTTGCCTCATCAGTCGCGAGCGGGACACTCCCCGCGACAGGAATCGGACGTCATGCGTCCACTTCCCGTTCAGCCCCGGCGGTCTCGGCCGCCGTGGCCCTGTACTGACCAGCAAGCCACTCCCATGAAATTGATCTCCACCTGTTCACTGACCGCCATCGCATTGATGGCAGCACCGCTCACCGCCCAGGGGATGCTCCCCTACCTGCCGAAGAAGACGATCATGGCAGTGTCGGTTCCGGACCTGTCGATGTCCGTCGCCGAGTTCCAGCAGATGCCGCTCGCCAAGATGTGGGCGGAAGATGAAGTGCAGACATTCTTCGCCGACGTCATGGAAATGGCGCAAGAGCAGATTGAAGAGCAGCTGGAGCAGGCGCGCGAGATGCACAAGGCAGGCCACCTGCCGATCAATCCCGATGAGCTGATGAAGCTCCGCCTCAACGGCGTCACGTTCGCACTCACGGAGATGGGCCTGACCGAATCCGATCTCGGCCCGCGCCCGAAGTTCGGCATGGTCGCCCACATGGACTTTGGTCAGTCCGCGCCAACGTGGAACATGCTCATTCAGATGGGCCTCGGCCTTCTCGCTCAGCAAGCTGGCGACGAGATCCAACGCACCGAGACGATGATCGGTGACGTCAAGATGATCACGCTCTCCCCGCCGGAAGAAGCGGCGATAGAGATGAGCCTCAACATCGCCATGGTGCCGAACGGCATCCTGATCGGCACGTTGACGGACGACATCACGGCCATCGTCACCAACATGAACAACAAGACCCCGGCGCTCTCAACTGCTCCGGGCTTTGCTGTCGCCACCAAGAATCTCAACACGGCCGGCGCCGAAGCACAGTTCTTCATGGCCCCGGATCCGATGATCGACTTCGCGATGACCGCGCTGCGCATCGCCGTCGAGGAAGAGAGCGACTTCGCCATGGTCGACATGGATGGCGTTGAACGCGCCGTGCAAGCGATGGGCATGCGCAACATCGGCACGATGGCCGCATCGTCGAGCTACATCGACGGCAAGAGCGTCACCAAGTCCTACCACGCGACGCCCGGTAACGGCACCGCCGCGACCACGAGCGTTGACACCAAGTTCCTGAAGTGGGTCCCGAAGGACGCCGTTTCGTTCAGCGCTAGCGCCATCGATGTCGGCGAAATCTACGACACACTGCTCAAGGGCCTGACCGCCTACAACCCGGACCTGGCCAAGCAAATGCTCGGCCAACTGGCGCAGATCGAAGGCCAACTCGGCTTCACGATTCGCGGCGACCTGTTCGGCTCGATCGGCAATCACGTCATCAGCTGGTCGATGCCGATGGGCACAATCTCGTCGGCTCCCGAAGTCGCGATGCTGCTGAAGATCAACAACGAGGAGAAGCTCGTCAGTGCTCTGAAGAACCTCACCGCGCTGACGCAAGGCATGATCGAGATCGAAGAAGGCACCAAGCGCGGAGTGAAGTCCTACGCCATTCAGGTCAACTACGACTCGAGTGACATGGGCTTCAACATCTTCGACATGTTCCAGCCGACGTTCGCGTTCAAGGATGGCTACATGGTGCTCGGCTTTTCAGCCAGCGACGTCAAGCGCGTCTTCAAGCGCATGGACCGCGAAGACAACCCGAAGGGTGACATCCGCAGCAACAAGGAGTTCATGGCCGTCGCGGATTCGATCCCGCAGGGCGTCACGAGCCTCTCGTTCAAGGACTGGAAAGCCGACTTCGAAAGCATGTATCAGCTCGCCACCGGCGTGCTCGCCTTCGTGCCGATGCCCGAAGAAGTCCCGATCGACATGTCACTGCTCCCCGATTCGGAGACCCTGACGCGTCACCTGTTCGCTTCGGTCAGCTACACGAAGACGGACGCCAACGGCACCGAGACGGTCGACGTCAGCCCGTTCGGCACAGAAACGCTGCTCATGCTTGGTGCCCTGGTTGGCGCCGGCGCTGGCTTCGCGGCCGCAATGGGCCGATAGCCAAGCCTGAAGCAGTGCCGCTTGCGACAACCCAGCCACGAGCTGGGTGTTGCGCGCCTGACGCTAGCGGCGGAGAAGGCCCCAAGGCAAGCGCCCGTGGCTCAATCGTTGACGGCGGCTCCTAGATAGTCGCCTCCGACCTGGTCGGCGAGCAACAAACCCTCGCCAACCAAACGCAACATCGAGCCGTCGTATTCGACCATCTGCTCGCGCTGCTGCCGCGCGACCAACGGTTCAAACATAGCGCGCATGTCGAGACCCAAGCGCTTCTCGGTGGCCGCCAGGTTGACGCCCTTCGTTCGTCGAATGCCAAGCCACAAAGCTTCGGCAGCGCGCTGCATCGGCCGCAAGGTCTCAGCAGAAGACGTGCACGTCAGGCCCGCCAACGCCGCATCCACCCAAGCATCGAGCGGCTTGATGTTGGTCACGCGAATGCCATCGTGATGACTGCAAGCGCCCGGTCCAACACCGACGTAGTTGCCCTGCAGCCAATAGTGATCGTTGTGTAGGCACGGACCACCGCCGCCAGCGAAGTTACTCACCTCGTAGGCATCAAACCCCGCTTCGCCTAGCCGCTGCCGCGTCCACTCGAACATCGCGCGATCGATCTCCTGATCGTTCGGCCCAGTCTTTCCCTGCAGCCGATCGCGCTGCAGCCGCGTGCCAGGTTCGAACGTCAGGTTGTAGCAAGACAGGTGGTCGGTCCCGAGTTGCAGCGCGCGTTCGAGGTCGCTCTGCCATTCGGCGAGCGTCTCGCCAGGAATGCCAAACATCAGATCGATGCTGACGTTGTCGAAGCCCGCCTCCCGCGCCGCCGCGAACGCCGCCTCCGCACCTTCTGCATCATGCGCCCGATCGAGGAATCGCAAGTGATGGGCGTGGAACGTCTGCGTGCCGATGCTGATCCGGTTGACGCCGCCCGCTCGTGCAATCTGCGCCTTCTCAACTGTGAAGCTCTCGGGGTTCGCTTCCATCGAAACCTCACCGCAACCGGCAAGGTCCACCTGGGCCCCGATGATCTCGAACAAACGCTGCAGCCGCGGCGGCGACAGCAAGCTCGGCGTGCCACCGCCAAAGAACACCGACACCGGTCGCTGGCCATGCCACCGCCGCGCGATCTCCGCTTCCAAGGCATCGAGGAAGCGATCGTGCGCCGCACCCTCTTCAACCACGTAGGAGTTGAAGTCGCAGTAGCCGCACTTCACCACGCAGAACGGGACATGCACATACAGCGAAGTGCCGGTGCCAACTGCAAGCTGCTCATCATTCGCCACAGCCCCAACCTACCCCGGTTTGTGTACTGTACCCGGTTCAAACCACCACTTCCGCCATGGCCGATCTGGTGGATTGAACCCGGTACAGTACGCCAACTTCCGGCAAGCAGACATCGGGGCTATGAGCCCGACAGGTAGGCCCACGGCATCTCGACGCTAGGTCGCGTTCTTGCGTTTGACCCGCGATGGTGGGCGCTCTTCGCCGAACTCGCGCGACATCACTTCACCCAGCTTCTCGAGTGCTTGCTGTTCCATCTGGCGAACGCGCTCGCGAGTCAGGCCGAAACGCTTGCCGATGGCTTTGAGCGTCATCGGTTCACCGTTGCCGAGTCCGAACCGCAGTCTGAGGATCCGAGCCTCACGCGTGTCGAGCCTCTCAATCAACTCGTGCATGCGGCCTATCTCCATCGCTTCGAGGATCTGGTCCTCCGGCGAACGGGTGCGCGTGTCCTCAATCACATCGGCGAACGCAGCGCCCGCATCATCGTTAACCGAGTGCATCGGCTGCGAGTTCGCCTGCACGGTGTCACGCACGACATCCCAGTTGTTCTCGGGCAAGTCGAGCTCTTCCGCGATCTCACCCGTCGTCGCTTGCCGCCCCAATCGGTAATTGAGCTCCATCGCAGTCGCCTTCCAGCGCGACACGATCTCCGACATGTAGGACGGGACTCGCACGGTCTTCACCGTGTTGACCAAGGACCGGCGAATGCCTTGCTTGATCCACCAAGTCGCATAGGTGGAGAAGCGGCAACCAGCGTTGTGGTCAAACTTCTCGACCGCCTTCATCAGCCCGATGTTCCCCTCTTCGATGAGGTCCATGAACGACAAGCCGCGGTTGACGTAGTTCTTAGCAATCGAAACAACCAGGCGCAGATTGGCCCTGATCATGTGTTCGCGCGCTTCCAAGTCGCCGACCTGGATGCGCTTCGACAACTCAATTTCCTGTTCTGGCGCCAACAACGCAACTTCGTTGATGTCGGCCAGGTATGTATCGAGACCGTGATCTCGCATGGCATTCCTCCTCGTGGTGTGTGCACCTGATATCGACGCGACTGCGGGTTTTCCGCGCAGTGGACGACGAGGACGTCGCGTTCCGAGACCAGCGAGGGGCGAGCGCACGCAATCGAATGCGTGCAGCTCTAGCGATCGCTAACCGAACAACGGGTAGAGGAACGGTGCGACGCCCGTGGCACCGAGCACAAGGATCACTCCAAGCAAACCGAATACGATCAGCAGCGGCAACATCCACCAGCTGCGAGTCTCAGCCATAAACGACACCAACTCGCCAACCAGGCCACGTTCTTTAGCTTGGCCAGCAGCGGCGAACTCTTTGGCACCGTCGCGTTCGCTGATTTCGCGCCCGTTGGTGTCGCGCTCGCTCATTAGAACAGCGTGTAGATGAACGGTGCGACGCCGGTCGCTCCGAGCACTAGCAGCACACCGAGCAAGCCAAACACGACCAAGATCGGCGTAAGCCACCACATCTTGTTCTCGGCCATGAACATGACAAACTCCGAGACCAGCCCACGCTCTTGTTCCTGAGCTGCGTTCAGGAAGTCGTCGTTGGTTTCGTTCTGCTCGTCGGTTGCTTGTTCGGTCATGGTTCCTCGGATGGGAGTCGAATCAGTATAGCTGCGATTGCCGCGAGTAGCTGTGCAACGACTTGCCATTCACCGAATCGAGACACTGGTGTCGCTCTACCGGAACGGACATGCCATGGCATTGGGCGGTTCCGTCAGTCCGCAGAAGAACTCGACCAACAATTCTCGAATCATACCGACGCAGGCCAATGGTCAGATGACGGCAGCCACAAGCACCGGGTGAGGTCGACATGTTAGGCAATGTCACGCTGGACGCTAAGCGACGCGACTCGCCATCTGCGGTTCCGCATCGAGCAAAGACCAGCGGCACCACAGACCGAGCGCACCGAGAATCGCCAGGTCCGCAAACAGCATCGGGGCAAACAGTGGTGCGGTGTGGATCGCGTTGTCGAGCATTGAGCTGCTTGGTCCCTTGAGGATCGCACCGATGTGAAGTCCGGCGCCAAGGAGCCCGACCAACACCTGCAATGCCATGACCCATGCGCACACGAGCAGATCGAATCGGCTACAGCGCGCGCGGCAATTGACCAGCAAGAACGAGACGCCGACTGCAGCGGCAGCAACCGCGATCCATTCCGACGTGTGGAAGAACCCATTCTGAGCATGGTCTGCCAAGGTGAGCGCGAAGTTGCCCGCGAAGCCGCCCGCAGCCATCAACATCACCCATTGGCCATAGGCGATTGCCCCCGGACTCTCGAGACGGTTGAGGATCAGCAGTAGTCCCAGCCCCGTGTAGGACAACGGCGCGGCAAACGGCGCCGTGTAGACAAGGTTGTGCAGCGTCTGCGTGATGAAGAACGTGCCGTGCAAGTGCCAGACCAGCCCCGCGATGCCGACTAGAATACTGCAAGCACCGGTGAGCATTCCCAAGCGCCTGCCACGCGCTGTCGACGGGTCACCCGAAGTGATGCCTGGCAGCAACAGCAGTGGCGCCAACAGCGAGAACCCAAACGGAATCCACTCCGCCCAGTGGTGAAACGCATTCATCGAATGCGCGAACCAAATGTCCACGGCGAGGAACGCCAGGTTGCCCGTAACGAAGGCCTGGACGACCCACCTTCGCAACGCCGGGCTATTTCTTGGCACGGAGTTCCTCGATGGCCTTCTTGATCTTCACCTTGTAGTGCAGCAGCTCGTAGTTGCCGTGCCACTGCACGAAATCCGCGCCGCCCATGAACGCGCCGTGCTTCGCCGTGCGGCCGTAGTAGTGCCAGATATCGAACTCGAGAAACTCAAGCTCTTCATCAAACGGCTCAGGCGTCAATAGCCCTTCCGCGCGCGCCTCTGCGATGAGTGCTAGAGCTTCCTTCACCTTCCCGTTGACGTCCAAAACAACCGCCTCGGCCTCTTCGTAGAACTCCGTCACCGTCTTGCTCGTGTGACACTCGCGGCACGTCGCCTGCATAGCGTCTTGACCTTGCTGATAGTTACTGCGCTTCTCGGACACCGGCGCATACAGCAACCAGGACAGTCGCTCCGTGGTGTCATGCGTCACGCCCTGACCGTTGAGCCCACTGAGGTGGCAGGTCGCACAAGTCGGCACCGGCATGTCCGCGGTGGTCAGCGACTTCGGCGAAGCATGCAGGTTCATGCGATCAACCTGATCATTAAACAGCACGCCATGCTTCGACTCGTGGTAGATCTCGACCTGCGAGTGATCGGGCCCCATGTGGCATTGCCCACAAGTCTCTGGCCGCCTCGCGAGACTGACCGATGAGTTGTGGCGCGAATGGCATTCCGTGCAACTCCCGATCGAACCATCTTGGTTGGGGGCGCCAATCTCGTGGCACTTGACGCAACCGACTTGCATGGCGCTCGCACCCTCCAACGTCGCCAACGTGTTCGCCGCTCGCTTCACCATTCCTGGGTGGTAACGCTCGGCGTGCTCGATTTGCTCAGCCGTGAAGCCAGCAATACCAGTCACAGCAGCCATCGCCGGCGCTGCATGCCGACTGCGCAAGAACTGCTCGTATTCCTGGCTGTGGCAGGCCGCGCAATTCTTCGAAGTCAGATCCGTCGAAATCGTGAAGCCATTGTGCGAAATGCTCTGCTGCCCATCCTGTGGCTGGTGGCAGTCCAAGCACGTCACGCCTTCGACAGCGTGCTTGCTCATTTCGTATTCGTGCACGACCGCAGAGGCTTCGCCGCGATGACAAGCCGCGCATTTGCCAGTCGCCGTGACCTGCGTAGCAGTCGCTCGCTGGGTTTGGTCGACAGGCCGCCTTGAGTTGATCAGCAGAGCCGAACACAGCAATGCCGTGGCAATGAGCACGGCAACGAACACGGTCTGAAAGCGCATGGGGAGACCATGTCCGACATCGCTGCGCCCTGCCAGCAATCGCTAGATCTACCGCTGGGGGAGCTACGGCAACATGTCGCTCACCGCCTTCCGGATGGACCTACTCGCCTTACACTTTCTATCGTGGGCCGTGCGAGGTAGCCGCGGCAGCAGACTGGTTCTAGTAGAGCTTACATAGGTAAGGTACCAGGCACAGAAACAACCCATTCGCAGTCTTCGCCTCGCAGCTCCACTGGCCTAACACTTCAGCGCAGCAGTCGCTGTACCAACGCTGGCTCGCGCTCGCCATGCTGCACGCGAGCGAACACGACCCCGCCGCACAGCTAGCATGTTCCTACCTCCTCCATGGTGGAAGAGACACCCGAACGGCGCTGCCTTATCCGGGCGGCGCCAGGTCAACGCATGAGACCTATCGCACAGACTGCCAGCGCAGGCTCTCACCGGCTTCTTGCCTACGGACTAGTGGTATTTGGCGTCTGCATGTCCATAGCCCTGACCATGTGGTTCGGGCGCGAAGTTGAGCCAACCCCGAACAACCCATACCCCGCTTCCAACACCGCGGACGAACCAACTACAGCCAAGTCGTCACCGCGCCGAGACACAAACAGAACGAGGCCACAGTCCGATGCCGAACAGGTCGCTATCAACGGGCGCGTGCTTTGGTCTGATGGCACGCCTGCGGCCAACGTCGAGGTGACCGTTGACGCAGACAACTCCAAACCGGCGATCACCAAACTGGATGGCACGTATTCTGTGCCAATACCCATTCACGGGATCACGGGCGATGGAGACACGCGAGCGGTGGCAGTCCACCTGCTCCCTCCGTGTTGGGTTGACGCACCTCATGCGACCGAGACACAACTCACGAAGGCCAACACCGAGAGTTTCCACGCCGATGACATCAAGCTCCCAAACCGCATCGACGTGTTGGTCACCGTCGAACTCGATGACTACATCTACGAGCAGCTTCGAGACTCTGGCTATGGTCGCTTGATGGCCATTGGGTCCGATCCCACGACTCGTTTTCTGCAACAGCTCGGCAGAACATGGGTCGCGCTTCGACCAGGTAGTTCCAGTGCGGTGCTTCACGCGCGCCACTCATCCACCATCAGCTTGGGATTGGCGGCGTGGCCACCAGACCAACACACCAACTTACGCACGATCACCTTAGCTAGCCCGAAGACAGTCGCGCTGGATCGCACCAAGATCAGCAAGGTCCAGCTGACACTCGATGGGCGAAGTGTGTTGGCCGGCGTTGTTGTCGACCACCTCGATCGACCGATTCCGTTCGCCGCCCTCTACTTCGAGATTCCGGATGCCTCGCGCGAAGATGGACAACGCGAGGAATACATGCGATCGGACAAACACGGTGGCTTTCGCTACTACGCCGAACCGGGCATCAACATGACCGCGGTGGCCGAGCGATTCAAAAGCAAGTCGGAGCCCGTGAGTGTTGTCGTCGGCAACCACGACTACAGACTGCAGATCGACATGTCGTCACACGCACGACTACGGCTCGTTCAAGGAACGACCCCCATTCGCCAGTTCTCCTGCGAGCAGCGTGTGCGCCTGTTTGGCACCCAACATCCACCAACGCTATCTGTGCATTCGCAGGGACTAGCGTGGCTCCCCAAGCCTACGCAAGGGAGACCGCTCTACCTGACCTGGATGGATGGCACGGGAATCCACGAACAGCCACTCGGGAGCGAGCCACAACCTGGCGCAATCACGACACTCGACGTGCGCTCCTTGCCGGAGACTCCACTCGGTACGGTGACCGTCACGGGACTGGATGCATGGCCTCGCCACTACGTCCAGATCATGTTGCTCGAACCCCTTCCAGCGCTCCCGCAAGGAGGGCGATCAGCTGGGTTCATGGAGTTCTCTGACGCCCGATTCCTCGGTGTGCCAGCCGGCAACTACAATCTCAAGGTGCAGCAAATTCGCAAAGGCGGGCGCGACGAAGTGCTCAACACCAAACTCGTTCTCGGCGGCCGCGACCAAACCCTCAACATCGCAGAGCTCGTGCGACGCTGAGGCGACGGTACGCCAACCTCGATCGAACCCAACGACTAGTAGAGTTTGAAGTAGCTCGCCGCCGGCCGATCACCACTGCGCTCGTGCCAGTAGCTCTTCGCGCTCTTGTCGAGCTTCTTGCCGATGACATCGCGGCCGATCAAGCGGAACACCAACGCGATCGGGGTCAACACCAGGTAGTAGACGACGGCCAACAGCACGTGCGAAAGGATGAAGCCGATTGGTACGAACGCTACCGACAGGCCGACGAAGAGCGCGCGCGAGACAATCGACACGCCAGCGAGGAACAGCAGCAGCTGCACCACACCAATGCCGATCGCGGTCAGGAACACGGGGTGCTCCCAGGCGAAGCCAACGGTGAGCTTGAGCGCGGCGAAGCCGAGTAGGCCCATGCCAATTACACCGAACCAAGCGAACTGCTTGATGATGTGCGGGGCTGGATTGAGGTCGAGCTTGATCATGGCTGTTAGTCCAGGGCGAAGGCGGCGAGGTACTTCTCGCGGTCGACTTCAGGCATGTTCTTCTGCGCCGTGCGGCGGATGACGAAGTTCTCGAGCACAAGCACGTCCATGTCCGTGCCCATGAAACAACGCAGCGCGTCTTGTGGCGTGCAGACGATCGGCTCGCCGCGAACGTTGAAGCTCGTGTTGATCAAGACCGGGCTGCCGGTGAGCTTGTGGAAGCTGCGCATCATCGCGGCGAGGCGTGGATTGTGCTCGCCGTCGACGGTCTGCAGGCGCGCCGAGTTGTCGACGTGCGTGACGGCCGGTATCACCGAACGCAACTGCTTGAGCTTGTCCAAGCCTTCGAGGCCAGGTTCGACCTTGAGGCGCTTGTCATCGCGAACGGGTGCGACGATCAGCATGTAGGGGCTGTCGTGCTTGGGATCGATCTCGAAGTAGTCGGACGCGTGTTCGCGGAGCACGATCGGTGCGAACGGGCGGAATGATTCGCGGAACTTGATCTTCAAGTTCATCACGCTCTGCATCTTCGGCGAACGGGCATCACCAATGATGCTGCGCGAACCGAGCGCCCGCGGACCGAACTCCATCGGGCCTTGGAACCAGCCAATGACGTTCTCATCGCTGATCAGTTGAGCGACGCGATCGGCGAGCGTGTCTTCGTCGGTGCACTCTTCGTAGACAACGTTCTCGGCGTCGAGCACCGACTTGATGTCCTGCGACTCGTAGCGCGGGCCGAGCAAGCTGCCGCGTTGCGAATCTGCGGATCGCACCGTGCGCGGCTTGTTCAGCAAGTTATGCCAAACCAACTGCGCGGCACCGAGCGCACCACCGGCATCACCGGCAGCGGGTTGGATCCAAAGCTTCTCGAACGGTCCTTCGCGCAGGATTACGCCATTGCCGACGCAGTTGAGCGCGACACCACCAGCGAGGCAGAGGTTCTTCTTGCCGGTGACCTTCTGCGCGTAACGCGCGGTCTTCAGCATGACCTCTTCGGTCACTTCCTGAATCGACGCGGCGAGGTCCATGTGACGTTGGCCGAGATCGGTCTCACCAGCACGCGGCGGCGCCCCAAACAGGGCGTCGAACTTCGCGTTCGTCATCGTCAGGCCCTGGCAGTAGTTGAAGTAGCTCAGGTCCAAGCGGTAGCTGCCGTCTTCGCGCAGGTCGATCAAGTGATCGCGAATCAGTTGCGCAAACCGCGGCTCGCCATACGGCGCCAAACCCATCAGCTTGTATTCGCCGGAGTTAACCTTGAAGCCGCAGTAGTAGGTGAACGCCGAGTAGAGCAGGCCGAGCGAGTGCGGGAAGCGGATCTCGCGGATCAGCTTCATCTTGTTGCCTTCGCCTACCCCGATCGACGTCGTCGCCCACTCACCGACACCATCCATCGTGATGATGGCCGCGTCTTCAAACGGCGACGGGAAGAACGCGGAGGCCGCGTGACTCTCGTGATGCTCCGGGAAGACGTAGCGGTTCTTCGGCTTGCAGCCGAGCTCCTTGGTCAGCTTGCGCCGCATGTGCAGCTTCTCGCCGAGCCACACCGGAATCGACTTGCGGAACGACTTCAAACCGACCGGCGCGAACGCCATGTAGGTCTCAATCAACCGATGGAACTTCAGGATCGGCTTGTCATAGAACGCGACGAAGTCGATGTCCGGCGCCTTGATGCCGGCCTGATCGAGACAGAACTCAACGGCCTTCTTGGGATACGCCGGATCGTGCTTCTTCCTGGTGAAGCGCTCTTCCTGTGCAGCCGCAACGATCTCGCCATCGCACAGGAGAGCTGCGGCTGAGTCGTGGTAGAAGGCGGAGATACCTAGAATGTGAGTCGGCATGAGGCGAGGCGTGGTTTCCGAGCGGACCATGCTGCCGGATACGACCAACGGTACCACGTGAAAATGCCCACTGACCAAAGAACAACGTCCGAGCTACTGTAGCGACATGACGAAGCCGGCCCGCAAGCGCCCCCGCCCACTCGTGCTGATGCTGGCACTCGGCATCGCGACGTTCGTTGCCCTCGGGTTGGCGGAACTCGTCGCCAGGGTCCTAGTTCCCGAGGCGCGAGCCATCGGTGCCATCGGCTACGCGGACGGTGCCGGCGAGCCAGTGAAGGACCTGATAGAAGCTGCTAAGCGCGGTCTGGTCGTGCCGGTGCGCGGGCCAAAGCCGCGTTCCCGACACATGTTCGCACCGGGCAAGACGTTCTATATCACCTACACCGACAACGACGTCTTGAAGCGCGACTGGCTCGATGAGCAGGGCCGCGTCATCAACCGCATCAACTTCGACGGCCTGCGCGAGCGCGAAGAGATCAAGTACGCCAAACCCGCTGGCCAACGCCGAATCGTCTGCATTGGCGACTCCTTTACCTTTGGGTGGGGCATCCCGGTCGAGCAGGGATGGGTGCGCATGCTCGAAGACGACTTGCGCAAAGACAAAGGAGACGTGCGCACAGTTAACTGTGGTGCATCAGGGACCGTCTGCGTCGACGAGTATGTCAACGGTCTCAAGCGACGCTTCCACAAGTACTCGCCGGACGCCGTCATCCTGACCCTGTGCCTCAACGATCTGCTGCCTAGCAGCGGCCTCAACTTCATCGATCACGTGCAACCGACCGGCATCAAGCTGATCGACCTCGCCAGGGGCGCCCTTGGCCGCAACCCCCTCGACCTCGACCCTTCCCGCGACTGGGTGCAGGAGCTGCTCGACATCCCGGAAGAGCAGGCAAAGCTCGGCGGCATCTGCGACCAGAACCGACCCTGGAAAGCAATGTGGGCACAGGGTATTCCGCAGAAGCGTATGCGTGAAGCCAAGTCATGGTGCACCGAAAGGGACATCCCGTTCCTGGTCGTCATCTGGCCCTTCCTTCAGGGCCTCGGTCCGGGTCAGTATTACCCCTGGCAGAAGATCCACGACTTGGTCGCGGCCGACCTCAAAGAGGCGGACATCCCGCTGCTCGATGTGCTCCCGGCGCTAAAAGAGACCAATTCTGCAGACTTGTGGGTCACTCCAGCCGACCCACACCCCAATCCTCTGGCACAAGATCTTACGCTGCCAGAGATTGCCAAGTTTGTCCGCTCCCACATCGACTGGTAGTAGCGACCCCAGACCACAACATCTAGTGCAGGTCATTGACGGTCGGCGTCTTACCCGCCTTCAAGAGGGAATCTCGTAACTCTGAAATTGACCCCATGGGGGCGATCTTTTACATGAGTTGCCCTCTGGGCTGACTGCGCGTGCCCCTGCAGTAGGTCCCACACAGCTAACCGGTATTCAAGGTTGTGTGGAAACCCACTCAGGGCGGCCCACACGCGCGCTCAATTTCGGCGCATTCGCGTCGAGTTTCCTGCGACCGCAATTCATCCCCACCGCGGAGGGGATCTACCTTGACCGTACTGTTTCCCAAGTGGACCAACAAAGTTCCTGCCTTCCTCGCACTTGGTGCGGGTAGCGCAGGCTTGTTCGTAGTCCTCGTCGTCTCTTTCTGGTTCTCACCGGAGCACACTGACGTCGGGTACCAGCCCTATCAGCCGATCGCGTACAGCCACAAGCTGCACGCGGGCACGTTGGGTATGGATTGCCGTTACTGCCACCGCAACGTGGAAGACGGCGCTACCGCGTCGATCCCCGATGCGGAAACGTGCTATGGCTGCCACAAGGTGATCAAGAAGGACAGCGTCAAGCTCGAGGGCTTGCGGTCGGCCTTCGCGGAAGTCGATGGCGTGCGAGTCGATAAACCAATCGAGTGGGTCAAGGTGCACTTGCTGCCCGACTTCGCCTACTTCAACCACGCGGTGCACATGCGCGCGAACGTTGGCTGCGCCAGCTGCCACGGCCGTGTTGACCAGATGGAAATCGTCCGTCAGGTCGAGCCGCTCAGCATGGGTTGGTGCCTCGAGTGCCACCGTGACCCGAGCGAGCACATTCGCCCGCTGGACGTGTCCGTCACCAAGATGGATTGGGAAGCGACGCCTGAGTCGATCGCAGCAGCCAAGCAGCTGCTCGTCGGTGACGAGCCCGCCCTCAACCCGCCAGTCCACTGCTCAGCGTGCCACCGATGACAGGTACACACGAAACGGGACCGCTTACCCCCGGTCTTGAACAGACGATGAACCAGACTTCCCCCGGGAACCAGGCCCCAGCTAGCCAGGCCACAACTAGCCAGGCCACAGCTACCACGGCCACAACTGGAGAGCCGACTTACTGGCGCAGTATCGGGCAACTCGAGAACTCGGAAGAGTTCCAAGAGGTGCTATCGCGCGAGTTCCCCGAAGGCATTACCGAGGCTCCCGACGACGTTTCGCGGCGTGGTTTCCTCGGCGCAATTGCCGCGTCGGTCGCGCTCGCTGGCATGACCAGCTGCCGCAAGCCTGAAACCAAGATCCTGCCGTTCACGAAGCGGCCGGAAGGTTTCAAGCCTGGCATCGCACAGCACTACGCCTCGACGATCCATCGCAACGGCTACGGCATCGGCGTTCTCGTCAAGAGCAACGACGGTCGCCCGACCAAGATCGAAGGCAACCCGATGCACCCGAGCAGCCTCGGCGGCGCGGACCTGCAACTGCAGGCCGAACTGCTGCAGCTCTACGATCCCAACCGCAGCCGTCACGCTCGCAACGCGCACACCACAGCGCACAGCAACGATGATCATGGTGCCGCAGCTCACGGTGGCCATGCCGTCGACGTCTGGGCAGAGCTCGGCATAGGCACGGACCTGGATTCCGACCACCCGAAGCCCAGCTGGCTAGAAACCGCCTCGTCCGACTTGCTCGCCAAGCAAGGCGCCGGCTTGCACATCTGCATGCCGCCGAGCACGTCGCCTTCCCTGCTAGCAGCAGTTAAGCGCATTAAGGATGGCAGCTTCCCGAAGGCCAAGTTCCACACGTGGACGGCGCTGCACCGCGACAACGAGTTGCAAGGCGCGGAGATGGCGTTCGGCAAGTCGATGGCGACCAACTACGACTTCGCCAAGGCGGACGTCGTGCTGTCGCTCGACAGTGACTTCCTCGCTACCGACGGCAACAACCTCGCCAACGCTCGCGCGTGGGCCTCACGTCGCCGCGAAGCCAAGAACCTCAACCGCCTCTACTCCGTCGAGTCGATCTTCTCGACGACCGGCACGGCAGCCGATCACCGCTTCCGCACCAAGAGCAGCGACATCCCCGCCGTAGTCTTCGCCCTCGCCAAGGCACTCGGTGTCGGTGGTGGCAGCGACCTCGCGACGTCGCTCTCCTCACACGACGTTTCGACGTTCGAGAAGGGCGGTAAGAAGTGGCTTGAGATCATCGCCAAGGACCTGCTGACCGCCGCCGGCAAGAGCATCGTCATCGCTGGCCCGACTCAGTCGCCCGCAGTGCACGCGATCGTTCACGCGATCAATGCGAAGCTCGGCAACGTTGGCAAGACGGTCACGATGACCGACACGCCAGCTGGCATGCCAAGCAACTGCACCGCGCAGTTGCAAGAGCTCGCCGCGGCGATGCAAGCCGGCACCTGTGAGACGCTGGTCTTCCTCGGCACCAACCCGGTGCTCGATGCTCCGGCTGACCTCGAGTTCAAAAAGCTGCTTCACGACAAGAAGCCGGCGACGACCATTCACATCGGTCTTTACGACGATGAGACGGGTCGCCACTGCGATTGGCACCTGCCGATGGCGCATGACCTCGAAGCATGGGGCGACGCGCTCAGCTATGACGGCACGCTCTCGCTGCAGCAACCGCTGATCGCACCGTTGCACGGTGGCGTCTCGGCACTCGAGTTCCTGTCGTTCCTCAACCAGGACACGACCGACAGCGCAAGCTTCGAGACGCTCGCGGAAAGCCGCGACACTGTCTTCGGCTACGAGTTGGTCAAGCAGCACTGGCGAGCGACCATCGGCGGGACCGACTTCGAAAAAGGCTGGTGGCCGACCGCGCTGCACGAAGGTGTCGTCGCTGGCACGGCATTCGCCACCGCGACCGCATCGGTCAACGCCGGCGCGATCGCCGCAAGCGTTAGCTCCTACAAGAAGAGCGAAGGTATCGAAGTTGTGCTGCGCGGTTGCCCGAAGATGGGTGACGGTCGCTACGCCAACAACTCGTGGATGGCCGAGCTTCCCGATCCGCTGACCAAGCTCAGCTGGGACAACGCCGCCATGCTCAGCATGGCAACGGCGAAGCAACTCAACGTTGAGAACGGCGACATGCTCGCCATCACCGCGAACGGCGGCAAGCAGGTCGACATCCCGGCTTGGATCCTTCCCGGTCACGCCAACGACAGCATCTCGATCTTCCTGGGCTGGGGCCGATTCAACGAAGAAGAGAACTCGCACTACAAGGTCGCGCACAAGTCGGGCTTCGACGCCTACCCATTGCGCACCACATCGAGCCAATGGATCCTGACCGGCGCCAGCGTCGGCCGTGGCTCCGGCAGTCACTCGCTGGTGTGCACGCAAGAGCACGGCACGATGGCCGGTCGCGCACTGATTCGCGAAACCGACGCGGCGACCAACGCGAAGGACCCCAAGTGGGCGCCGAAGATGTCGCCGCTCGACCAAGCTGCTCGTTTGCAGGACAAGGTCGAGAAGGACATCAACAAGTCGCTCTGGGAAGAGCGTGGCTACCTCGACGGCAAGGAGAGTAAGGACGAACGCGTTCGTCGCTCGGACTACCAGTGGGGAATGGTCTTCGACCTCAACGCCTGCACCGGTTGCAGTTCTTGCGTCGCTGCTTGCGTCGCCGAGAACAACATCCCGATGGTCGGCAAGATCCAAGTCGCGCGTAACCGCGAGATGTTCTGGATCCGTGCAGACCGCTACTTCAGCTCGCGCCAAGACGACAACCTCAAGATGATCGATGACCCTGAGGTCTCGAACATGCCGGTGCCTTGCATGCAATGCGAGAACGCGCCGTGTGAGTCGGTTTGCCCGGTTGCTGCGACCACGCACAGTCCCGATGGACTGAACGACATGGTCTACAACCGCTGCATCGGCACTCGCTACTGCAGCAACAACTGCCCCTACAAGGTGCGCCGCTACAACTACCTCGACTACATCGGGCACGTGCCTGATACGAAGCAGATGGCGTTCAACCCGGACGTCACCGTTCGTAGCCGCGGCGTGATGGAGAAGTGCACCTACTGCGTGCAACGCATCAACGGTGGCCGCATCGACGCGAAGCTCAACGCAACCAAGGTTGGCGACGGGCCACAGATGATCAAGGTCACCACAGCTTGCGCGCAAGCTTGCCCGACCGAGGCGATCACCTTCGGCAACATCATCGAGACCGATAGCAAGGTCGCGAAGCTACGCGGTAGCGACCTTAACTACGGGTTGCTCTCCGAACTGAATACGAAGCCACGCACGACCTACCTGGGTCGCGTGCGCAACCCGAACCCCGAACTCTCCAAGGCCTGATTTCGATGACAGCCATTCCTGTCGATCCAAACATCGTCGACGAGCCGGAGAACCCACTCTTCCGGGCTCCCCTCGTCGAAGGCGGTCACGACTTCGCCTCGGTAACCAACATCATCGCTGCGCCTGCCGAAGGTAAGACGCCGCGCGGTTGGTATCTGATGTTCGGAATCGCGATCGCGCTCTTGGCGAACCTCGGTGCCATGATCGGTTACCTCGTATTCACCGGCATCGGTGTCTGGGGTAACAACGTTCCCGTTGGATGGGGTTGGCCAATCGTCAACTTCGTCTTCTGGATCGGTATCGGTCACGCCGGAACGTTGATCAGTGCTGTGCTCTTCCTGTTTAGGCAGAAGTGGCGCACATCGATCAACCGGGCGTCCGAGGCGATGACCATCTTCGCCGTCATGGCGGCCGGTATCTTCCCGGCCATCCACGTCGGACGTATCTGGGTCATCTACTGGGTCTTCCCGATCCCGAACCAGATGTCGATGTGGCCGAACTTCAAGTCGCCACTGCTCTGGGACGTGTTCGCGGTCTCGACCTACTTCACGATCTCGGCGCTGTTCTGGTTCATCGGTCTCATCCCTGACCTTGCGACCTTCCGCGACCGCGCCTCCCAACAGGGCCGCAAGATTGCTTCGCGGATCTACGGCATCTTCTCGTTCGGCTGGCACGGTAGTAACCGTCACTGGATGCACTACGAGAAGGCCTACCTGATCCTCGCAGGCATCAGCACCCCGCTCGTGCTGTCCGTGCACTCGATCGTTTCGTTCGACTTTGCAGTGTCTTTGCTGCCGGGTTGGCACACGACGATCTTCCCGCCGTACTTCGTTGCCGGCGCCATCTTCTCAGGGTTCGGCATGGTGCTGACCCTGATGATTCCGGCGCGCAAGTGGCTGGGCCTGCATCAACTGATCACGCTCAACCACCTGGACAACATCGCCAAGGTCCTGCTCTTGACGGGCACGATGGTTGGCTACGCCTACGCGATGGAGTTCTTCATCGCTTGGTACTCCGGCGCTGAATACGAGTCGTTCGCGTTCATCAACCGTGCCTTTGGTCCCTACGCATGGGCCTACTGGATCATGGTTAGCTGCAACGTGATCAGCCCGCAGTTCTTCTGGTTCCGTCAGCTACGACGCAACCCGATGGTGCTGTTCATCATCTCGATCTTCGTCAACATCGGCATGTGGTTCGAGCGCTTCGTGATCACGGTCACGTCGCTGCACCGCGACTTCCTGCCTTCGAGTTGGGCTTACTTCAGCCCGACGCTGATCGACATCCTGACCTACGTCGGCTCGTTCGGCTTGTTCTTCACCATGTTCCTGCTGTTCTGCCGCTTCCTGCCGATCCTCGCGATCAGCGAAGTGAAGGGCGTGATGCCGCAAGCGAACCCGCACCATGGTCACGACGACCATGGCAACGCCGACTCGGCTGCTCACTAAGGATCCACTGATGACTACCAACAACAAGTGGGGCGCCGTGGCAGAGTTTGACTCCGCAGCATCGATCTACCACGCATGTGAGAAGGTCACCGCCGAGGGCTACACGCGCACCGACGCGCACACGCCGTTCCCGGTGCACGGCCTCGACAAGGTGCTCAATCACTCCGAATCCGGCCTCGGCTGGATCGTGGTCTGCTGCGGTCTAACGGGCATCTGCCTGGCGCAGCTGATGATGTGGTGGATGAACGCCTACGACTACCCGATCTGGGTGTCCGGCAAGCAGCCCTACGCGTGGCCGTCGACCATCCCGATCACGTTCGAGCTGATGATTCTGCTGTCCGGCCTCGGCGCAGTGTTCGGCATGTTCGGTCTCAACCGACTGCCGCGCTTGCACCACCCGATCTTCGCGCACAGCACCATCCATCGCGTCACCGACGACAAGTTCTTCCTGTCGATCGAAGCGACGGACCCCAAGTTCGACAGCCAAGCGACCGTGCAGTTCCTGCAAGGCATCGGCGGCGCAAACGTTGAGGTCATCGAGGACTAACCATGGCACGCATTAGCAAGACCACCTTGGCTGTCGCGTCGCTGGCGCTCGTTGCTCTCACGAGCTGCGACAAGTTCCGCGGCTTCCCCAGCGAAAAGCCACCCGTGCACCTCGTGCTCGACATGGACTTCCAACCGAAGGTTCGCGCTCAATCCGAGCACGAGTTTGAAGGCTGGACCGACCATCGCGGCGCGCGTCGTCCCGTGTCCGACTCGTTCGGCAACACGCTGGTCGTCGCCCGTGGCAGCCTGCCTAACGCAGCGCTCGCCAACCGCGACGGCAACAACGCCTA